>JBQCIQ010000168.1:0-14965 GCA_051953595.1 Conexibacter sp. | reverse complement strand
TCTCGGCGGAGGACTACGCCGTGTGGGCCGACCAGCTGGCGGCGGACGCGGCCGACGACGACGCTGCGCGAGCGCGCGCGGCGCGCGAGCGCGAGTTCGCCGAGATCTACCGCGCCCACGACCGCATGCTCGCCGAGGCCGGCGCACTCGACGACGGCGACCTCGTGATCCGCGCGCTCGCGCTGCTGCGCGAGCATCCGCACGTGCGCGCGCAGGTCGCCGAGCGCTGGCGCCACGTGCTCGTCGACGACGTGCAGGAGCCGAACTTCGCGCACGGGCTGCTGCTGCGCCTGCTCGCCGCCGAGCACGGGAACCTGTGCGCGGCGGGCGACGACGACCAGGCGATCCAGCGCTTTCGCGCGGCGGCCGCGAAGAACCTGCGCGACTTCCAGGCCGAGCTGCCCGACGCGACGGTCGTCACGCTGGAGCAGAGCTTCCGCTGCCCGCCGCGGGTGCTGCGCGCGGCGGCCGCGGTCGTCGCCCCGCTGGAGGACCGCATCGAGAAGCGGCTCGACCCGGCACCGGCCGCGTTCGGCACGGATGTTGACGAGGTCGCCTTCTGGCGCGCGGCGAACGAGCGCGCGCAGGCGCAGAGCGTCGCCGCCGACGTCGAGCGGCTGATCGGACGCGAGCGCGTCGCGCCCGAGCGGATCGCCGTGCTCGTGCGCTCGATCGGGCGCGAGGGGCAGGCGGTCGCGGTCGCGCTGGAGGAGCGCGCGGTGCGCCACCGGCTCGTCGGCGACGCCGCCTTCTTCCAGCGCGCCGAGGTGCGCGACCTGCTCGCGTGGCTGCGGCTGCTGACCGACCCCGGCGACGCGCCCGCGGTCGTGCGCGCGCTGGCGCGCCCGCCGATCGAGCTGCAGGCGATCGACCTCGCGCGCTGCACGCAGATCGCGCGCCGGCGCAAGCTCGACATGGTCGCTGCGCTCGCCGCCGCGCTGGAGTCACCGCAGATCCCCCCGGAGACGCGCGACCGCATCCGCACGTTCCTGTCGCTGCACGGATCCGCCGCGAGAGCGCTCGACACGCTGCGGCCGGACCTGTTCGTGCACCGCCTGATCGAGCGGCTGGGACTGCGCCGTCAGCAGCTGTTCACCGCGCAGGCGGAGGTCGTCGAACGGCTGCAGGGGCTCGCGCGCTTCGGCGAGATGGCGACGGCGTTCGTCGCGCGCCGCCCGCAGGCGACGCCGCGCGAGTTCGCCCGCTCGATCGCGGCCGCGGCCGAGGCGGGCCTGCGCGAGGAGGACGATCCGCCGCCCGGCGCCGTGCGCGGCGTGCAGGTGCTCGCGATGCACGCGGCGCAGGGACTGGAGTTCGACCACGTCTACGTGCTCGGCTTGCACGCGGCGCGCATGCCGGGCGCGCACACGCGCACGCTGGAGCCGATCGCGCCGGTGCTGATGAAGGAGACGCTGCCGCAGGACGACGACGCCGCGCACGTCGCCGAGATGCGGCGGCTGCTGCACGTCGCGATGACGCGCGCGCGGCGACGGCTCGTGCTCGTGCACCCGCAGGCGAGCGACCGCGGCGCCGCGCAGCCGCCCTCGCCGTTCGCGGAGGAGGCGCGGCTGGCCGTGGGGGCGGAGTGGGAGGAGCGCGCGGAGGAGCTGTTCGGCCCCGGCGAGTCGCTGCACTCGACGTATCGGATCCTGCGCGACGAGCTGCTGGAGACGATCAAGCGCACGGGCTCGTCGCTGGGCGAGCTGCGCTTCGACACCGACCTCGACGTCTCGCACGCGGTCGTGCGCTACCTGGAGGTCGTGAAGCTCGCGGCGCTGATCGAGCGCGCGAGAGATCAGCCGCTCGCCGACGCCCTGGACGAGGTGAACGCGCGCATCGCGCAGGCGATCACGCCGGAGCAGCGCGAGATCTTCCAGACCTCGTCGCTTGACGACTACGTCCTCGGCGCCGACCGCGACACGCGCCGGCGCACGGCCGCGATCGCCGCGCGCGAGGAGCCGTCGCTGGAGCCGTTCCTGCCGCGCCGCGGCGACGGGCTCGTGCTGAGCGCGTCCGACATCGACACGTACCGCACCTGTCCCTTGAAGTACAAGTTCGCGCGCGTCTTCCGCATCCCGCAGGAGCCGACGTTGAACCAGCGCTTCGGGATCGCCGTGCACCAGGTGCTGGAGCGCTTCCACGTCGGCGACGAGCCGCAGACGGTCGAGGGGATGCTGGGCCTGCTCGACGCCGCCTGGCGGCGCGGCGGGTTCGGCTCCTCCGAGCAGGAGATCCAGCTGCGCGGCAAGGCCACGGACGCGTTGACGCGCTACTGCGAGCGCTTCGCGGGCGAGGATGCGCAGCCGATGTGGTTCGAGAAGTCGTTCTCGTTCCAGCTCGGCCCGCACGTGCTGCGCGGGCGCGTCGACCGCGTCGACCGCCTGCCGGAGGGCGGCTGGGAGCTGATCGACTACAAGACCGGTCCGCCGAAGACGCCGGCGCAGCTGGAGCAGGACGTGCAGCTGTCGCTCTACGCGGTCGCCGCGTGCGAGGCGTGGGAGCTGGAGGAGGCGCGCGGCGCCTACTACTACGTGCTCGACGACGCGAAGGTGCCGGTGCCGGCGGCGGCCGGCCGCGACTGGATCGAGGAGGTCGCGACCGAGGTCGCGGAGGGGATCCTGTCGCAGGGCTTCGAGCCGACGCCGTCCTACGCCGCGTGCGCGATGTGCGACTACCGCCTGGTGTGTCCCGCCGCTGAGCGCTAGTCCGCCGGCTCGCTCGGCTCGTCGCCCGCGGTCAGCGCGAGCGGGTGCGCTGTCATCAGCTGCCGCAGGTCGGCTGCGCCGGACAGCACGTCGTCCAGCAGCCGGTCGACGCCGGGCACGCTGCGGAACTCGGCTCCGAAGCGGAGCGTCAGGACGTCCTCGATCAGCCTGAGCCGCTCCCGCGCGACCGCGACCTCGTCGAGCGCGGCGTCGCGCTGCGCCTCGTGGCGCCTGCGCTCGTTCTCGATGTCGATCGCCTCGTTCCTCAGCTTCGCGCCCTTGCGCGTCTGGTCGAGCGTCGTAAGGCCCTCGATCAGTCTGCGCGTCTCGTCGATCACCTCGCCGGAGCCTTCGAGCGAGATCACGCCCGGTGAGGCCATCTCGATGCGGCGGATGCGCAGCCGGCCCTCGGGGCTGAGCGTTGCAAGAGCGTTCCGCGCAATCGACACGGCACTCGTCGATGCTGGAGGTCCGGCGGCCGCCAGCGCCTCCATCAAGGGCGTCGTCTTCAGCTGCTGCTCCTGCGTGCCGACCAGGACGCCGTACGACGGCAGCACCGAGTAGTGGCGCAGATACGGCTGTTGCGCGAGGCCGAACGGTCGCTCGAACGCGCTCTCGCCGACCAGCGCGGCTGCGTAGAGCGCGTCGTAGATGCGCTGCGTCGCGCCGAGCAGCGTCATCAGGTCCGCGACCGACCAGTCGCCGTCGACCCTGAACGTGATCAGCTCTCGCTCGGCGTCGCTTGCGGACGTCGCCATCGCTACCTCCCTCGGCCGGTGGACCCTGGAACCCTAGAGCGCGTTCGAGGTCGCTGCGGCGGCTGCGCGAGCGGGCTGCGCGGCTAACCCTCGCCGCGCTGCTTGAGGAAGCGCTGGAACTCGCTGGCGATGCGGTCGCCGGAGGGGAGGTCGCGGGGGTCGAGCGGGGGCTCCTCCTCGTCGGCTGCGCGCTCCAACCGCTCGACGAACGCCTGCACGTCGGGGTCGCTCTGGACCGCGAGGTTGACCTGGGCCTCGTAGTCCTGCGACGCCTGCTCCAGCTCGCTCGCGTCGACCGTCACGCCGACGAGCCCTTCGAGCTTGCGCACGAGCGCGAGCGCGGCCTTCGGGTTCGGCGCGCTGGCGATGTAGTGGGGCACCGCCGCCCACAGGCTCGCGGCCGGCATGCCGGCTCTCGTGCTCGCCGCCTGCAGCGCGCCGACGATCCCGGTCGGCCCCTCGTAGGAGGACGACAGCACGTCGAGGCGGTCGACGAGGGAGCGGTCGGACGCGATCCCCGTCACCGCGATCGGACGCGTGTGCGCCACGTCCGCCAGCAGCGCGCCGAGCGAGACGACGAGCTGGGCGCCAAGCGCCTCGGCGAGGTCCACCACCAGCTGGCAGAACGTCCGCCAGCGATACGACGGCTCGTGGCCGACGATCAGCACGAGATCGCGCGGCGCGCGCGGCACGCGCGCCTCGTAGACCTCGACGATCGGCCACGTGATCTCGCGCACGCCCTGCTCGTCCACGCGCACCTGCGGCCGCGTCGACTGGAAGTCGTAGAACTCCTCTGGATCGATCGACGCGAAGCGCGTCGCGCCGAGCGACGTGCCGACGAACTGGACCGCCGTCGAGGCGGCGTCGCCGGCGTCGTTCCAGCCCTTGAACGCGCACACGATCGCCGGGGCGCGAAGCCCGTCCGGGCGGCGTTCCCACTGCAATGGCTGCATCCGCCTCACCGTACATCATGGGCTTGTGAATCCACTCCCGACGGTCAGCGCGCTCCGGGCCGCCGAAGACGTCGACGGCGTCTTCGCGTGCGTCCGCAAGGACCGCCTGCTGAGCAGAGCCGGAACGCCCTATCTGGCGCTGGAGCTGCGCGACCGCACCGGCTCGGTGCAGGCGCGTGCGTTCCGCGACGCCGACCTGCTCGCCGGCCGCTTCGAGCGCGGCGACCTCGTCCGCGTGGCCGGCCGCGTCGAGCGCTTCCGCGACGAGCTGCAGATCGACGTGCGCGCGATCGCGAGGGCGGACGCGGCGCAGGTCGACCCGGCGTCGTTCCTGCCGCACGCCTACCGCGACCTCGACGAGCTGGACGGCTTCCTGGAGCACCTGGCGCGGGAGGTCTACGACGCGGGCTTGAGAGCGCTGCTGAGCGACCTGCTCGGCGACGCGGAGCTGCGCGCGGCGTGGCGGAAGGCGCCCTGCACGCGCGCCGGCCACCACGCCTACATGGGCGGGCTGCTGGAGCACACGGTCGCGGTCGCGACGCTCGCGCAGGAGACGTGCCTGCTGCACGTGAAGCTCGACTCCGACCTGCTGATCGCGGCCGCGCTCGTGCACGACGTCGGCAAGGTGCGCGAGTTCACCTACGGCGCCGAGTTCGGCGTCAGCGAGGAGGGCCGCCTGCTCGGCCACGTGCAGATCGGACAGCGGATGCTCGAGGAGCGGATGGCGCGGATCTCCCACGACGTGCTGCCGGAGTCGCGCCGGCTTGCGCTGCTGCACTGCGTGCTCTGCCACCACGGGCCGGACAGCGCGCCGGGGCGGCGCTTCGGCTCGCCGGAGGCGCTGGCGCTCGCGCGTATCAATGCGCTCGACGCGAGCGTGAAGGGCGCGCTGGAGCACGGCCTGCCGCTGTGAGCGGCGCGTGCGGTCAGACGCTGCTCGGCTGAGCAAGCGTCTCGGCCGGCGGGGCGGCCTCGAGGCCGACGGCCTCGGCGACCGGGGCGCAGGTGACCCTCCCGGCGCAGACGTTGAGGCCGGAGAGGAAGCCGGGGTCGGACGTGAGCGCGCGGCGGGCGCCCTCCTCGGCGAGCTTCAGCAGGTACGGCATCGTCGCGTTCGTGAGCGCGTAGGTGGAGGTGATCGGAACCGCGCCGGGCATGTTCGCGACGCAGTAGTGGGTGATCCCGTCGACGACGTAGGTGGGATCGCTGTGGGTCGTTGGTCTGCTCGTCTCGAAGCAGCCGCCCTGGTCGATCGAGACGTCGACGAGCACGGCACCGGGCTTCATCAGCGCCAGCTGCCTGCGCGTGATCACGTGCGGCGCCTTCGCGCCGTGGACGAGCACCGCGCCGATCACGAGGTCGACTTCCGGCAGCCGCTGCTCGATCTCCAGCGTCGAGGAGTAGCAGGTCGACGCGAGCTGGTTGAGCAGCACCTCCAGCTCGCGCAGGCGGTCGATCGAACGGTCGAAGACGTACACCTCGGCGCCGAGTCCCAGCGCGACCTGCGCGGCGTTCTGGCCGACCACGCCGCCGCCGATCACCATCACGCGGCCGGCCGCGACGCCCGGCACGCCGCCGAGCAGCAGACCGCGGCCGCCGAGCGGCTTCTCCAGCATGAACGCGCCGGCCTGGGCGGCGATCTTTCCCGCCACCTCGCTCATCGGCGCCAGCAGCGGCAGGCGGCCCTGCGCGTCCTCGACCGTCTCGTAGGCGATGCACGTCGCGCCGCAGTCCATGAGGCCTTTCGTGAGTTCCGGCGCGGCGGCGAGGTGCAGGTACGTGAAGAGCGTATGGCGCGGCCCGAGCAGTGCCACCTCGCTCGGCTGTGGCTCCTTGACCTTCACGATCAGCTCGGCCCCCTCGAGCACGGCGGCCGCATCCGGAGCGATGCGCGCGCCCTGCGCCGCGTAGTCGGCGTCGGCGATCGCGGAGCCGGTCCCGGCGCCTGCCTGCACGATCACGTCGTGGCCCCGGTCCGTCAGCTCGCGCACGCCGGAAGGGGTGAGTGCGACGCGGTACTCGTCCGCCTTGATCTCGGTCGGGACGCCGATCGTCGTCATCGCCTCCCGATCATGCCCCCGCACCCGGAAGCCGTCACCGAACGTGCGCCGCGGCGGCCAACGGCGCGCGCGGCGTGCGACGCGCCGGCATGGGTAGGCTCGTGCCTGACGATGAGCGACGACGACGAACGGGCGGCGCGGGAAGCGGCGGAGCGCGATCGCAGAGCCGTCGAGGACGAGGAGACGGAGAAGGAGCGGCTTGACCGCAACCTGATGGAGCTGCTGGGCGAGCTGCGCGTCGCGCTCCCGGGCGTGCAGGTGCTGTTCGCGTTCCTGCTCGCCGTGCCGTTCCAGGCCGGCTTCGTGCGCGTCAACGCCTTTCAGCAGGACGTCTACTTCTTCACGCTCTGCTGCGCGCTCGCCGCGACGATCTGCCTGATCGCGCCGACGCCGTTCCATCGCCTCACGTTCCGCCTGCACCAGAAGCGCGCGCTCGTCTCGATCGCGAACCGGCTCACGATCGCCGGCCTCGGGTTGGTGGCGCTCGCGATGACCGGCGTGATGCTGCTGATCAGCGACGTGCTGTTCGGCACCGTGACCGCGGTCGTGGCGACCGCGCTGGCGGCGACGGCCTTCGTGCTGCTGTGGGGCGTGCTGCCGCTGCGCCACCGCCGTCGCCGCGCATGAGCGCGGGCGCGGCCGACGACGGCGCGGGCGCCGGCGCCGGGCAGGCGGCGCGCTTCACCCGCACGACCGCGTGGGCGCGCGGGCTGGGGACGCCGCTGCGCGACTACCTGCGCACCGAGACGGGCGGTGCGGCCGTGCTGCTGGGCGCCGCGCTCGCCGCGCTCGTGTGGGCGAACGTGGATCACGCCTCGTATGAGCGCGTGTGGGGGACGGAGCTGTCGCTGCGGCTCGGGGACTGGACGCTCGCCGCGTCGCTGCGTCACTGGGTCAACGACGGCTTGATGGCGATCTTCTTCCTCGTCGTCGGCTTGGAGGCGCGGCGCGAGCTGGACCTCGGCGAGCTGCGCGAGCGGCGGCGCCTGCTGCTGCCGGCCGGCGCGGCGCTCGGCGGGATGGCCGCGGCGGTCGGCGTCTTCCTCGCGCTGAACGCGAGCGGCAGCGGGGCCGGCGGCTGGGGCGTCGCGCTCTCGACCGACACGGCGTTCGCGATCGGGATCCTCGCGCTCGTGGGGCCGCGCCTGTCGGCGCGCATGCGCGTGCTGCTCGTGACGCTGCTCGTGGTCGACGACCTCGTCGCGCTCGGCGTGATCGCGTTCGCGTACTCGACCGCGCTTGCGGCGGTGCCGCTGATCGTCGCGGGTGCGCTGCTGGCGGCGGTGCTGGTCGTGCGCGCGGTCGGCGTGCGGCGCGGCTGGGTGTACGCGCTGCTCGGCGTCGCGCTGTGGGTCGCGACGTGGAGATCGGGGATCGACCCGGTCGTCGTCGGGCTGCTGATGGGGCTGTTGACGGTCGCGCGCACGGCGGCGCGCTCGGACTTGGAGGAGGCCACGGACCGCTTCCGCGCGTTCCGCGAGCAGCCGACGGCGGAGCTGGCGCAGGTCGCGCGCGCGAGCGTCGAGCAGGCGCTGTCGCCGAACGAGCGGCTGCAGCACCGCTTCCACCCGTGGTCCTCGTACGCGATCGTGCCGCTGTTCGCGCTCGCGAACGCGGGCATCCCGCTCGGCGGCGGCTTCCTCGGCGACGCGCTCGGCTCGCCGGTGACGCTCGGGATCGTGCTCGGGTACGTGGTCGGCAAGCCGGTGGGCGTCCTCGCCGCGACGCGGGCGGTGCGGCGGATGGGGCGCGGCGCGCTGCCGCTGCCGATCGGCTGGGGGGCGATGGCGGGGACCGGCGCGGCGGCCGGCGTCGGCTTCACCGTCGCGCTGCTGATCGCCGAGCGCGCGTTCACCGGCCTGCGGCTGCGCGAGGCGACGCTCGGCGTGCTGCTGAGCGTCCTGCTCGCGCCGCTCGTCTCGGCGGCGATCTTCCGTGCGATCGAGCGGCTGCCGCGGCGCCGGCGCCTGGCGCTGCTGGTCGGCGAGGCCGAGACGCTGGAGGACCTTGCGCTGCCGGTCGATCCACGGCACGACCGCGTGCGCGGGCCGGCGGAGGCGTCGGTGACGCTGGTCGAGTACGGCGACTTCGAGTGCCCCTACTGCGGTCAGGCCGAGCCGTTCGTGCGCGAGCTGCTGGCCGGCGACGGCGACCTGCGCTACGTGTGGCGCCACCTGCCGCTGACCGACGTGCACCCGCGCGCCGAGCTGGCGGCCGAGGCGGCGGCCGCGCAGGAGCGCTTCTGGGACTACCACGCGCTGCTGTTCGCGCACCAGGACGCCTTGGCTCCGACACAGCTCGTGGCGTACGCCGAGCGGCTGGGGCTCGACGTCGGGCGCTTCCGCGACGAGCTGCGCGAGCGCCGGCACGAGGGCCGCGTCGCCCGCGACGTCGAGAGCGCCGACCTCTCCGGCGTCGCCGGCACGCCGACCTTCTTCGTCAACGGCGCCCGCCACCACGGCGCCTACGACCTCGACGCGCTGAAGGCCGCGGTGAAGGCGGCGCGGGCGCGGGCGGTGCTGGCCGAGCCGGTCAGCCCTTGAACGTCGAGCCGCCGGCGTCGCCGAACGGCTCGTCGCGCTCGCGGACCGCCGTGCGGAAGCCAGCTTGCGCGGCGCGCTGCTGGAAGGCGTAGCCCTCGGGCGTGTGGCGGGCGATGCCGTCGAACAGCGTGCCGAGCAGCTGCGTCGTGTGCAGGCCCTGCGCGGAGAGCGACTGGTTCACGAGCAGCTTCATCATCTGCAGCTGGTTGAGCGGCAGGCGCGCGATCCGCTCGACCAGGATCTCGGTGCGCTCGTCGAGCAGCGCGGGCTCTGGGGCCTCGATCGCGAGGCCCCATTCGACCGCCTCGGTCCCGGACAGGCAGTCGCCGGTGAACAGCAGCCGCTTCGCGCGCTGCGGCCCGAGCCGGTGCGCCCACAGCGCCGTCGTCGGCGATCCCCACACGCGCGCGGGCGGGTAGCCGATCTTCGCGTCGGCCGCGATCACGAGCAGGTCGGAGCAGAGCGCGAGGTCGGTGCCGCCGGCGACGCAGAAGCCGTGGACCTTGCAGACGACCGGCGTCGCGCTGTGGAACAGCGTCATGAACGCGCGCACGTTGCGGCTCATCATCGCGTGGTCGACGAGCGGGTCCCACGTTCCGGACGGGTCGTGGTTGCGCGCCATCGTCATGGGGTCGAGCGGGGAGCCGGCAGGCGCGTCTGACGCCGCAGCGCGGCCCATCCCCTCGGCGCTGTCGACGAGGTCGTACCCGCCGCAGAAGCCCTTGCCGTTCCCGCTCAGCAGCATCACGTGCACGGCCGGGTCGAGGTCCGCCCGCTCCACGCACGCCGCCAGCTCCTCGATCAGCGTCCGCGTCAGCCCGTTCCCGCGCTCGGGCCGGTTGAGCGTGATGCGCGCCACCCGGCCCGTCACCTCGTACGTCATCGTCGTCGGCTCGAAGCTCATGCCGGCGACGCTATCGGCCCCGGTGCTCAGCGCACGCCGTTACGCGTGAAGCGCGGCAGCGGGCCGCCGGCGTCGCGCTTCAAAGCGGCGGTGAGGCGGCGCACGACGTCGGGGCGCGACGCGGCGAGGTTGCGCGTCTCGCCGCGGTCGGTCTTCGTGTCGAACAGCTGCTTGTCGAAGCCGTCGGTGCGCATCGTCAAGAGCCAGCGGCCGTCGTGGCACATGACGTAGTCGTCGTAGGAGGCCGTCATGTACCTGCGCGGCGCGATCTCGCGCTTGCGCGCGCGGTCGAAGAGGGCCGTCAGGTCCTCGCCATCCATGCTGTGACCCGGTCTGATGCCGAGGAAGCCGAGCAGCGTCGTCGCGACGTCGTTCGTCGAGGCGAAGTACGCGTTGCGTCGTCCGGCCAGCTTGCGATCCGGGTGGCGGACGATGAACGGCGTGTGGTGGATCTCCTTGTGGATGTGCCGCCCGCTCTTGCCGATCAGGCCGTGCTCGCCGAGCAGCACGCCGTGGTCGCTCGTGTAGAGCACCGCGGTCGAGTCGGTCAGCCCTGCGCTCGACACCTTCCCCAGCAGGTTGCCGATCCAGTGGTCGGTGAACGCGAGCTCCGCGGCGTAGAGCCCCTGCACGCGTTGGGCGACCGCGGGTGACAACCCCAGCTGGCTCATCGCGCTGATCGGCGCGTTGAACGGGTGCAGCGGCTCGTAGTCGAGCGGGTTCGGCCCGGCGAATCTGGCCGCCCACGCCGGCGGCGGGTCCCACGGCTCGTGCGGGTCGAAGCCGTCGACCACGAGCACGAACGGCTGGTGCGCCTTCAGCGTGTCGATCAGGTCGATCGCCGCCTTGAAGACTCTCGCCGTGAAGTAGTCGTCCTCGGCCATCCCGCGCGGCGCGTACGCGAGATACAGGGCGAGCGCGCTCTCGGCGCCGCTGCTGCCGCGCAGCGACGGCGGCAGGAAGCGCGCGACCTGCGCGGCCGGGACCGGGTCGCGGTGTCTGGCGCTGTACTGCGCGGTCTGCCCGACGAAGCCGACGAAGTGATCCGTGCGCTGCTGGATGCGCGTGTAGCGCGGGCCGACCAGGAACGGGTTGTCGGTTACGTACGCGGTCGTCACGCCGTGACGGTCGAGCAGGTCGAGGAACGTCGGCTCGCTGGAGGGGATCGAGTTCCAGCCGGGGTTCTTCGGCAGGTACGGCTCCGGATGCCAGTCGCGGAAGGGGAACTGGCGGTCGCCGGTGAGGATCGTGTTGCGCGCCGGTCCGGTCGGCATCGCCTCCGGGTGCGCGCGCGTGAACGTGAGCCCGTCGCGCGCGAGCGCGTCGAGGTTCGGCGTGAGGCCGCGCTTGCTGCCGTACGCGCCGACGTAGTCCGCGCGCGTCGAGTCGGTGACGATCAGGACGACGTTCTGCGCGAGCGGGTCGACGGCGGTGCGCCCGTAGCGCTTCAGCTGCTCCGCGAGCGCCTGCTCCGCGAACGGCCCGAGCAGCCCCAGCAACGCCGCCCCGCCCGCGCACGCGCCGCCGCCGCGCCGCAGCGCCTCGCGCCGCGTGATGCCCGGCGCGCGCTCGTCCCCGTGTCCGTCCGCGACCATCGCCGGATCGAAACACACGCACCGGCGGCGGAGTTGCGGCGCGGCTCTACAGCTCCCGCAGTGCCGGCAGCAGCTCCCGCTCGCACCAGGCGCAGAAGTCCGTCTGCGTGTCGGCGCCGATCTGCACGAGCGCGACCTCCTCGAAGCCGGCGTCGAGGTAGGCCTTCACCGCCTCGACGTGGGCCTGCACGTCCGGACCGCAGGCGATTCCCTCGGCCACGTCCTCCGGCGTCACGTATCTCGACGCGGCCTCGAACGCGGCCGGGTTCGGCAGGTCGGCGTTGACCTTCCAGCCGAAGCCGAACCAGCGGAACTGCTCGTGCGCGCGGCGCACCGCCGCCTCGCGGTCGGGGTCCCAGCAGACCGCGACCTGGCCGATGTGCGGCTTGCCGAGCCCGCCGGCCGCGTCGAACAGGTCGACCAGCCGCGCCTCCGGCTGCACCGCGATCATCGCGTCGGCGTGCGTGCCCGCGAGTCGGCACGAGTCGGGACCGGACACCGCGATCCCGATCGGCACGCGCTCCTCCGGCAGGTCGTAGAGCACCGCCGACTCGACGTCGAAGTGGCGGCCGCGGTAGTTCACCGGCGCCTCGCCGTCGAACAGCGCCGCGATGATCTCGACCGCCTCGACAAGCATCTCGTGGCGCTCGCCGACCATCGGCCAGCGCTGTCCGACGACGTGCTCGTTCAGGTTCTCGCCGGCGCCGAGCCCGAGCCGGAAGCGCCCGCCGGAGAGGATCTGCATCGTCGCCGCCTTCTGCGCGACGACGGCCGGGTGGTAGCGCAGGATCGGACAGGTCACGTACGTCATCAGGGGGATGGCGTCGGTCGCCTGCGCGGCCGCGCCGAGGATCGACCACGCGTAGCCGGAGTGGCCCTGACTGTCGAGCCATGGCGCGTAGTGGTCGCTGATCACCGAGAAGTCGAAGCCGGCCGCCTCGGCCGCCTGGAGGTCGCGCACGAGCTGGTCGGGCCGCGACTGCTCGCACATCATCGTGTAGCCGAATCTCGCCATGCCGGTGGTGCTACCCGCGTTTCGCGCGCGGACGCGCCGGGGAGCGTTTTCGCCTGAAAGGCACAAACTCCGACCCGAGGAGAGCGACCATGGGCGATGGCGACGTCGATACCGCGAAGGGCCGTCTGAAGCGAGCCGCCGGCGATCTCACCGACGACGACGACCTGCGCCGCGAAGGCAAGGTCGACGAGGCGAGCGGGGCGGTGAAGGACAAGGTCGGCGACGCGGCCGACAAGGTGAAGGACGCGCTCGGGCGCGACGACGACGACTGACGCGCCGCCGACGCCGCGCCGTGTCGAGCGGCACGGCGCGGCGTCCGCCGTTAGCCTGGTCCGCGGTCGTGGAATTCGAGGTCGTTACAGCTGACGCCGCGCAGCACCAACACGAGATCCCGCTGGCCGGCAGCCTGTTCCCGCCGATCGCCGACTACGGGTTCCTGTCCGACTGCGAGGTCTGCGCGCTCGTCGCGCTGAGCGGGAACATCGAGTGGATGTGCCTGCCGCGGATGGATGGGCCGTCCGTCTTCGCTGGCATCCTCGACCGCCACGCCGGCCGCTTCCGGCTCGGCCCCCGCGACGAGTACGTCCCGGCCGACCGCCGTTACCTCCCCGGCACGATGATCCTCGAGACGACGTGGGGGACCCCGACCGGCTGGCTGCTCGTGCGCGACGTGCTCGTGATCGGCCCCTGGCACCACGGCGAGGAGCGCTCGCACCGCTACGCGCGCTCGCCGCGCGACCACGAGGCCGCGCACGTGCTGCTGCGCACGGTCAGATGCCTGTCCGGCTTCGTCGACGTCGAGATGGACTGCGAGCCGGCGTTCGACTACGCGCGCAAGCGCGGCAGCTGGCGCTACGAGGGCGCGGGCTACACCGAGGGCGTCTGCAGCGTCGAAGGCGAGGGGCTGCAGCTGCGCCTGCGCAGCGACATGCGGCTCGGCTTCGAGGGACCGCGCGCCCGCGCCGAGACGCGCATGCGCGCCGGCGAGACGCGCTTCTGCGCGCTCGGCTGGAGCCAGCACGAGCCGCCGGGCACCTACGCGGAGGCCCGCGCGCAGCTCGCCTACACCGGCAACTTCTGGCACGAGTGGATCAGCCGCGGTCGCTTCCCCGACCACCCGTGGCGCGTCCATCTCCAGCGCAGTGCTTTGACGCTGAAGGGCCTCACCTACGCGCCGACCGGCGCGCTCGTTGCGGCCGCCACCACATCGCTGCCGGAGACGCCGGGCGGCGAGCGCAACTGGGACTACCGCTACACCTGGCTGCGCGACTCGACCTTCATGCTGTGGGGCCTCTCGACGCTCGGCTTCGACCGCGAGGCGCACGACTTCCTCTACTTCATCATGGACCGCATCGAGGGCGGCGGGCCGCTGCGGATCATGTACGGGATCGACGGGCGCGAGCGGCTGGACGAGCAGGAGCTGCCGCACCTGTCCGGCTACGAAGGCGCGAGACCGGTGCGGATCGGGAATGCCGCCTGGGACCAGCGCCAGCACGACGTCTGGGGCGTGCTGCTCGACTCGATCCGCCTGCACGTGCGCTCCGGCGACCGCCTCGACGACCGCATGTGGCCGCTGATCGTGCAGCAGGTCGACGCGGCGGTCGCGGAGTGGCGCGAGCCCGACCGCGGCATCTGGGAGGTGCGCGGGGCGCCGCGGCACTTCACCTCCTCGAAGGTCTTCTGCTGGGTCGCGGCCGACCGCGGCGCGCGGCTCGCGCGGCTGCGCGGCGACCGCGCCGCGGCGAGACGCTGGCGCGCGGCGGCCGAGGAGATGCACGCGGAGATCTGCGAGCGCGGCGTCGACGCGCGCGGCGTGTTCGTCCAGCACTACGACACCGACGCGCTCGACGCCTCGCTGCTGCTGATCCCGCTGCTCGGCTTCCTGCCGCCGAGCGACCCGCGCGTGCGCGCGACCGTGCTGGCGATCGCCGACGAGCTGACCGAGAACGACCTCGTGCTGCGCTATCGCGTCGCGGAGACCGACGACGGACTGCGCGGCGAGGAGGGCTCGTTCGCGATCTGCTCGTTCTGGCTCGTGTCCGCGCTCGTCGAGATCGGCGAGGTCCAGCGGGCGCGCGACCTGTGCGACAAGCTGCTCTCCTACGCGAGCCCGCTGCTGTTGTACGCCGAGGAGATCGACCCCCACTCGGGCCGCCACCTCGGCAACTTCCCGCAGGCGTTCACCCACCTGGCGCTCATCAACGCGGTGATGCACATCATCCGCGCTGACGAGGCCTTGGTGGAGGACCCGCGCTAGGCGGCCGCCAACGCGGCGAGCGTGTCGGCCGGTGCGGCGGCCTCGACGCCGACGACCTCGGCGACCGGCGCGTACGTGACCTTGCCGGCGGCGACGTTGAGGCCGGCGAGGAAGCCGGGGTCGCCGTGCAGTGCGGCCGCGCCCTGGTCGGCGAGCCGGATCAGGTAGGGCATCG
>JBQCIQ010000167.1:0-9089 GCA_051953595.1 Conexibacter sp. | reverse complement strand
TGCGACGACGAGTCGGTCATCGGCGCGCCCTTCTACGTCATGGAGCGCCTCGACGGGCACGTCGTCACCGGCACGGTGCCCGCCGCGCTGGACACCGTCGAGGACCGCCGCCGGATGGCCGACGAGCTGATCGACGCGCTCGTCGAGGTCCACGCGGTGGACTGGCAGGCGTGCGGGCTGGAGGGCTACGGCAGACCGACCGGCTACCTCGACCGCCAGCTGCGCCGCTTCGGCGGTCTGTGGGAGCACAACAAGACGCGCGAGATCGGCACGCTCGACAAGGTCACCACGTGGCTCGCCGCGCACAAGCCCGAGTCCGGGCCCGCGACGATCGTGCACGGCGACTACCGCCTCGGCAATGTGATGTTCGCGCCGGGCGCGCCGGCGCGACTCACCGCGATCTTCGACTGGGAGCTGGCGACGATCGGCGACCCGCTCGCGGACGTCGGCTACCTCACCGCGACGTACGCGCAGCCGGGCGATCCCGACACGACCTTCGCGCGCTTCGCGGTCACGACGCAGCCCGGCTTCCCGACGCGCGCCGAGCTGATCGCGCGCTACGAGAAGCGGTCCGGCCGCTCGATGTCGAACGTCGCCTGGTACGCGACGCTCGCGCTGTGGAAGGCGGCGATCTTCCTGGAGGGCTCGTACAAGCGGCTGCTCGCCGGCACGACCGACGACCCCTTCTTCCAGGCGCTCGACACGGGCGTCCCCGCGCTCGCCGAGCACGCGTGGGCGGTGGCGCATGGCGAGTGAGAACGGCCGCCGCTCGGCGCTGCTCGTCGACTGGGGCGGCGTGCTGACGACGAACCTGTTCGCCTCCTTCGGCGAGTTCTGCACCGAGGCCGGCCTTGCGCCCGACGCGCTCGTGGCGGCGTTCCGCGGCAACCGCGACTTCCGCGACACGCTGATCGCGTTCGAGGAGGGCAGAATCGAGGAGCCGGTCTTCGAGCAGCGCTTCGGCAGCCTGCTCGGCGTCGACCACGTCGGCTTGATCGACCGCCTGTTCGCGCGCGTCGGGCCGGACATGGCGATGCTCGCGGCGGTGCGCAACGCGCGCGCGGCGGGGATCCGCACCGGCCTGATCTCGAACTCGTGGGGCACGCGCCGCTACGACCGCGCGATGCTGGAGGAGCTGTTCGACGGCGTCGTCATCTCCGGCGAGGAGGGCATGCGCAAGCCGGCGCCGGAGATCTACGTGCTCGGCGCGCGGCGCGCCGGCGTCGCGCCGGAGGCGTGCGTCTACGTCGACGACCTGCCGTTCAACCTGCCGCCGGCGCAGGAGCTGGGGATGGCGACGGTCCATCACGTCGACACGACGCAGACGATCGCCGAGGTCGAGCGGCTGCTGGGCGTGCCGCTCGCGTAGCATCGGCCGCCGCATGCGCCGCGTCCTGCCGCTGCTCGCCACGCTGCTCGCGTTCGCATTCGCATTCGCCGGCTGCGGCGACGACACGCTCACCGCGCAGCAGCTGCACGCCCGCGCGAGCGCGATCTGCGCCCGCACGGCCGCAGCGACCGACCGAATCGCGGTTCCGAGCACGCCCGGGCAGGGCGGTCGCTTCCTGCGCGGGGGCCTCGCGCGCATGCGCCCCGCCGCCGCGCAACTCGGCGAGCTGAAGCCGCCGCAGCGGCTGCGCGCCCGCTACGCACGCGCCGTGCGGCTCGCCGACCGCGAGCTGGCGCTGATCGCCGCACACGAGCGCGCGATCAGACGCGGCGAGGACGTGATCGACACCTACCGCCGGCTCGACCGCGCGCTCGCGCCGCTCGTGCGCGCGCAGAACGCCGCCTGGCGGGGACTCGGCGTCCCCGCCTGCGTGTGGCGCTGAGCCGCGCTACGCGCGCTTGCCGCGCCCGTAGAGGAGCTTCGTCAGCCGCCCGAGCAGCTTCGTCTTGCGCGGGCTGTACGGGAACATGTGCGGGTCCTTCTTGCCGGCGAAGCGCGTCACGAGCAGCGTCTGCTGCTTCGTGTACTTGCGGATCCCGCCGGCGCCGTGGCGCGAGCCGAGGCCCGACGTCTTCCAGCCGCCCATCGGCAGCTCCAGCGTCGTGTAGTTGACCTGCGCGTCGTTGACGCACACCGCGCCCGCCTCCACGCGCCGCGCGAGCTGCTCGCCGCGGTGGAGGTCCTTCGTCCAGACCGACGCCTGCAGCCCGAACGGCGAGTCGTTCGCGAGCCGCAGCGCTTCCTCCTCGTCGCGCACCTTCATGATCGGGAGCGTCGGGCCGAACGTCTCGTCCGTCATGCACGCCATCGAGTGGTCGACGTCGACGAGCACGGTCGGCTCGTAGAAGGCGCCGGGGCCGCTGCCGCGCCTGCCGCCGACGAGCACTCTCGCGCCCTTCTCGACCGCGTCTCTGACGTGCGCGTCGACGATGTCGATCTGCGGCGGGTAGATCATCGAGCCGATGTCGACGGTGCCGGGGCCGGTCGGGACGCCCTGGCGCAGCGCGCGCACGTTGTCCGCGACCTTCGCCACGAATCTGTCGTAGACCGGCTCCTCGACGTAGACGCGCTCGACCGAGATGCAGACCTGGCCGCCGTTGTTCATCGAGTAGTAGGCGGCGGCGTTCGCGGCGCGCTCGACGTCGGCGTCGCTCAGCACGATCATCGGGTCCTTGCCGCCCAGCTCCAGCCCGACCGGCGTGAGCGTGTTGGCGGCGCGCTGCATCACCTTGATGCCGGTCTCGGTCGAGCCGGTGAACATGACGAAGTCGACCGCGTCGATCAGCGCCTCGCCGGCCTCGCGGCCGGTGCCGGTCGCGACCTGGAAGACGTGCTCGGGGATGCCGCAGGAGCGCAGGCCCTCCTCCATCAGCAGCGACGTGAGCGGCGTCACCTGCGCCGGCTTCAGCACGGCGGCGTTGCCGGCGGCCAAAGCGGGGATGCAGTCGCCGAAGGAGTTCGTCAGCGGGAAGTTCCACGGCCCGATCACGCCGACGACGCCGACGGGCGCGTAGCGCACGACGAGCTTCTTGCCCTTCGTCATCGGGTTGGACGTCTTGACGTGCTCGTCGGCCAGGTACTCGGGCGCGTGCTTGGCCCAGAAGCCGAACGCGTTCGCGCAGTACATGACCTCGGCGAGCAGCGCGTCCTCCCACGTCTTGCCCGTCTCGGAGACGATCGTCCTGATGATGCGGTCGGCGTTGTCGACCGTCCACTTCTGCATGCGGCGCAGGACCTTGCCGCGCTCCTCGAAGCCAAGCGCCTCCCACGCCGGCTGGGCGGCGCGGGCGCGCTCGACCATCGCGGTGACCTCGTCGCGGCTGAGCGCCGGAACGGTCGCGATCGTCTCGCCGGTCGCCGGATTCTCGACGGGGATTCCGCTGCCGTTCTTGGCGGCAGCCGGTGCCTGCTCGGTGGTCGCCATGTAGCGCTCCTCTCGGATCCGGCTTGAACTCGGTTCAAGGCTACCGAAGTTGGCCAGCCGGCCAAGCGCATGCCGGCCTCGGCCGACGGGTACAGCACGGCGCATGCCGGAGCAGACCGTGGCCGTGCTCGGAGCCGGCGGGACGATGGGCTTCGCGATGGCGCGCAACCTCGCGCGCGCGGGCTATCCACTGCGCGCGTGGAACCGCACGCGCGCGCGAGCCGAGCCGCTGACCGACGACGGGGCGCTCGTGCTCGACGCCGCCGCCGAGGCGGTCGACGGCGCCGACGTGCTGCTGACGATGCTGTCCGACGGCGACGCGGTGCTCGCAGCGGTCGAGGGTGTCTTGGACCGCGCGGCCGACGGCGCCGTCTGGCTGCAGGCGAGCACGATCGGCGAGGCGGCGACCGAGCGCTGCGCCGAGCTGGCGGCGCGCGCGAGCCTCGCCTTCGTCGACGCGCCCGTGCTCGGCACGAAGCAGCCGGCGGAGGCTGGCGAGCTGGTCGTGCTGGCGTCTGGCCCCGAGGAGGTGCGCTCGCGCGTGCAGCCGCTGCTCGACGTCGTCGGCAAGAAGACCCTCTGGCTCGGCGAGGCCGGGCAGGGAACGCTGCTGAAGCTCGTCGTCAACAGCTGGATCGTCAGCGTCGTCGAGGGCGGCGCCGAGACGATCGCGCTCGCGCAGGCGCTCGGCGTCGACCCGGCGTCCTTCTTCGACGCGATCGAGGGCGGGACGCTCGACCTGCCCTACCTGCGGCTGAAGGGCAGAGCGATGCTGGAGCGGGACTTCACGCCGTCGTTCCGACTCGCGCTGGCGGCGAAGGACGCGGTGCTGGTGGAGGAGGCCGCGCGGCGCCGGGGGCTCGACCTGCCGGTCGTCGAGGCGATCCGCCGGCGGTTGGAGGAGGGCGTCGCCGCGCACGGCGACAAGGACCTCGCCGCGACCTACCTGACGAGCGCGCCGGATCAGCGCACGAGCGCGAGCCGCCCGTAGGCGTTCGCGTTCGGGATCACCTCGTTCGCGTCGGTGCCGAGCCAGCCCTCGATCAGCGACGCGTAGACCTTGCGGAAGTCGACCGTGACCTTGAGGTTGTCGTCGCGGTCGAGGTCGGTCAGCGACGGGTACTCGGTCAGGATCCCGCTCGCGGCGTGCGTGCCCTGCACCCACGCGATCCCGCCGGCGCCGTGGTCGGTGCCACTCGACTCGTTGCCCTCGGGCCGGCGGCCGAACTCCGACCACACGAGCGTCAGGACGCGGTCGGCGACGCCGCGCGCCTCGAGGTCGGCCTGGAAGGCGGCGAGCGACTGCGAGACCGACCGCAAAGAGTCGCCCAGCTCTCTCGGCTGGTCGTCGTGCGTGTCGAACTCGCCGTCGGCGTCGACCGCGGCGATCCGCACGCCGAGCGGCTGCGCGATCAGCGCCGCGATGCGCGAGAGCCGCTGGCCCAGCTCGTCGTCCTGCGGATACGGGACGGGCGGCGCGAGCGGGTCGCTGCCGTCGTCGCGCTCGGCGTAGGGCGCGAGCCGATCGCCGACCGACTTCGCGAGCCGCGCCGCCGTGTGGACCGCCTGCGGTCCCTCGCCACGACCGCCGTGTGCGCGTGTCATGCGCTCCCACGCCGCCAGCGTCTGGTCGGCCTGGCGCCCGCCGATCCCCCAGATGTCGAGCGCGACGTCGCTCGGCGACTCCAGCGCCGCGACCGGCGCGCGCGCCGTCGCGAGCACCGGCGAGAGCGTCGCGTCGAGCGTCAGCCCCTGCAGCGGGTTCTCGGGCGAGCCATGGCAGTCGAGCCAGCGGCCGAGCCAGCCGGGCGCGGCCTTCTCCGAAACGAGGCCGGTCTCCCAGAAACGCGGCACCGTTTTGGCAAGCGTGGATGTCCGTTCCCGCGCTGGTTGTGGACCCTGAGCCGAAGCGGCGCGGACGACGCGCGAAGATCAGACCGCAGTATCCGGCGCAGCCGTCCCACGATGCGCTCAGAGGCACCTAGCGGCCGTTCTGACGGATTCCCTGAATGGGTTGCTAGGGGCGCTTCCCCCCGGCTGCCGCTGACGCTACGCGGGATATGGGGCAGCGCTTGACCTTGTGTGTGTTCGAACAGCGGGAGACGGCCGGATGCGTACCGCTCGCCTCTCGTGGCGCGACTGCCGGGGGGAAGCTGGAACGCACTGTAGGCCGTAGCCCACATGCGGACCCACAACCCATAGGCGGAACTTTTCTGCCTTCAGACTGAGACAACTTCCCCCACGGTCCCCAGCGTGGGACCTCTACCGCGTATGTAACTGTCTGTGCGCGGCGAATCGGAATTCTTTTCCAGCAGCCCCAGCGTCACGAGCTGAGCCGACCATCCCGGCGCGCTCAGCTCGCGCGCGATGCTGGGGATACTCAGGCAGCCGCAAGGAACACGGCGAGTCTGTGCGAGGGGTGCCGGTCGATGCTATGGCGGTTCCGGTCATAGCGTCGCGTGGTGCGAGGGTCGGCATGGCCGGCGGCATCCTGCACGTCATGGAGCGGCGCACCTGCGCGAAGGCAAAGCGTGACAAACGCATGGCGCAGTGAGTGCGGCGAGATACCGACGATGCCGGCGTCACGAGCAAGCCGGCGTACCACCTTCCACATGGCTTGACGATCCATGCGCCGACCGGATCGCGTGACGAACAGCGGCACGCATTCGGGATCGGTCACGTACTCAGCGCGCACGGCGAGCCAGTCGTCTACCGCGCCACGCGCACGCGGCGGGAGTACGGCGAACTGCTCGCGCCCACCCTTGCGATGGAGTCTCAGCAGCCGGTGGCCGTCATGGTCGGACAGGTCGGCCACGTCCGCGCCGACTGCCTCAGACACGCGCAACCCGTTCAGCGCGAGCAGGCAGACAAGCGCATGGTCACGAGCGCCGGACGCCTTCGCCACGTCGAGCAGGCGCACGAGCTGGTCACGGTCGAGGCCGAGTGTCTGTGTCTCGTCAGAGACGCGCGGCCGGCGGACGTGTTCCACCGGGGAGCTGGTCAGCAAGCCGGCGCTGACGGCGTACCCGTAGAAGCCGGCGAGCGTTGACAACTTCCGCGCGACCGTGGCGCGAGCCGCGCCGTGCGCCTCCAGCTCGCGCGCGAAGACATCGACGTGCAGGCGCTCGACGCTCCAGGGGTGGACGTTGCGCAGCCGCAGGTACTCGCGCCATGCGTCGAGATCGGCGCGGTACGCGGCGCGCGTCTGCGGCGAGCTGTAGCCGGCAAGGAACGCGGCGGCGATTTGGTCAGGCGTGCGCGGCGGCTCGATGATGACCGGCGCGGCCAGCTCGACGGCCACCGGCACGAGCGCGGCCGTCATCGGGCACCGTCTCCGCTCGCGCGGCGGACCTTCACAAGCGTTCCGGGCGCGTACAGCCATCGGCCATTCAGCAGCACGTCACCGAACGGCCGGCGCAGCTCGCGCACTCTCTGCCATTGCTCGGCGTACTCGTTGTAGAACCGATCCCCGGCGCTCAGCGTCTCAACCGGGATCGCGTCGTCTGTACCCTGCTCAGTCAGCATCTTGGAACCCTTCTCTAGGGGATGTTCCGGGGTGTTAGAGACGGTCGCGCGGCTGGTACCCGTGCGGCCGTTTCGCTTGTCTGGAGACTACCACATAACAGGCATTCTGTAGTACCCAAATTCCCCGTGGTTACGGGGAATCCGGCCGGTTTCGGAAGTCTCCCCAGCACCCCTAGAAACGCACGCTGACGAGCTGCGCGGGATCGCTCAGGCTGGAGCCTGTGCGCGCACCCCTGGAGCCTTAGCGCGGCTCGTTTCGCTGGGGATACTGAGCGGCCGTCGAGCGGCACGAGCTGCCGGCGTCGAGCTGCGCGACGCGCTCCAATCGAGCCGCTGACGGCTCGCCGCATTATCAGCCCCCCTCCCCCCGCACGAGCTGCGCGGATCGACCGCGCCGCTAGGGATTCTCCATCGGTGTGTGACCGAAAATTGCGTACGAAAAAAGGCGTTTATGTGGGGGACCGCAGGGTTTCAGCCTAGGGTGTGGAACGCGGCCGTAGTGCCGTCCGGACGGCGGGCGCGACCCTCTACCTCTGAACGCCACACGGGCACGCGGACCATGTAGCGGCCGCGCCGTTCCCATCGGTAGACGTGTGTGGGCGTACTCGTTTGGAAGGCGTGCGACCGCGCTAGCCCTACGGCATCGCCCACGTCATTCGTATACGGGTCTAGAACGTTTCCATTCAGGTCGGCCACGCAGTAGCGCGGTTGGTTCGATGCGTTGTCAATCGTCATTCGTCATTGCTCCTTTTGTTTACCGTGCCCATGCGGGCGTTGCGGGAAGTCTCGGAAGCGGCGCGAGCGGAAGCCGGGTTAGCCATCTGCGCCCGCCGCTCGGCGGTAGTGGAATCCAGCCGCCATCTGCTACCAACATGTCCACACCCTGCAAGAGACGTTCAAGCCACACGCGGCGCGTTGTCTCCGGCCGGTCGAGCGCATAAAGCAAGTGCAAGCCGCCGCGCGGAGTGCGGATTCTCGCCGTGGCCATCCATGAACATGGGAGCAACGGCGCAGCCCCGCAGGGCATCCGGTCGATGTCGATAACCGCAAGCCCCGATGCCTGCCCGGTGGCTACTCCGAATTCGTCGGTGTCAGCGTCCGCCATCATCCGACCGAGCTGCGCGAGGCTGCGGGTTGCAGCACTGAGCGGCACGGCGGGCACCTTGCCTTTCACCGGCAGTAGCCGCCATCGGCGGAACTCCCGTAGGTAGTCATCTGCTGCGCGCAGGGACTCAGCACGTACGGCGATGTCCCGCGCAACGATGCGCGCCACGGCCGCGTTGTGTGGATCGCCCGCGCCCGGTTCAACCATGACTTACCCGTACGTGCGCGGCGAGCCTTTCCGTCATTTCCTGCCGTAGCCAGTCAGGCGCATACGGCGCGGCGTCGCGCAGCTCGGCGAGTAGTGACGGCCAGAGACGGACGCCGAGACGGCCGGCGTACGCGATTACGTACTCGCGCCAGTCGTCCGCTTCCGTCCGCTCCTCCATCCAAGCGCGTTGCGAAATGACGGTGAGATCGTCAAGCCGCTCTAGTGTCTCCGCGCGTTCGGCTTCCGTCAGTTGGTTGTATGGAGCCACTGTCTTAGCCACCGGCTGACACTCCACTTACTCGCCGCGCCCGCTTTCGCTTCGCCCGGCGTTCGCCCCCTATAGGGGGGCGAGCCGGCGGCGAACCTGCGCTATTTGTCCTAAACGATTCATTCGCCGGGGTTCGCCCCGGCTGCCGGCGAACCGCATCCCCAAGTGTCACAAGGAATTCAAGCGGTGTTCGCCGGGTTCGCCGGACGCTACGGCGAACGTCCCCAGCGCCGTTAGGGGTGTCTGAGATCAGAGGGGTTCGCCGGCACTCCCGGCGAATACCTCTGTACCACTTCGCCCTAGAAGCCCAGCGCACGGAACGGCTCCTTATCGGCTTCCGGATCGTAGGCGTAACGAGTGAACCGACCATCCGGGATCGCCTTCACCGGGCGATCCTCTGCGGCAAGCGTTCTTACGCGGCTGCGCACCTTCTCCCGGCTGCCCGTCACGGCCGATTCAAGATCGTTCATGGAAGCCGTCTCGCCCAGCTCGTGCCGCTCGCGCAGGTAGGTAATGATCGCCGTGTCCATGCGACCCTCTGGCGACTCGTCAGGGTCGAGACGCCGGAACGTCAAGCTACCTTCGCCGTCGCCTACGGCGAACCGGAACG
>JBQCIQ010000166.1:0-3582 GCA_051953595.1 Conexibacter sp. | reverse complement strand
TCCTCGAGGATCAGCTCGACGAGCTCGTCGTCGTAGTGCGACAGCTCCTCGAGCATGTGCTCGCGCGCGGCGGCGGCCTCATCGACGAGGTCGGCCGGTATCTCGACGATCTCCTGCTCCTTGCCGAGGTCGTCCTTGTAGATGATCGCGTGGTTCTCGACGAGGTCGATGATCCCGCGCAGGTCCGACTCCGCGCCGATCGGCAGCTGGATCGGGACCGGGTGCGCGCCGAGGCGGTCGATCATCGTCTGCACGCCGCGCTGGAAGTCCGCGCCGATGCGGTCCATCTTGTTGATGTAGGCGATGCGCGGGACGCCGTACTTGTCGGCCTGGCGCCAGACGTTCTCGGACTGCGGCTCGACGCCGGCGACGGAGTCGAACAGCGCGACGGAGCCGTCGAGCACGCGCAGCGAGCGCTCGACCTCGACGGTGAAGTCGACGTGGCCGGGCGTGTCGATGATGTTGATGCGATGGCCGTTCCACTCACAGGCGGTCGCGGCCGACGTGATCGTGATGCCGCGCTCCTGCTCCTGCTCCATCCAGTCCATCGTCGCCGCGCCCTCGTGCACCTCGCCGAGCTTGTGAGTGCGCCCGGTGTAGAAGAGGATGCGCTCAGTCGTCGTCGTCTTACCGGCGTCGATGTGAGCCATGATCCCGATGTTGCGGGTTCTGTCGAGGGCGTATCTGCGGGGCATCTGTGAAGTCGGTCTCTTCTGCTCTGCGGGCGGTCGGCTGCTGCGGGCCGGGCACAAAAACGGGCCCAGTGGGCCCGGTCGTGACGTGGAATGTCGTCCCGGGGCTCGCGCGTTATCGAGTGGCAGTCTCCATGGCTCGTGACCTCCTGGTGGCAAGGCTCGCGCGAAGTGCGCAGACTTGCCGGAGGCGGCGAGGGAATATAGCAGAGGAGCTGCCGCGCGAGGGTCCGGCCGAGGGGGCCGGATCGCCCGTTACCACCGATAGTGCGCGAAGGCCTTGTTGGCCTGCGCCATGCGGTAGATGTCGTCCTTGCGCTTGTACGCGGCGCCCTGCTGCGACTGCGCGTCAAGCAGCTCGTTCGCGAGCCGCTGCGCCATCGTCTTCTCGCGGCGCTGGCGGGCGAACTGCACGAGCCAGCGCACCGCGAGCGTGCGGGCGCGGCGCGCCGGAACCTCGACCGGCACCTGGTACGTCGCGCCGCCGACGCGGCGGGAGCGGACCTCGAGCTGCGGCGTGAGCGCTCTGATCGATGTCTCAAGCTGCTCGATCGGATCCTTGCCGGTGCGCTCGCCGATGATCGCGAGCGCGTCGTAGACGATGCGCTCGGCGGTCGACTTCTTGCCGTCGAGCATCACACGGTTGACGACCTGCTGGACGAGGCGCGAGCGATGGATGGCATCCGGCTCGATCGTCCGGACGGAAGCTGCTGCACGGCGCGGCATTACTGGGCCTTCACGCCGGACTGGGACCGGGCCTTCTTGCGGTCGCTGACGCCGGCGGCGTCAAGCGTCCCGCGCACGACCTTGTAGCGCACGCCCGGCAGGTCCTTGACGCGGCCGCCGCGCACGAGCACCACGGAGTGCTCCTGCAGGTTGTGCCCCTCGCCCGGGATGTAGACGGTGACCTCCATGCCGTGCGTGAGCCGGACACGGGCGACCTTGCGGAGCGCGGAGTTCGGCTTCTTCGGCGTGGTGGTGTAGACGCGCGTGCAGACACCGCGGCGCTGCGGCGCGGCAACCTTGCGCTTGCGGCCCTTGCCGGACTTGAGGCCCGGGGTGGCAAGCTTCTTCTTCGGCGTCTTGCGTCCCTTGCGGACGAGCTGGCTGGTCGTAGGCATGTGGCGCGAGATCGTAGCAGCGGCGGGCGGGCGGCGGCGCCGTGGCCCTCAGTGCACCAGCTCGCGGCCGCGCAGCGCGAGCCAGAACTCGATCCGGTCGCGAGCGTTCGCGAGGCTGCGGCCCGTCAGCTCCTCGACGCGCCGCATGCGGTATCGGAGCGTGTGACGGTGGCAATAGAGCCGCTTCGCGGCGCGCTCCCACTGTCCGTTCTCCTCGATGAACGCCTCCAGCGAGCGCATCAGCTCGCCGCCGTAGGCGCCCTCGCTCTGCTCGATCGGCGCGAGGATCGAGTCGCAGAAGAGCCGCAGCGCGTCGTCGTCCTGCAGCGCGAGCAGCAGCTGGAAGGAACCGAGGTCGCGGTAGGTCGCGATCGTCGCTCCGACCGGTGCGCTCGCGCCATGGCCGTTCCCGGTGCCGTTTCCGCTCGGGTCGCCGCCGTCCATCGCCGCCAGCACCCGCGCCTCGAGCGCGCAACGGGCCTCGTGAAACGAGCGACGCGCTTGCGCTCCGGTCACGGCGCGACCGGCGCCGAGGCGAACGTGCGCGTCGAGCGCGCGCGCGACGCGCCCGCCGATGCGCTCCGCAAGCGCGAACAGCTCCTCCTCGTCGAGACCGGGGACAAGCGCGCACGCGAGCCCTTCCGAGCGCGCCACAAGCCCCTGCGTGGCCTCGCCGCGCAGCGCCGTCGCAAGCGCGGCCTCCGCATCGCCGAGCGCGGCGCTCCCGGGCCGCGGCGCCGCCAGCACGATCGCGCCGACCTGCTCCGCGAGGCCGAACGGCTCCAGTCGCCGCACGAGCTCGGCGCCGACGAGATCGCCGCTCACGATCGCGTTGAGCACGTCGCCCGCAAGCCGCCGCTCCGTGTCCTCGGCGATGCGGCGGCGCAGCAGCTCGAGCGCGACGATCGTCACCGCCTGGTGCAGCGTGAGGCGGTCGAGCTCGGAGAAGCCGTCCTCGTCCTTGACTGCGACAAGCCACGCCTGCAGCGGGGCGCCGCCTTCGCTCTCCTCCAGCTCGCGCGCGCCGCTGGCCCGCACCGGCAGCACGAGCGCACGCCCGGCGAGCGTGGCGGTGCTCGGTGCGAAGCTCTGCCGCTCGCCGGCCCGCGCCCGCGCGGCCAGCTCCGCGCCGAGCTCGGCGAGCGCGCCCTCGTCGAGCGCTTGGCGGAAGGCCCGCCGCACGAGCAGCGCGCCGCGCGCGTCGTAGGCGAGCACGGTGCCGCCGATCAGCGTCGCCAACGCGGCGACGACCGCGTCGAGGCCGCGCTCCGCGAGCACGATCCGCTCCAGCCGCTCGTGCGCGGCGATCGCGCGGCGCAGCACGGCGTACTGCTCGTTCACGAGGCGGCTGAACGCGGCCTCGGTGACGGCGATGAACGGCACTTCGTACGGCACTTCGACGAGCGGCAGGTCGCGCTCACGCGCCGCGGCGACGACCGCATCGGGGACCGTCTTGTGGGCGAAGCCGGTGCCGAAGCCGAGCCCTGCGAGCTGGTGGTCGGCGAGCAGGTTGACGAAGGCGCGCTGACGTCTGGAGGTGTCGAGTTGGAGGCCGGTCGTGAGCAGCAGCTCACCGCCCGACATCCACGGGGTCGGATCCTCGAGCTCGGAGATGTGCACCCACCGGATCGGCGCCTCCAACCCCGGCTCGCCTGCCAGCAGCCGCAGGTCGAGGCTGCGGACCAGCTCGCCGACGGTCAGCATTCGCGTCTCCTTCGGGTCACGTTCTTCGGACCCCCACACGCGGGACCGCGCCGCGCACGTGCATG
>JBQCIQ010000165.1:0-16607 GCA_051953595.1 Conexibacter sp. | reverse complement strand
CCCTGGCGTTCGGCGGGGTGCAGTATCTGGTCGGGCGCTGGTTTGCGGGGGGCGACGTGGTCGGCGCTTAAGATGGCTGGGTGGGGGATGGGGTCGCGCCGGCCGGCGCCGCGCAGGCCGCGACGGATCCGCTCGTGGTCGCCGCTGGAGGCGACGCAGTAGGGGATGCCCGCGGCGTCGAGCGCGTCGAGCGCGTCGGCGATGCCCGCGATCGCCCGCAGCTCGCTGTCGAACGCGGCGAACAGCGCGGCGCGGTAGCGCTCGCGCAGCTCCGGCCACGGCTCGGCGCCGTTGCGGCGCGCGCGGATCACGTCCAGCCCGTGCTCCCACGAGCGGCCCTTGAAGTCGCGGTCGACGTCGGCGGGCGTCGTCGGCAGGCCGCGGTCGGTCAGCAGCCGCGCGAGGATCGGCGCGGCGATCCGCTCGCTGTCGACGAGCACGCCGTCGCAGTCGAAGATGACGGCGCGGGTCGGACGGGCGGCCGCCGGCGCGCCGCTCAGCGGCCCCACGGGTGCGGGTCGCCCCACGCGGCCGGCGTCTCGGCCTCGCGGGCGACCCCTTCCAGCAACGCCGTGCGCGTCCAGCGATCGACCCGCTTCGGCGCGGCGACGACGACCGGCGCCGTCTCGCGCATGAAGCGCTCCAGCGCCGCCACGACCGCCGCGGCCTCCTCCGGGGAGGCCGACGGCGCGACGATCGTCAGCTGCGGGCGGCGGTTCACGCGCGGGAGGTTAGCGAGGCGCGGTCAGACCGCGCACTCGCCCTCGCCGCGGATGACCTCGAAGGGCACCGACTTCGTCCAGTCCATGAACAGGTTCATGTTCTCGAGGTTGAACTCGGCGGGCATCGCGAGCTCGCGCACCTGGTCTTCGAACGCTCTCGTGCCGACGCGCTCGGCGAACGCGTTGAACTCCTCGCCGTCCTGCCGCTCCGCCTCGTAGAAGCGGATCCAGCGCTCGACCGCCTCCGGCACGCGCTTGCTCGGCAGGCGCAGCTTGAGGC
This sequence comes from Conexibacter sp., assembly GCA_051953595.1. Classification (GTDB taxonomy): domain Bacteria; phylum Actinomycetota; class Thermoleophilia; order Solirubrobacterales; family Solirubrobacteraceae; genus Conexibacter. The sequence continues at coordinate 15,605 of JBQCIQ010000165.1, read as the reverse complement.
GCGCGCCGTACTTGACGCCGCCGCCCTCATACTCGCCGCCGATGTGCGGGATCGAGGCGGGGATCGTCTTGTCGCCGACTCTGATCGAGGCGCCGTAGAAGCCGATGTTCGCGATGTGGTGCTGGGAGCAGCCGTTCGGGCAGCCTGACATCTTGATGTGGATCCGCTTCGTCAGCGGGTCCTCGATGCTCATGCTGTCGATCCGCTCCTTGACGGCCGCGTTCAACCCCATCGAGCTGGTGATGCCGAGCTTGCAGGAGTCCGTGCCCGGGCACGAGATCACGTCGGAGATCTCGTCCGCGCCGGCGTCGCCGAGGCCGAGCGCCTTCAGCCGCGTCCATACGTCGTAGACCGACTGGTCGCGGACCCAGCGCAGCAGCAGGTTCTGGTGCACGGTGGTGCGCGCGTAGCCGCCGGTGAACTCGCGCATGATCGCCGCGAGCCCGCGGAACTGCTCGGGCGTGAGATCGCCGCGCGTGATCTTGATCTGGACCGTCGAGAAGCCCTCCTGGCGCTGCGGCTCCACGTTCGCGGCGCGGAACGCCTCGAACTCCGACAGGTCGCCGTTGGGGGAGCCGTAGGAGGCTGGGACGGCGGGCGCGTTCGCCTCCTCATCATGGACGAAGAGCTTCGGCGTCGGGTCGAAGTCGCGCTCGTTGACCCAGTCGCCCTTCAGCTCCTCCTCGACCTGGGCGCGCAGCTCGTCGATCCCGTACTTGTCGACGAAGACCTTGATGCGCGCGCGGGCGCGGTTCACGCGCAGCCACTCCTGGCGGTCGAAGATGCGCAGGACGGCCTCGGTGACCTTGATGTAGTCGCCGTTGTCGGCCTCGACGAAGTCGTAGAGGACCGGCGCGACGCGCGCCATGATCGAGGTGCCGCCGCCGACGAGCATCTGGAAGCCGCGCACGCCGTCGCGCTCCTTGGCGATGAATGCGACGTCGTGGATGCCGGAGATCGCGCGGTCGGCGTCGGAGCCGGTGAACGACGTCTTGACCTTGCGCGGCATCCCCTGCGTCGTGGGGTGGCGCACGAAGTAGCGCACGTACGCGCCGGCGTAGGGCGTCGGGTCGAAGACCTCGTCCGGGTGCACGCCGGCCCACGGGTCGCCGGTGACGTTGCGCATCGTGTTGCCGCAGCCCTCGCGGGAGGAGAGGCCGGCGTCGCTGATCATGCGGATGTACTTCGCCGCGTCCGGCAGCGGGACGTGGTGCACCTGGATGTTCTGGCGCGTCGTGACGTGGCCCTTTCTCAAGGGGACGTACAGCTCGATCGCGTCCGCGAACATCTCCATCTGCTCGGGGCTGATCCCGCCCCACGGCAGCTTCACGCGGATCATCTGGACGTCGGGCTGGCGCTGGCCGTAGACGCCCTGTCTGAGGCGGAACTTGATGAACTCCGTCTCGTCGAACTCGCCCTTGAGGAAGCGCGTCGACTCGGTGTCGAAGTCGTCGAACTCGCGCTCGAGGATCGGGATGACGTGCCCCGGGACGTCCTGGACGACCTCGGGATTGTCAAGCGACCCGAGCTTGCCGGGCTGCTTGCTCTGCTCGTGAACCGAGGTCGGCTCCATGCGCTGCGTGCCTCCTTCGCGGACGGACGGGACGACGCGCGCGGACGGCGCCGCGCGAGCGCCAAAGGTAGCAAACCCGGGTTTGTTTTGGGGATTTAGGAGTCGGCGGTCGGCAGGCCGGCGTCGAGCCAGGCGTTCATGCCGCCCGCGAGGTTGTGCGCGTCATAGCCGGCGGCGCGCAGCGCGGCGACGGCCATCGCCGAGCGGGAGCCGCTGCGGCAGTAGATCAGCGACGGCCGGCTCGGGTCGATCTCGCCGGCGCGCGCGCTCAGCTCGTCGAGCGGGATCAGCACGTCGCCCTCGATCACGCCGTCGGGGCGCTCGCCCGGCGTGCGCACGTCGACGACCTGCCAGCCGTCCTCCTCGCGCAGGCGCGCGGCGGCCTCGGCGGGGGTGAGATCGGAGACGTCGGTCGTCATCGAGCGAGAGGGTAGACGGTGGGCTCCGCCGGCCAGCGCGCGATCATGGCGAGCCGTGCTGCGGGAAGCGAGACACGCCGTCTGGACGCGCCGGCTGAGCCTGATCGGCTGGCGCTACGAGCTGACGGTCGGCCGCACGAAGCTGCCGCGCGTGTGGAGCCGGCGGACGTATCTGCTGCTGCAGGGAGAGCAACTGCAGTGCCCGATCTGCGTCGTCGCCGTCGGCGACCGCGCCTACTGGTGGTTCGAGGGCACGTGCTACTGGGAGGACGAGCAGCTGGAGGCAGACGACGTGCTCGCGCTCGTGCGCGAGCGCCAGCGCCGCCGCACGCGCAAGCTGGAGCGAGCCCGCACCGCGCTCGCGCTGGAGCAGGAGCCGGTCCAGCGGCGCGAGCCGATCCCGCGCGAGGTGCGCCTCGCCGTGTTCCAGCGCGACGGCGGCCGCTGCGTCGCGTGCGAGTCCAACTTCGACCTGCAGTACGACCACATCATCCCGGTCTCGATGGGCGGCGCCACGACCGTCCAGAACCTGCAGTTGCTGTGCGCCCCGTGCAACCAGAGCAAGGGCGGCGCGCTGTAGCGACGCGTCAGGCGGTCCCGACCGCCGCGCCGACGCTGTGCAGCCCCGCCGCGCGCACGTGTCGTGCGAGCCCGCGGTTGATCCGCCGCGGCCACAGCGGTCCGCCGTAGACGAAGCCGGTGTAGGCCTGCACGAGCGTCGCGCCGGCGCGGATCCGCTCCCATGCGTCGTCGGCCGTCTCGATCCCGCCGACCGCGATCAGCGTGAGCTGCCCTTGCGTGCGATCGTGCAGGCGGCGCAGCACCGCGAGCGCCCGGGGTCTCACCGGCGCCCCCGAGATGCCGCCCTCGCGCGGGACGTCGGGCGCGTGCGGCTCGCGCAGCGCGCCGCGGTCGATCGTCGTGTTCGTCGCGATCAGTCCGTCGATCCGCTCGCGCAGCGCGAGGTCGGCGATCGCGTCGACGTCCTCGTCGGAGAGATCCGGGGCGATCTTCACGAGCAGCGGCGGGATCGGCCGCGCGCCGCTCGTCGCCGCCAGCTCGGCGCGCACGGCCGCGATCAGCTCCGCGAGGCGGTCGACCGCCTGCATGTCGCGCAGCCCCGGCGTGTTCGGCGAGGAGACGTTCAGCACGAGGTAGTCGGCGTGCGGCGCGAGCCGGCGGACGCTCGCGCGGTAGTCCGCCTCGGCGTCCTCGGCCAGTCTCGTCTTGCCGACGTTCACGCCGACGATCGGCGCGCCGGGCGCGGTGCGGTCGCGCGCGCGCAGCCGCAGCTCGGCCGCCGCCGCGCCGGCGTTCGGGAAGCCCATGCGGTTGACGAGTGCGCGCTCGCGCGTGAGGCGGAAGACGCGCGTGCCGGCGTTGCCCGGCTGCCCCTCCGCGGTGACCGTGCCGACCTCGACGCAGCCGAAGCCGAGCGAGGCATAGGCCTCGAAGGCGGCCGCCTCCTTGTCGAAGCCGGCCGCGAGTCCGAGCGGGCTCGGGAAGTCGAGTCCGAGCGCGCGCACGCGCAGCACCGGATCGCGCGGCGCCAGCAGCGCGCGCAGCAGGCGCCGCAGCGGCGGGATCCGGTCGAGCGCGACGAGGGCCCGCGCGGTCAGGCGATGCACGCGCTCCGCGTCGATGCGAGAGAGGAGCAGCGTGTAGAGCAGGCGGTAGATCACCGGCGGGCCAGCGTACTGGAGGGCCGGCCGGCGAAGACCGTCGCCGCGGGCAGCACGTTCAGGTCGATCGACACGGGCGCCGGAGCGGACAGCTCGATCAGACGGAACGCGTGCAGCTGCCACTCGCGGTGGCGCGGGAAGGCGGCGAGCAGCGCGGCGACGGCCGGGGGGTCGGCCGGCTGGAACGCGCGGTTGCCGGGGACGCGGATGGGGTCGACGACGACCCACGCGCGGCGGACCGACAGCGGACCGCCGAGCGGCGGGCGCGCGAGGTAGTGCGCGGCGACCATTCTCCCGAGCGGCGTGACGGCGATCACGGGGACGCCGGCCGCCTGCCGCTTCACCGTGCCGATCGCGCCGCGCCAGTCGGAGTTGCCGTAGCGCCAGTCGTTCGTGGTCCACAGCGAGATCGCGACGCCGAGCGCCAGCAGCGCGGCGAGCGGGACCGCGCGCAGGCGCAGCAGCGCGGGCGCCGCGAGCGCCGCGGCGAGCGGCCACAGGAAGATCACGTTGCGGACGCTGAAGCGGTCGTAGACGCCGCTCACCGCGAGCGCGAGCGGCACGAGCAGCCCGACGGCCGCGGTCGCGAGCAGCGCGCGGGCGCCGTCGCGGGGGATCGCGTCGGACGCGTCGCCGCGGCGGGCTGCGAGCGCCCGGCGGAGCGCGAGCAGCGCCCCGACCGCGAGCGCGGCCAGGAAGAGGGCGAGCGCGGCGGCCTCCAGGCTCGTGCGCGGGACGTTCGGCCCGGAGGCGAACTGGCGCACGAGCTGCACGAGGCGGCCGCCCAACGGGTCGTGGGCGATGAAGGCGGCGCGGTCGTCGCCCGTCTGCTCGTGCAGCAGCGCGGCGAGCGGCGCGAGCGCGAGCAGGGCACCGGCCGCCGCGGCGATCGTCCGTCGCCACGCGTCGCGGCGCAGCCACAGCAGCGCGACCGCCTCGCCGAGGATCAGGAAGCCGGCGAACCAGTGCGTCCACATCGCCGCGGCGGCGGCGAGCGCCCACAGGGCGAGGCGCTTAGGGGTGGGATCCTCCAGCGCGGCGGCGAACGCCCACACGCTCAGCAGGGCGGTCAGCACGAGCAGGCCGTAGGCCCGCGCGTCGAGCGCGTACCACGTCATCAGCGGCGAGACCGCGAGCAGCGCGGCGGTCGCAAGCGCGGCGCGGCGGCCGACGAGTCGCCACAGCGCCGCGTAGGCGACCGGCACCGCCGCGATCAATGCGAGCGCCGAGACCGTCCGCAGCGCCGCCTCGCCGTCACCGGCGACTCTCGTCCAGACCCACGTGAGCGCGTAGAAGAGCGGCGGCGTCGACTCGGTCGCGCCGACGCGGTCCCACATCCCGCCGAGCCCGTGCGCGCGCACGACGTCGAGCGTGTAGATCTCGTCGAACCACAGCGACTGCGTGCCGAGGGACGGCAGTCGCAGTGCGGCGGCGAGCACCGTCGCCAGCGCGAGCAGCGGGGCGACGGGGCGTTCTCGGATCAGAGCGGGATGTTGCCGTGCTTGCGCTTCGGGCCCGGCTCGCGCTTCGTGAGCAGGGTGTGGAGCGCGGCGATCAGCTTCGGGCGCGTCTCGTGCGGAACGATCACGTCGTCGATGTAGCCGCGCTCGGCCGCCGAGTAGGGGTTGGCGAAGCGCGCCTTGTAGTCCTCCATCAGCTTCGCGCGGCGGTCTTCCGGCGTCGGCGACGAGGCGATGTCGCGGCGGTAGATGATGTTGACCGCGCCCTCCGGCCCCATCACCGCGATCTCCGCCTGCGGCCAGGCGAAGTTGAAGTCGGCGCCGAGGTGCTTGGAGGCCATGACGTCGTACGCGCCGCCGTAGGACTTGCGCGTGATGACGGTGATCTTCGGCACGGTCGCCTCCGCGAACGCGTACAGCAGCTTCGCGCCGTGGCGGATGATCCCGCCCCACTCCTGCGCGGTCCCGGGCAGGAAGCCGGGCACGTCCACGAGCGTGACGATCGGGATGTTGAACGCGTCGCACGTGCGCACGAAGCGCGCGGCCTTCTCGGAGGCGGCGATGTCGAGCACGCCGGCGAGCGAAGCGGGCTGGTTGCCGACGACGCCGACCGCGTAGCCGTCGAGGCGCGCCATGCCGCAGACGATGTTCGTCGCGAAGTGCTCGTGCACCTCGAGGAACTCGCCGTCGTCGACGACGAGGCGGATCACGTCGCGCATGTCGTACGGCTTGTTCGGCGAGTCCGGCACGACCGTGTCCAGCTCCGGGTCCATGCGGTCGGGCTCGTCGGTCGGATGCACGCGCGGCGGCATCTCGAGGTTGTTGCTCGGCAGGAAGGAGAAGAGGTAGCGCGCGTCTTCGAGGCAGGCGTCCTCGTCCTCGGACGCGAAGTGGGCGACGCCCGACTTCGTGTTGTGCGTCATCGCGCCGCCCAACTCCTCGAAGGTGGGCTCCTCGCCGGTCACCGTCTTGATGACGTCGGGACCGGTGATGAACATGTGCGAGGTCTCCTTCACCATGAAGATGAAGTCGGTGATCGCGGGGGAGTAGACGGCGCCGCCGGCGCAGGGGCCCATGATCAGGCTGATCTGCGGGATCACGCCGGAGCACTTGACGTTGCGCAGGAACACGTCGCCGTAGGCGCCGAGCGAGACGACGCCCTCCTGGATGCGCGCGCCGCCCGAGTCGTTGATGCCGATCACGGGGCAGCCGATCTTCGCCGCCAGGTCCATGATCTTGCACATCTTCTCGGCCATCACCTCGCCGAGCGAGCCGCCGACGACGGTGAAGTCCTGGCTGAAGACGCACACGCGGCGGCCGTCGATCGTGCCGTGGCCGGTCACGACCGCGTCGCCCCAGGGGCGGTTCTTCTGCATGTCGAAGTCGTAGGTGCGGTGGCGCACGAACGTGTCCAGCTCCTGGAAGCTGCCGGGGTCGAGCAGCTTCTCGATCCGCTCCCGGGCGGTGTACTTGCCCTTCGCGTGCTGCTTCTCGACGGCGGCCGCGGAGGCGGAGTGAATCGCCTCCTCGCGCAGCTCTCTCAGCTGCTCGAGCTTCTCGTCGAACGTCTCGGGTGCCTTCTGCCGCGCCATGCGGGCGGGCATGTTACCCGGGATGCGTGGAGGGGCGCCTATTGCGCGTCAGCCGCGGCTGAAGGGGCGGTGGTGTGCTTGGCCGAGCGAGTCCAGGGCGTTTGTGAGCGCCTGCTCCAGCGGGTCCGGCTCTTCGACTGCGGGCTCGGCGTCGCTGCGGGCGGGTCTATCGGATCCCGCCCACCCAGACGATTCCGCGGGCGGGGCCGCGGAAGTCGTCTCACCCGCGCCACCCGCCCGATCGGCGTCTGCTGCTCTGCGCCGCTTGCCGAACAGCCGCTGGAACCATGAGCGCTTCGGCTCGGCGGCCGGTTCGGGCTCCGGCTCCGCTGCGTCCTCTCCCTCGATGCCTATCGTCGGGGGCTCGGCGACTGCGATGGGCTCGGGCTCAGGCTCGGGCGTCGCGGGCTCCGCCACGATCGGCTCGGCGGTCAGCGTCACGGAAGTTCCCCACCCGGCTGGCGCGAGGGCGACGGTGCCGCTGGCGCGCTCGCCCTCCCAGGCGACCGTCGTCTCGGGCTCCAGCCGGGTGATTCTGATCTCGCCGACCTCCCCGAGGTGGCGGGCGAGCGACGCGGCGTCGCTCACCTCGGCCCACAGCTCAGGCGGGGACTTCACCAGCCGGCGGGATGCCTGGATCGCGGGCATCGCCAGTGGGGTTCGGCGCCGGCCTGCTGGAGTCCTTCTTGCTTCTACAAAGGTGCTACGTTTGTCGCATGAAGCACGAGATCGCCTCGCGGGAGCTGCGCAACAACACCGCCGACCTGCTGCGGCGGATCGAGGACGGCGAGGAGATCGTCATCACGACGCGCGGCAAGCCGGTCGCTGCGCTTGTGCCCCTGCCGACCGAGCGCCGCCGCTGGCTGCCGCGCGCCGAGCTGGTGCGCCGGCTCGCCGTCGCCCAGGCCGATCCGGGCCTGCGCGACGATCTCGCACGGCTGGCGGGCGAGACGACCGACGACCTCGGGCCGCTCGCCTGATGGCTGCCGCGCGCGGCCTGCTCGACACAAGCGTCTTCATCGCCGGGGAGAGCGGCCGGCGACTCGACGTGCAGGCGCTGCCCGACGAGGTCGCGGTCTCGGCGGTCACCGTCGCCGAGCTGCACGTCGGCGTGCTTGCCGCGCGCGATGTCGACACCCGCGCGCAACGCCTCGCGACGCTGGAAGCGATCGCTGACGTCGAGGTGCTTGCGGTCGACGAAGCGGTCGCGGCCGCCTGGGCGCGCCTGCGCGTGCACCTCGCCGAAGCGAGACGGCGGATCAACGTGAACGACCTCTGGATCGCCGCCACGGCGCTCGCCCACGGCCTTCCGGTCGTCACCCAGGACGACGACTTCGGACCAGTCGACGGCGTCGCCGGCCTGAGCGTCGTGCACGTCTGAGCGAAGCCGAAGCGGCCGGGGGCGCTCGCTCTCGGCGAGCGCCGCCCGACCGCCTCGATCGTCTCGGCTACCGCTTCTTCGGGCAGCCGACCACCTTGATCTGCGGACGGACCTTCACGTTCTTGCCGTTCTGGCCGCGGATCTCCGTCGGCGCGACCAGACGTCTCGCGCACAGGTTCGTGTTGGCCGCCACGATCCCGAATCTGCCCGAGTGGAAGCTCAGCGTGAACTTCGTCACCGGCAGGTCCGGCACCGTGCCGAACGTCGTCGCGATCTTGTTGCCCCTGCCGATCTTGATGTTGCCGACCATGTCGAGCGACAGCGGGCCGCGCAGCTGCACGACGAGTCTCGGCAAGCCCTTCTCACCGGGCGGGCGCTTGACCAGGAACACCGGCCCGCTGAGCGATCTCGTCACGAACGGGCTGACCGCCTTCGCCGTGGCGATCTGTGCGCGTCTGCCGCATCTGCCGGCGTCGAACGCCGCCTGCGAGCAGGCCTGGTTCAAGCCGATCGAGTTCGACGGCAGCGCCGTTGGCAGCACGACGTGCACCCAGGTGATGCCCGCCTGTCCGCTCGGCTGCGTGATCGTGGTCGTGAGCGGCGGGTGCGAGCCGGCGTGCGTCTTGCCTCTCGCGCCGACCTTGATCGCGAATCTCGGCGTGAAGGCGAGCGCCTTGCAGTCGGTCAGGTCGATCGCCGCGTGCGTCGTCACCGACCCGCCGCCGACGGCGCCGAAGACGCCGCTCGAACGGCGGTGGCCGCAGTGCGTCGGGTTGCGCATGAAGCCGCTGCGCGTGATCGAGATCGACGTCAGTCGCGGCGAGATCGGCACGCCGTCCTTGAACTGCGGGATGTCGGCGATCGCGTTCAGCCCGCCGTTCGAGCGCAGCTGCAGCCGCACCGGGACGATCACGAGACCGAGATCGACCGGCCCGATGCGCGCCTCGACGCGCACCGACAGGCCGGCCGGGTCGCCGGCGACTCGCGGCGCGGTCAGGAACACGTCGCCGGGGACCGACACCGGCGCCGGCCCCGAGCCGACCTGCACGGTCGCGTCGCCGATCATGCTGGAGGCGGCGCAGGCGCCGTTCGCCGCGTCGGCGAGCGAGCACTGTGTGAGGCCTCTGAGCGCGAGGTCGCCGATCAGCCCTCTCGGCAGCCGGAACGTCACGCTGCCGATGCGCCGGTCACGGTCGTCACGCCCGAACTTGAGCGTGTACGACGTTCTCCCGCCGGCTCTCGTGTTCGAGACCGCGGTCGTGAACCATGGGTTGAAGGCGGGGGCGCACGCCGCGCCGGCGCCGTTGAACGAGGTCGTGAACGACGCGCTCGGCGTCGCGTCAGGCGGCGTCGGATCCGTCAGCCGCGCGTACGGGACGAGGTCCGCGACCGCGGTGTGCGCGCCGCAGGTCTGCGGCGTCACGAGCACCGAGTGGGCGCCGCCCTGGAACGTCAGGCCGAACGACGTGAACGGCAGCTGCGGAAGGTCCTGGAAGACCGTCGTCACCTGGCCGTTGGCCGCGTTGAGCGTCACGCGGCCGGTCAACTTCAGATGGACGCCGGGCACGGGCACGTCGACGAACAGGCGGTTGAACGCGGTCGGCGTTCTCGTGCCGTAGTAGACGGGCCCCTCGAACGTCTGCAGGAACAGCGGCGAGACGAACCGCACCGTGCCGATCCGCGAGGCGGCCGGGCAGCCGGCGGCGGTCGTGCGGTCGCCGGCGGCGAACTGCGCGTCGGTGCACGCCGCGAGCCCGCTTGCGAGCGACGGGTTCACGGTCATGCCCTCGGGCAGGATCGTCGTCGCTTGCAGCACGTCGGTCTGGCGGCGCGGCTGGTCGGCGCTCGGCCGCGTGATCGTCACGCCGACCTGCGCGGGGACGTCGGTCTGCGTGGTCGAGAGGTCGACGCCGAGACCGGCGTCGAACGGCTCGTTCGCGCAGTCGGTCGGGGTGAACGGACTCGACGGACCGGACGCGGTGGCGCCGCCGTTCGAGACCGCGGAGGCGGAGACGTCGACCGGGATGCACGCGGTCGGGTTCTGCATGTACGCGCTGCCGGTCAGCGCTCTACCGAACAGTCTCGACACGAGCTGCGTGATGCGGATCGGTCCGAGCGTCGCGCTGATCGCGGTCAGCGGCTCGAGGTTGGTGGAGTCGAGTCCGAGGTCGTTCGGGTTGAGCGTCACCGCGAACGGGATGCGCGAGGCGGTCGGCGCGGCCGGGAAGCCGGGGTCGGTGATCGGGCCGGGGTTCCCGCCGAAGGTCCGCACGCCGAGCAACGCCACCTGGTCAGGGCTCGTCGTCGCGAGGTTGTAAATGACGCTGGGAAGCTGGACGGTTCTGCCCGGCAGCGCCAGCGGAGCGACGAACGACTGCGCGCCGCTGCCGACGATCGTCGCGAGCGGGCATCTGTCCGCCTGGAAGTCGGCGAGCGCGCAGGTCGGCGCCGCGACCGGGTTGCCGAACAGGCCCGGTCCGAGATGAACCGTGTATCTGCTCGGCGAGTCGGCGATCGGATCTGTGAAGCCGGTGCCGCCGATCTGCGTGTCGTCGCCGCTGAAGTTCACGACGACCGTGAGGTCCGGGTGTCCCCCGGCCTCGGTCGTGCTCGGAGCGGCGACCACGCTGGGGATCGAGAACGCGGCGCGAGCGCTTCCGGCGCCCGCGAGCAGGGTGAGCAGCGCGACCACGACCGCCGCGAGCGTCACCCGCCGGGAAACGGGGTGCATGTGACCTCCTCAGGACACGGATGCCCTGTGCCCGGGCATCTCCTCCACGAGCAGGGTTCCCCTGGCGGAGGAGTTGGCAAACAGGCGCGTCTCAGCGGTGTCTGCGGTGCCGGCGGTGTCTGTGCCGCTTCGGCGCTCTCACGCCTCTGCAGCCCCGCACCGCGATGCGCGGACGCAGCTTCACCGTTCTGCCGTTCTGGCCGGTGAAGCTCGTCGGCAGGTGCAGCGCTCTGTGGCAGATGTTCCGCGTCAGCGCGAGCGGGCCGTACGCGCCGCCGTGGAAGCGCAGCGTGAACTTCGTGATCGGCAGGTCGGGCACGACCGGGAAGGTGGTGCCGATCCCGCCACGCTTGCCGATGTTCACGATGCCCTCGAGCTGGAAGGCGATCGGCGAGCGGAACTGCACGACGAGTCTCGGCAGGCCTCTCGGCTGCTTGACGAGGTAGACCGGTCCGGTCACCGGATCGCGCAGCAGCGGACTGAGCGCGATCGCGTTGCCGATGTGCGACTGCTCCGAGCATCGGCCGGCCGCGAACGCGTCAGGTGCGCAGGCCGCGTTCAGCGAGCCCGTGTTGGAGGCGACGCCGCGCGGCAGCCGCACGTGCGCGGTGCGGATCGTCGCGTCGTCCGCGCCTGCGGTCACGACGGTCGTGAAGGGCGGATGCGCGCCGACGCGCGTGCGGTGCTTGGCGCCGATGAACGCCTTGATCTGCGGGTTGAAGCCGAGCTGGTCGCAGTCGGTGAAGTGGAGGGTGGAGCTGGCGTCCGCGTGCTCGTCGCCGATCGAGTCGAAGTGGCCGGTCGCCGTCTTCGTACCGCAGCTCGTCGGGTTGCGCATGAAGCCGTCGCGGTCGACGGTGACGGTGAGCTGGCGCATCGCGAGCGGGATGCCGAGCTGGAAGGCCGGGATCGGGTCGCTGATCGCGTCGAGCCCGCCGTCCGGCCGCAGGAGCAGCCGCGCGCCGACGATCACCACGCCGGCGTCGACCGGACCGAGCCGTGCCGGCACCTTCACCGACAGGCCGGCGGGATCGCCCGCGACCTTCGGCGCCGTCAGGTAGACGTCACCGGGGAGCGTGGGCGGCTCGGTGCCCGAGCCGGCGACCGCGCTCACGCCGCCGAGGCGGCTGGAGTCGGGGCAGTTGCCTGCCGCCGCGACGCTCAGCGGGCACTCCACGAGGCCTCTGAGCGCGAGGCTGCCGACGAGCCCTGGGGGCAGGTGGAACGTCATGTGCCCGATCGGCACGTTGCGGTCGGGGCGATTCGCGACGAGCGTGAAGTCGGTTCTCGCGCCGCCGCGCGACTTCGAGGTGGAGGTCGCCATCGACGGCGCGAACGGCCGCTGGCAGGGGGCGCCTCTGCCGTCCCACGAGGTGACGAACGACGCGGTCGTCGACTGCGCCGCGCCGCCGGACCAGGGGAGGAGCGTCGCGCTCGCGGTGTTCGTGCCGCAGGTGGTCGGGGTCACCAGCGCGGAGCGCGGACCGCCGTGGAAGGTGAGCGCGAAGTCGGTGAACGCGATCTGCGGCAGGTCGTCGAAGACGGTCGTGATCTGCCCGGTGTCGTAGCTCGGGTGCACGTGCGCGGAGACCTTGATGTGCGCGCCGTAGAGCGGGACGTCGAGGAACAGCCGCAGGCGGTCAGTCGGCGTCTGGCTGCCGAAGTACGCCTTGCCGGGGAAGGCGCCGAGGATCGGCGAGACGAAGCTGATGTCGCCGACGGCCGAGGACGCCGGGCAGTTCGCCGGCACGCTCGTGTCGCTCTGGCGGAACTGCTCGTCGGTGCATGCGTCGAGCCGCGCGGCGAGCGCGGGGTTGATCAGCACGCCGGGCGGAGCGACGACCGTCGTGCCTCTCACGTGCGAGTTCGCGCGCGGCACGTCGAACGAGCCGGGCTTGACGTCGAAGCTGATCGTCGAGGTGGAATCGCTCATCGGCGGATCGGCGCTCATCGTCAGTGACGTGCTGAAGGGGACGCCGCCGCAGTCGGTCGGCGTGTAGGCGTCATCGGCTCTGCTGACGGCGCCGGAGTAGGCGGTCGACGTGATCTTCACCGGCGCGACGATGCAGGACGTCGGGTTGGTGAAGAACGATCTGCCGTTCACGTAGCCGAACAGCGTCTGGTCGATTCTGTCGATGTGGATCGACATGCCGTTCGCGCTGTTCGGCAGGTCGTGCACGGTGGCGGTGAGTGCGAGATCGTGCGGATCGATCGTGACCGTCACGAGCAGCTTCACGTGCGCGAGCAGCGGCAGCGAGCCGGGCGGCGGGCTGTCGATCGCGAGCGCGGCGGGCGAGCCCGGCGGCGGCTCGAGGTTGTAGATCTTGCCGCCGGTCAGCGTCACCTGTGTGGGTATCCCGGCGACGTCGATCGTCGCCGTCGTGTCGACGACACCGACCTGGGAATCGGCGGGGCACGTCGATGCGGTGCTCGTGTCGCTCTGCGCGAACTGCGCCGCCGTGCACGTGCCGACGTGGTTGACGTAGGAGACGATGCCGGGCGCGAAGTGAATGTCGTACGTCTTGACGGTGTCGCTCGTGTCCCCGCCGTCGTAATTCATCACGAGGTTGAAGTCCGGGTGGGCGCCCGCTGCCGGGACACCGGCGGCGGGCAGCGGGCCCGCCGGCGTCTGAAGCGTGACTCTGGCGCTCGTGAGCGCCGCGCTTGCCGGGCCCGCGACGAGCAGCGACGCCAGCGTTGCGAGGAGGGCGACCCGGACCTTCACGGGCCGTCAGATATCCCGCGCGCGCCAAATGCAAACGCGCGCGTTTTACAGCGTCGATCAGATGTCCGGCTGGTATCTGCCGAACACGTCGCGCATCGCGCCGCAGACCTCGCCCATCGAGGCGCGGTCCTTGAGCGCCTGGCGGATCGGCGGCAGCAGGTTCTCGCTCCCGCCCGCGGCGGCGCGCAGCTCCTCCAGCCGCTGCTCCACGAGCTGCTGGTCGCGGTTGGCCTTGAACGCCTTCAGCCGCTCGACCTGCTCGCGCTCGGAGGCCGGGTCGACGCGCAGCAGGTCCGGCACCTCAAGCGCCTCGTCGACGTACTTGTTGACGCCGACGACGATGTCCTGCTCCTGTCTGTAGCGCTCCTGGTAGCCCCAGGCCGACTCCTCGATCTCGTTCTTGATGAACGTGATCGCGTTGACCGAGCCGCCCAGCTCGTCGACCTTCGCGATCAGCTCGGAGGCGCGCTGCTCGATCTCGGACGTCAGCGCCTCGACGAAGTAGGAACCGGCGAACGGGTCGACCGTGTCGGCGGCGCCCGACTCGTGGCCGATGATCTGCTGCGTGCGCAGCGCGATCTTCGCGGCGCGCTCCGTCGGCAGCGCCAGCGCCTCGTCGAAGCCGTTCGTGTGCAGCGACTGCGTGCCGCCGCAGACGGCCGCGAAGCCCTGCAGCGCGACGCGCACGATGTTGTTCTCCGGCTGCTGCGCGGTCAGCGTCACGCCGCCGGTCTGCGTGTGGAAGCGCAGCTTCAGCGACTTCTCGCTCTGCGCGCCGAAGCGGTCGCGCATGATCTGCGCCCACATCTTCCGTGCGGCGCGGAACTTCGCGACCTCCTGGAAGACGTTGTTGTGGCCGTTGAAGAAGAACGCGAGCCGCGGGGCGAAGTCGTCGACCTGCAGGCCGGCGTCGACGGCCGCCTGCACGTACGCGATGCCGCTGGAGAGCGTGAACGCCACCTCCTGGACGGCCGAGCAGCCCTTCTCGCGGAAGTGATAGCCCGAGATCGAGACGGTGTTCCATCTCGGGACGTGCTCCTTGCAGTACGCGAACAGGTCCGTCGTGAGGCGCATCGAGCCCTCGGGCGGGTAGATGAAGTTCCCGCGCGCGACGTACTCCTTGATGATGTCGTTCTGCGTCGTTCCACGCAGCTTCTCCGGCGCCACGCCCTGCTCCTCGCCGACGAGCTGGTAGAGCAGCAGCAGCACCGCGGCGGGCGCGTTGATCGTCATCGACGTCGAGACCTGGTCGAGCGGGATCCCGTCGAACGCGGTCCGCATGTCGTCGATCGTGTCGATCGCGACGCCGGTGCGGCCGACCTCGCCGAGACAGCGCGGGTCGTCGGAGTCGAGGCCGAGCTGGGTCGGCAGGTCGAACGCCATCGAGAGGCCCGTCGAGCCGTGCGCGAGCAGGTACTTGTAGCGCTCGTTCGACTCCTTCGCCGACGCGTAGCCGGCGTACTGGCGCATCGTCCACAGCTGCTTGCGGTACATGTCCGGGTGGACGCCGCGCGTGTACGGGTAGGCGCCCGGCTCGCCCAGCTCGAGCGGATCGGGGACGTCATCCGGCGTGTAGAGGGGCTTGATCTCGATGCCGGAGTCGGTGAAGTGCCGCGGATCGTCCGGGCCGACGATCGGGGCGACAAAGCGGTGCTCTTCGGTGGCGCTCATAGGGTGGGGAGGTTACGACACGAGGAGTGCCACGTATCTGCCGACGCGTTGCGCGCCGTACCCTTGGCCCGATGGTGGTCCGCGTCCGTCTCTTCGCCCAGCTGCGTGAGCGCGCCGGCACGAACGAGCTGGAGCTGGAGCTGCCCGAGGGCGCGCGCGTGCGCGACGCGCTCGCGGCTGACGCGATCGCATCGCTGGCGGCGGGGCTGCCACTCGTGCTCGCCGTCAACCGCGAGTACGCGGCGGAGGACGCGCCGCTGTCCGCGGACGACGAGCTGGCGCTGATCCCGCCGGTGTCCGGTGGGGCTGTCGAGGCCGGTCCGCACGTCGCGATCGTCGACGGGCCGCTGTCGCTCGACGCGCTGCTCGCG
>JBQCIQ010000164.1:0-17160 GCA_051953595.1 Conexibacter sp. | reverse complement strand
CCTTGCCGGTCTCTGACGCGAACAGCTTCGCCATCCCGGCTTCGAGGTCGGAGCGCTCGCCCGCGTCCTTCAGCCGCGCGGCGCGCAGCGTGAGCAGGCGGGCGGCGTCGACCTTGGTGGCCATGTCGGCGAGCTTGAACTGGATCGCCTGGTGCTGGGCGATCGCCTTGCCGAAGGCCTTGCGCTCCTGGCTGTACTTGAGCGCCAGCTCGAGCGCCCGTTGCGCGAGCCCGACCCCGCGAGCGGCGACATTGACTCGGCCGAGCTCGAGCGCGTCCATCATCTGCGCGAAGCCCTTGTTGAGGCCGCCGTCCTCGCCGCCGAGGATGCTGCCAGCGGGCGTCTTGTAGCCGTCGAAGACCAGCTCGGTCGACTCGACCCCCTTGTAGCCCATCTTTCTGATCTGCGGCGGGACGTTCAGGCCCTTGTAGTCGCCCGTGTTCTCGGCGACGCCGCCCTCCTTCTCGGCGATGAAGCAGGTCATGCCTCTGTGCGGCTTCTCGGCGCTCGGGTCGGTGCGCACGAGCACGAACACGAGGTCCGAGCGCAGGCCGTTCGTGACCCACATCTTCTGGCCGTTGATCTCCCACGTGCCGTCGTCCTGCTTCTTGGCGGAGGTCTTGATCGCGGCGACGTCGGAGCCCAGCTCGGGCTCGGACAGCGAGAAGGCGGCGCGGATCTCGCCGCTCGCCATGCGCGGGAGGTACTTCTGCTTCTGCTCCTCGGAGCCGAACTTCATCAGCAGGTAGGAGCCGATGAAGTGCGTGTTGATCACGCCGGAGATCGAGATCCAGCCGCGCGAAAGCTCCTCGACGATCATCGCGTAGGTCGTCAGGTCGAGCCCCATCCCGCCGTACTCCTCGGGAATCGTGACGCCGAACAGGCCGAGCTCCTTCATCTGCTCGACGATCGGCTCGGGGAAGGCGTCCTCGTGGTCGTAGTGCTCGGCGTTCGGGATGATCTGCTCGTCCGCGAACTGCCGCACCATCTCGCAGATCGCCTGCTGCTCGTCGGTCTTCTCGATCACTGCGGCCATGGGGTCAATCGCTCCGGGTCCGGGAAAGGTGGAATGTCTCGCAAATCGCCCGTCGAGGATACTTCGCGGCCGTGAACTTCGCGCGCGACATCGTCGACGCCGCGCCGCCGGATCGCCTCGCGCTGATCGAGCTGGCGCGCGACGGCGGCCGCCGCGAGTGGCGCTTCGGCGAGGTCGCCGAGCGCGCAGCGCGGCTCGCCGGGACGTTCGCCGCGCACGGCGTGCGCCGTGGCGACACGGTCATGACGCTGATCGGCAACCGGCCGGAGTGGGTCTTCGCGATGGTGGCGTGCTTCCGCGTCGGCGCGGTCGTGCTGCCGTGCACCGAGCAGTTGCGCGCGAACGACCTGCGGCTGCGGCTGGAGGCGGCGCAGCCCGCGCTCGTGCTGACGGACGAGCGCAACGCCGCCGAGCTGAGCGCGGCGCGACCGTCGTGTCCCGTCCTCACGATCCCCGACGAGGCGATCTACGCGGCGGAGCCGGCGCCTGCCGTGGACCTCGCGCCCGAGGACCCGTGCCTGATCACGTTCACGAGCGGGACCGCCGGCGAGCCGAAGGGCGTGCTGCACGGGCAGCGTTACCTGAGCGGGCAGCATGTGCAGGCGGAGCATTGGCTTGACGCGCGGCCCGGGGATCTCGTGTGGTGCACGGCCGCATCCGGCTGGTCGAAGTCCGCCCGCAACGTCTTCATCGCGCCCTGGATCCGCGGCAGCGCTGCTCTGCTGCACGACGCCCGCTTCGACCCGCACGAGCGGCTGGAGCTGCTGCAGCGCGAGCGGGTCAACGTCCTCTGCATGGCGCCGACCGAGTACCGCGTGATCGCCAAGCGCGCGCAGCCGCGCCCGGTCCCGTCGCTGCGCGGGCTGGTCGCCGCCGGCGAGGCGCTGAACCCCGAGGTGCTGCGCGCCTTCCACGCCGCGACCGGCCTGTGGATCCGCGACGGCTACGGCCAGACGGAGACCGGCCAGATGACGGGCGCGCCGCTCGGGGAAGAGATCCGGCCGGGCTCGATGGGCCGGCCGCTGCCCGGCGTGAGACTGTGGATCGACGACGGCGAGCTGGTCGCGGATCCGCAGACGGTCCCCACCTTCTTCCTCGGCTACCTCGGCGACGCGCCGCCCGCCGAGGACGTGTGGCGCACGGGCGACCGCGTCCGCCAGGACGACGACGGCTTCCTCTACTTCGAGGGCCGCGCCGACGACGTCATCATCTCCGCCGGCTACCGCATCGGTCCGTTCGAGGTCGAGTCGGCGCTCGTCGCGCACCCGGCCGTCGCGGAGGCCGCGGTCGTCGCCGCGCCCGACGAGGAGCGCGGCGCGATCGTGCGCGCGGTCGTCGTGCTGCGCGACGGCCACGAGCCGAGCGACGCGCTCGCGAGCGATCTGCAGGAGCACGTCAAGCAGACGACCGCGCCGTACAAGTACCCCCGCCGCGTCGAGTTCGCGGCGGACCTGCCGAAGACGGCCTCCGGCAAGGTCCGCCGCGCGCTGCTGCGGGAGCAGGGCTGACGCGCTATCTCAACGTCATCACCGGCTCGCCGTTCGCGGTGAGCCCGGTGCCCGTGCGCGTGCACGCGCCGCCTCTCGGCGTGCCGCCGTTGTACGCCTGGCGCAGGCAGTTGCGCAGCGCGAGCTGCCCCCAGTAGTTCGGGTGCAGGTCTTCCTGAATCTCGTAGACGCCGAACAGCGCCGTGACGGTGCGGATCTGGTTGACCCACTCGGTCCTGTCGACTGCGCCCGACGCTCTCCAGGAGCTGATGCCTCTCTCCTCCAGCAGCCCGACGGTGCTCTCGCACAGGCGCCGCGAGTTGAAGGCCGAGCCGAGCAGCATCGTCCTGACGTTCGTCAGGCCCGTCGCGGCGGCGGCGTTGTGGACGGCGCCGTCGATCGTCGGCAGCGCTCTTTCGTTCGCCCAGTTGGCGTCCGCGTTCCAGAAGCCGCAGCCGCCGACTTCCTGCCGTTCCCAGCCTTCCTCCGGGTAGCGGAAGCCGGTGCCGTTGGGCAGCGGCGACTCGTAGTCCTGCACGATTACGGCATACATTTCGTCTCTGTAGCCGGCTTCGACCATCGCTCTGTGGACGTTGAGGATCGCGTTCTTGATCGCGGTCGTCTTGGCGGCGACGTTTTCGGCGGTGAAGTTGGCCGTCACTTCCGAGTCGTCGTTGCAGTGGTTCTGCCACCACGACGGCGAGGTCAGCCAGTCTTCGAGGCAGTCCTGCACGATCGCGGCGAAGTTGAAGTCGTTGCCGCCGATCGAGAGCGCCACCATCCTCACGTTGTGCGTTCTCGCGTACTCCTGCAGCATCAGCGCCTGGCCTCTCCTGCCTTCGCTGCTGTAGAAGTCGATCCCCGGCTTGAATTCACCTTCGCCGCCGAAGTGCGTGCCGGTCGTCGCACCCGAGCAGGCGAGGTTCATCGTGTTGAGGCCACCGCCGATGTAGACCTCGGCCGATAGCGAACGGTGACATTCGGCGATCTTTTCGGCCGTGTGCGTTTCGTTGTCGTCGTAGGCGGTCGAGCCGAGCGCGTCGATCCAGCTCGATTCTTCGTTCGTGTTGCCCGCCCAGCGTCCGGCCTCGCCGGAGATGTACGAGTCGCCGAGCGAGACGACCGACGCCGTGCCGACCCCGGGACCGTCCGCCTGCGCGAGCGCCGGCAACGCCATCGAGGCGATGACCGCGGCGACCGCGAGCACTGCTGCCCGTGCCATCGAAGCTCCCCCTTCGATCGAGCGCGGGACGATCTCCCCCGCCGCCCCTGCGCCGACCGATCGTACTCCGATCTTGGCTGGCTGGCCAGTTCAGGCCGGGACCGGCGGCGCCGGCTCTTGCGGCGCGGACTGCTCGCCCGCGCGCGGGATGCGGCTCATCGCATGCTCGGCCAGCGCGGTGATCGTGAGCGACGGATTCACGCCGACGTTCGCCGGCACCGCGGCGCCGTCACACACCAGCAGGTTCTCGTAGCCGAACACGCGCTGGCCGGCGTCGACGACCCCGTGCTCCGGATCGCGCCCGATCACCGCCCCGCCGAGGATGTGCGCGGTCGAAGGGATGTTCAGCAGCGCCTCCATCACGGACGACTGCGCGATCCCGCCGGTGCGCTCCGCAAGCCACTCGGCCGCCTCGTTCGCGACCGGGATGAACGTCGGGTTCGGTCTGTCGGCGTCCTGCTCGGTCTGCAGGCGCACGTCCCCGCTGCGCGTCAGCTTCGGCCGCAGCGCGATCGCGTTGTCGAGCGTCTGCATCACGAGCACGATGATCGTGCGCCGCGACCACCCCTTCGGCCACAGCGCCTGCGCGAACTTCACGGGGTGGCGGACGATCTGCGCCAGCAGCTTGAGCGGCCGCGTCACGCGCGTGCCGTCGCCGACGAGCAGCGTGTAGAGCGTCGACATCGAGTCGCCGGCCTCGCCGTAGGTGACCGTCTCGATGTGCGTGTACGGGTCCGGGTAGATCGAGGAGGAGATCGCGACGCGCTTCGTCAGGTCGTCCGGGTAGTCCGGCGGGACCGTCACGGCCAGGATCGCCTCGCTGTTCGTGCGCACCAGCTCGCCGAGGCGGTGCGAGATGCGCGGCAGCGAGCCGGACAGGCGGCAGCGCTGCAGCAGTCTGTTCGTGCCGAGCGCGCCGGCCGCGACGACGACACCGCGCGCGGTGATCGTGCGGCGGTCGCGGTTGCGGAAGACGCCCGACGCGACGCTCGTGATCGCGTAGCCGTCGGAGCCGTCGTCGGCGCCGAGCGGTCTGATGTCGATCACGGTGCGGTCCGGCGTCACGGTGACGCCGCGCTGCTCGGCGAGGTAGAGGTAGTTCTTCACGAGCGTGTTCTTCGCGCCGTGCGGGCAGCCGACCATGCAGCGCCCGCACGCGATGCAGCCGGTGCGATCCGGCCCCTCGCCGCCGAAGAACGGATCTGGCGAGGTGACGCCGGGACCCTCGCCGAAGTACACGCCGACCGGCGTCTTTCTGTACGTGTCGCCGACGCCGAGGTGGTCGCCGAGCTGCTTCAGCAGCTGGTCGGCCGGGTCGTCCTCCGGCGTCTGCACGACGCCGAGCATCCGCTGCGCCTCGGCGTAGTGCGGCGCCAGCTCACGCTCCCAGTCGGCGAGGTCGCGCCACTGGTCGTCCTCGAAGAACTGCGACGGCGGCACGTAGAGCGTGTTCGCGTAGCCGAGGCTGCCGCCGCCGACGCCGCAGCCGGACACGACGGAGATGTCCTTGAAGGTCGAGACGCGCATGATCCCCCGCATCCCGACGCGCGGCGCCCAGAAGTATCTGCGCAGGCTCCAGGTGGATCTCGCGAAGTCCTGGTCGCGGAAGCGTCTGCCGCACTCCAGCACGGCGACGCGGTAGCCCTTCTCGGCGAGCCGCAAGGCGGAGACGCTGCCGCCGAAGCCTGAGCCGATGACAACCCAGTCGACGTCGAACTGGCGGGCGTTCTCCTCCATTGCGGCGCAGACGCTACCACGAAAGGTGACGGGTGCGTCACGATTCTGCGACGCGCGAGCCACTACGCTCAACCGCGGCATGGCATCGCGTCCCGTCATCGGCGTCTGCACCGCGCTGGAGCGCGCGCAGTGGAGCGTGTGGGACCAGCGCGCCGCGCTGCTGCCGACGAACTACCTCGACGCGATCCGCCGCGCCGGCGGGCTGGCGCTGCTGCTCGCGCCCGACCCAGCGCTGATCGAGGCGCCCGACGAGGTGCTTGACCTGGTCGACGGCTTGATGCTGATCGGCGGCGCCGACATCGACCCCGCCAGCTACGGCGCCGCGCTTGACCCGGCGACGGTCGACCCGGTGCCCGAGCGCGACGCGTTCGAGCTCGCGCTGGTGCGGCGCGCGGTCGAGCGCGAGATCCCCGTGCTCGGCATCTGCCGCGGCATGCAGCTGCTGAACGTCGCCTTCGGCGGCACGCTGCACCAGCACCTGCCGGAGCGCTTCGGCCACCACGAGCACCTGAAGGCGCGCGGCTCGTTCGACGGCGCCGACCACGAGGTGCGCCTCACGCCCGGCTCGCTCGCCGCGCGCGCCGCCGGCGAGGAGCTGCACGGGACGAAGTCGCACCACCACCAGGGCGTCGACCGCGTCGGCGAGGGGTTGGTCGTGACCGGCGTCGCGACGATCGACGGGCTGCCGGAGGCGCTGGAGCTGCCCGGCGAGCCGTTCGTGCTCGGCGTCCAGTGGCACCCCGAGGCCGACGAGCGCAGCCGCGTGATCGGCGGCCTCGTCGAGGCGGCGCGCGCGCATCGCGTCGCGGGCGCCGCGGCTCAGTCCGGCAGCGCGACGACCGCGTCCAGCTCGACGAGCGCGTCGCGCGGGAGCCCCGCGACCGCGATCGCCACGCGCGCCGGCGGATCGGTCTCGAAGAACGAGCCGTAGACCTCGTTGACGGCGGTGAAGTCCGCCATGTCGCGCAGGTAGACGGTGATCTTCACCGCGTCGGCGAGGCTCGCGCCCGCCGCCGCGCAGACGGCCTGCAGGTTCTCCAGGCAGCGGCCGGCCTGCTCGGCCGCCGTCGCGCCGACGATCTCGCCCGTCTCCGGGTGCAGCGGGATCTGACCGGAGCAGAACAGCAGCCCGCCGGCGCGCACGCCGTGCACGTAGGGGCCGATCGCCGGCGGCGCGCCCGCGGCGGTCACCGGGTGGCGGTGGTGGCTCATGCGCGAGACGCTACCCGCTCCTCGCGAGACGCGCGCGTCCGGCTGGGTAGCCTCCGAGCGATGGCCAACCGCCTCGCCGACGAGACCTCCCCCTACCTGCTCCAGCACAAGGACAACCCGGTCGCCTGGCAGCCGTGGGACGAGCGGGCGCTGTCGGAGGCGCGCGAGCGCGACGTGCCGCTGCTCGTCTCGATCGGCTACTCGGCCTGCCATTGGTGCCACGTGATGGAGCGCGAGTCGTTCGAGGACCCCGCGGTCGCGGCGTACATGAACGAGCACTTCGTCTGCGTCAAGGTCGATCGCGAGGAGCGCCCCGACGTCGACGCGATCTACATGGACGCGGTGCAGGCGATGACCGGCCACGGCGGCTGGCCGCTGAACGCGTTCGCCACGCCCGGCCAGGTGCCGTTCTACGCCGGCACCTACTTCCCGCCGACCGGGCGCCAGGGCCTGCCCGGCTGGAGACAGCTGCTGGAGGCGATCGTCGAGGCGTGGACGCAGCGGCGCGAGGAGATCGAGCAGCAGGGCGCGCGGATCGTCGAGCACCTGAACGTCAGCGCGCGCATCGAGCCGGATCCCGGAGAGCCGGAGCCGGGCCTGCTGCGGACCGCCGTGCAGGCGATCGCCGACCGCGAGGACCACGTCCACGGCGGCTTCGGCGGCGCGCCGAAGTTCCCCTCCGTGTCCGCGATCGAGCTGCTGCTCGCGCACCACGACCACACGGACCCGGGCCCAGCCCTGCGCGCGCTGCGCGCGATGGCGCGCGGCGGCATCTACGACCAGCTCGGCGGCGGCTTCGCGCGCTACGCCGTCGACGCGGCCTGGGTCGTCCCGCACTTCGAGAAGATGCTCTACGACAACGCGCTGCTGGCGCGCGCGTACCTGCACGGCTGGCAGGTGAGCGGCGGCGACCCGCTGCTGCGCCAGGTCTGCACCGAGACGCTTGACTGGGCGCTGCGCGCGATGCGCGGCCCGCAGGGCGGCTTCGCCTCCGCGCTCGACGCCGACTCCGAGGGCGTCGAGGGCAAGTTCTACGTCTGGACGCCGGCCGAGCTGCGGGCGGCGATCGGCGAAGAGGGGCTGACCGAGATCGCGCTCGCGCACTGGGGCGTGACGGAGGCGGGCAACTTCGAGGGGCGCTCGATCCTCGTGCGCGCCGGCTCCGACGACGACCCGCCCGAGCTGCCGGAGATCAAGCGCCGCCTGATGGCCGCGCGCGACCAGCGCGTGTGGCCGGGGCGCGACGACAAGCGCCTCACCTCGTGGAACGCGCTGATGGTGAGCGCCCTGGCGCAGACCGGCGCCGTGCTCGAGCGCGTCGACTACCTCGACGCCGCGCGCGCCTGCGCCGACTTCCTGCTGCGCGAGCTGCGCACGCCCGACGGGCGCCTGCTGCGCACGTGGAAGGCCGGGCGCGCGCACCTCGCCGGCTACCTGGAGGACCACGCCTTCCTGCTGGAGGCGCTGCTGACGCTCTACGAGGCGACGTTCGAGCCGCACTGGTTCGTCGAGGCGCGCGCACTGGCGGACGTCACGATCGCCCACTTCGCCGACGACGAGCGCGGCGGCTTCTTCTCCACCGCCGACGACCACGAGCAGCTTGTCGCGCGCCGCAAGGACCTCGAGGACACGCCGATCCCGTCGGGCAACTCGGCGATGGCGCTCGGTCTGCTGCGGCTCGCGCGCCTGACCGGCGAGGCCGCCTACGAGGAGCGGGCGCGCGGCACGATCGCGCTGCTGCACCCGATCGCGGCGCGCCATCCGCTCGCGTTCGCGCACCTGCTGCAGGCGGTCGACTTCCTGCTCGCGGACGACGTGCGCGAGGTCGCGATCGTCGGCTCCGGACCGGACGCCGACGCGCTCGCGCGCACCGTCCGAGAGGCCTTCCGCCCCCACGTCGTGCTCGCGGGCGGAGCGGGCGAGGACGGCGCCGAGGTGCCGCTGCTGGCCGGCCGCGGCACCGGTCCGGACGGCCGCGCGGCGGCGTACGTGTGCGAGCGCTTCGCCTGTCAGGCGCCGGTGAGCGAGCCGAGGGCGCTCGCTTCCATGCTCGACTGAAGCGCGCCGGTCGCCCGTCGGGCTTGACCGCGTCTTCACCGGCCGGCGGCTACCCTGCTGGCCATGTCCACCTCCCCCATTCGCGTCGCCGTCGTCGGCTCCGGGCCGGCGGGCTTCTACGCCGCCGAGCAGCTGCTGACCGCCAGAGATCACGACGTGCGCGTCGACATGTTCGAGCGCCTGACGACGCCGTGGGGGCTCGTGCGCGCCGGGGTGGCGCCCGATCACCCGAAGATCAAGGCCGTCACGCGCCGCTACGAGAAGACGGCCGCGCACGACGGCTTCCGCTTCTTCGGCAACGTGGAGGTCGGCGACGAGCTGCCGGTCGAGGAGCTGAAGGCGCACTACCACGCGGTCGTCTACGCCTTCGGCGCCTCCGGCGACCGGCGGCTGGGGATCCCGGGCGAGGACCTGCCCGGCTCGCACTCCTCGACGGAGTTCGTCGCCTGGTACAACGGCCACCCGGACTTCGCCGACCACGAGTTCGACCTGACTGCGACCACGGCGGTCGTCGTCGGCAACGGCAACGTCGCCCTCGACGTCGCGCGCATGCTCGCGCTGCCGCGCGAGACGCTGGCGGCGACCGACGTCGCCGACCACGCGCTGGAGGCGCTGGCGGGATCTTCGATCGAGGAGGTCGTCGTGCTCGGCCGCCGCGGCCCGGCGCAGGCGGCGTTCACGACGCCGGAGCTGATCGAGCTGTCCGAGCTGGCGCAGGCCGACGTGATCGTCGACCCGGGCGACATGGAGCTGGATCCCGCGAGCGCGCGGATCGTCGAGGAGGCCGACGCGCAGGTCAAGAAGAAGATCGAGGTGCTGCACGGCTACGCGGCGACCGAGCCGCACGGCCACGACAAGCGGATCGTGCTGCGCTTCTTCGCCTCGCCGCTGGAGATCGTCGGCGACGAGCGCGTCGAGGGCGTGCGCGTCGGGCGCACCGAGCTGGTCGAGGACGGCGAGGGCCGCCTGCGCGCCGTCGTGACCGAGGCCGAGGAGACGATCCCCTGCCAGCTCGTGTTCCGCTCGGTCGGCTACAAGGGCACGCCGCTGGCGGGCGTGCCGTTCGACGAGCGCTCCGCGACGATCCCGAACGACCACGGCCGCGTGCTCGACGCGGCCGGCGGGACGCAGCGGCCCGGCGAGTACGTGAGCGGCTGGATCAAGCGCGGCCCCAGCGGGATCATCGGCACGAACAAGAAGGACAGCCAGGACACCGTCGACGCGCTGCTGGCCGACCATGCCGCCGGCAAGCTGCCGCAGCCAGCGATCGAGGATCCCGACGCGATTCTGTCCGTGCTCGCAGACCGCTGCCCCGACCACATCACGTACGCCCACTGGCAGGCGATCGACGAGGCCGAGAGAAGCGCCGGCGAGCCCCACGGCCGCCCGCGCGTGAAGCTCGTCCGCCGCGACCACCTGCTCGACGCCGCCAAGGGCGCCGAGCTGGCGCGCGACTAGCTAGGCGCGCGGCTCGGCGGGGTCGGAGGCGCCCTCGCCGACGCGCTCCGGCAGCGCGGCGACGAGGCGGGCGACCGTCAGCTCGTGCCCGAAGCCGAAGTCGTCCGCCGGCGGAAGCGCCTCCGCCGGGAACCACGCGAACGCGACCGCCTCGTCGAGCGGCGTGACCGGCCCGCTGAGACGCGCCCAGTAGCTGAGCGCCACGGCGTGCTTGCGCGGGTCGTGTCCGAATCCGGCCCGCGGCTGCGGGAAGTACTGGCCGACCGCGTGGGGATGCGCCTCGTCGCATGGCAGCTCGACGCGCGCCGCCCCGCCCAGCGTGATGCGTACGTGACGCGCGATCGCCTCCGTGACCGTCTCGCCGCGGTGGACGCCCCCGCCGACCATCGCCCAGCGCAGCTGCCCGTCCCGGTCGTGGCGCTTGATCAGGCCGACCTCGAAGCCGCGGGACGTCTCGCGCACCGGCAGGACGTCGACGCAGACGATCGGCAGCTGGCCCAGCACGAGTCGGTAGCGCCAATATGGCAGCGGACCCTCGACCGCGAGGCGTGCGCTCAAGCGCCCGAGCAGCGCGCGCCGGCGACGTCCGCCGAGGATCACGCGGCCCCCTGCAGCAGCCACCGGTCGAGCCGCGGGGCGACGGCTCTCTGCGCGTCATCCCACGTGCGGTACGCCTCGCGCGGCTCCAGCTCGACCGCGTCGATGCAGTGGATCCGACGCGGCCGGCTGCCGTGGAGCGGGTCGTGGTCGATGTCGTAGACGCGCAGGAGGATCTGATAGCTCGACGGCAGCCGGCCCTCGCTGGGC
Source organism: Conexibacter sp. (assembly GCA_051953595.1). Taxonomy (GTDB): domain Bacteria; phylum Actinomycetota; class Thermoleophilia; order Solirubrobacterales; family Solirubrobacteraceae; genus Conexibacter. The sequence goes on along the minus strand of JBQCIQ010000164.1, from coordinate 6,143 downwards.
GGAAGCTGCTTGGCGATGTGGCGGAGGACGCTCTTGTCGTTCAGCAGCAGGCGCACCGCGCGCGTGGCCGTCCCATGCGCGCCCCCGAAGCTGATGATGCTGCTGCCGTCGCTGTAGGCGGGCGTGAGGAAGTTCGGGATCTTGGTCACGAGCAGGTAGTCGTCCTCCAGGAAGCCCGCGTGCGGGCCGCCCCGGTGCGGCATCGGCTTGTAGATCGGCAGCCTGCCGTTGCCGCCGACGTTCAGGATCGCCCACGGCGGGCGCGGCGGCGCGTCTCTGCGGCCGCGCACGTATCGGCGCACCGGCTGGCCGTGGAGGGCATCGCCGTCGAGCACCCAGCGGTACGGCATCTCGAACGCCTCCTGCTCGAAGGGAAGGAACTCACCGGTCGTCTCGAGGCTGTAGCCGAACACGACCCGCGAAAGACCCTCGGAGGCAGGACTGCCGAACAGCAGGATGTCGTTGGAGAGCGCGATCTGAACGTGCTCCTCGGAGCTCAGCTGGCGCAGCTCCTGCGCGCGTTGCAGGTGAGGTCTCGCGACGTACACCAGCGAGTCCTCGTTGTCCGGATGGATCGTTCCAGCTCTCTCGTACAGCGGATGCACCGACTCGCTGCGGTATCCGGTCGAATGGCTCGGCGGCGGGTTGAGGCCGAGCAGCTTGCGCGCGTCCCGCTCGAGCGCGTGCTCGGCGCGCCGGCCCTTGAGCATGTCCACCACCTGCGTGGTGGCTCTGGCCGCGTTCTGGGCGACCTGCGCGACGACGCTGATCGTGTTGGGATCGAGCGTGTGGGGATCGAGCATCACGCCTCGGACGTTATCTCGCCGACGGCTCGATGCGCCGACTTCCGGTCAGAGGATCGGCAGGTACTTCTCCAGCTCCCACTGCGTCACCTGGACGCGGTAGTCCTCCCACTCCTGGCGCTTGATCTCGACGAAGCGGTTGAACATGTGCTCGCCGAGCGTGCGGAGGACCAGCTCGGACTCGGCCGTCAGCTCGATCGCCTCGCCGAGCGTCGCCGGCAGCTGCTCGATCCCCAGCCGCCGCCGCTCGTCGGGCGCCAGGTGGTAGAGGTTCTTCTCCATCGGCTCGGGCAGCTCGTAGCCGTGCTCGACGCCCTCCAGCCCGGCCTGCAGCAGCACCGCGAACGTCAGGTACGGGTTGCACGCCGGGTCGGGGCAGCGCAGCTCCATCCGCGTCGCCTGCTCCTTGCCGGGGTGGTAGAGCGGCACGCGCACGAGCGCCGAGCGGTTGCGACGTGACCACGCGACGTACGTCGGCGCCTCGTAGCCCGGCACGAGCCGCTTGTAGGAGTTGACCCACTGGGCGAAGATCGAGGAGATCTCGCGCGCGTGGCGCAGCTGCCCGGCGATGAACGCCTTGCCGACGTCGGAGAGGAAGTACTGATCGTCGGCGTCGAAGAACGCGTTTCTGTCGCCTCTGAAGAGCGACAGGTGCGTGTGCATGCCGGAGCCGTTCTCGCCGAACAGCGGCTTCGGCATGAACGTCGCGTGCAGGCCGTACTTCATCGCGCACTCTTTCACCGTGAGGCGGTACGTCATGCAGTCGTCGGCCATCTTCAGCGCGGGCGCGTAGCGCATGTCGATCTCGTGCTGCGAGGGGCCGACCTCGTGGTGGCTGTACTCGACGTGGATGCCGAGCTGCTCCAGCGCGAAGATCGTCTCGCGGCGCAGATCGCTGCCCGCGTCGAGCGTCGTGAGGTCGAAGTAACCGCCCTGGTCAAGCGGCTCGGTCGATCTCGCGTCTCTGAAGTAGAAGTACTCCAGCTCCGGCCCGACCATGAAGTCGTCGAAGCCCATGTCGGTGGCGCGCTGCAGCGCGCGGCGCAGCACGTGACGCGGATCGCCCTCGTAGGGCGTGCGCTCGGGCGTCTGGATGTCGCAGAACATGCGCCCGACGCCGTCATCCTGCGGGCGCCACGGCAGCACCGCGAACGTCGCCGGATCGGGCACCGCGATCATGTCCGACTCCTCGATCGCGTTGAAGCCGGTGATCGAGGAGCCGTCGAAGCCCATCCCTCCCTCGAACGCGTCGGCCAGCTCGCTCGTGTTGATCGAGAACGACTTCAGCTGGCCGAGCACGTCCGTGAACCACAGCCGGATGAAGCGGATGTCGCGCTCCTGCACGAGGCGCGTGACGTCGTCGGCGGTGAGCGGGGCGTCGGCCATGGTGTCGGGCTCCTGGGCGGTCGTCGCGGTGACGGGCCCCGGAGCCTACTGCGGCGACCGTCCGCGCGGAGGCGGCGGCTCAGGCGGCGCTGAGGATGCGCGACTCCTCGACGGAGCCGTCGACCGGGACCTCGCCGGCGACGTTCACCATCGCCGTGAAGCGCTCGAGCGCGACGGCCGCCATCGCCTCCAGCAGCTCCTCGTCGTCCCAGCCGGCCTCGCGCGCCTCCTCGTGGAGGTGCATTCTCGGCTTGCCGCCGTGGAGGAGCGCCCCGATCCAACGCAGCAGCGCCGCTTCGCGCGCGTCCTTCGACTCGCAGCGGCGCGCGCTCTGGACCTCGTCCCAGCGCAAGCCGAGCGCGCGCGCGGCGCGCGTGTGCATCGCGACGCCCGGGGCGGAGCCGTCGTGCTCGGCGACGGCGAGCGCGATCCGCTCCAGCGTCGCCGGCGACAGGCGGCCGTGGCGCAGCTCGGAGCGGAAGCGCGCGTACGCGCGCAGCGCCGCCGGCGAGCCGGCGAGCACGCCGAGGAAGTTCGGCAGCTGGCCGCCCGCGGCCGTCGCGCCGCGCAGGACCGGAGCCGAGGCCTCGGGCGCCGTCAGGTCGTCGTGGATGTGGAACCGGCTCATCGGAGTTCTCATGGCGTCACCGCGCTTCTGGAGAGCACTGGAGGACGCGGCGACAAACGTCTCGCGCCGCGTGGGGGTCTGCGTCTCCTTATACGCAGGGACCTAAACGCCCGATCAGGCCGGCGCCGGTGCCGATGCGCCGGGTTCAGGCGCATGCGCCTGACGTCTGCCGGATGCCGGCGCCCGCCAGGGGAGGACGCAACCTGCGTGGCGTACGAACGTACGCGAGCAGGCGAGGACGATGTCTGGCGGGATGCCGGCGCCGACAGACGTCAGGCGCCGTGGGCGGTCATCACCGCGACGAGGATCAGGAAGACCCCCATCATCACCGCCCACAGGGCGGCGCGGTCGGGGCGCGTGCCGACGATCCGCTCGCTCGCGCGGCGCGGCGGGCGGCGGCGGGCCGGCGTGCTCGCGTAGATGCCGCGCGGCTGCGGCGGAGGAGCGACTTGGCCGCGGATCACGACGGTGCGGCGTGGCGCGGCGGCGGTGCGGTCGGGGCGTGGGGGCGCCTCGGCAGGTGGCATTCGGTCCTCTTTCGTCGGCTTACGGGGTTAGCTGACGGGCTCGCGCCGAAAGAGCGGCGCTACGTGCGGCCTGCACGATTCGCCCCGATGTCCTGGGTCCCCCGCTTGCCGCTCGACGTCGAGCGGCAATTCAGCGGTTGTGTGCGGGCGGATCCTAGCAACGGACGCGAGCCGTGCACCTGCGTTTCGCCGATGTTATGGAGAGCGGCGGTCGGAATCGCGGACGCGTGCCGCGCGATCCCGGAGGATGCGAAAGCTACTTGCCGGCGACGGCCGCCACGAACGCCGCCACGGCGGCGACGTCCTGGCCCTGCACGATCCCGGCGGGCATCGTGCCGCTGCCGCGCTGACGGCCTCTCTCGACCGCGTCCATGACGAGGCCCTTCGGCGGCTGCAGGTTGTCGAGGTTCGGCCCGACCTTGCCGTTGGCGTGCGCGGCCGCGAGCGTGTGGCAGCTGCCGCAGCGCTCGCCGAAGATCTGGCGCCCGTCCTGCTCCTGCTTCGTGAGGTGGATCGAGGCCCCGCCGACGTGCGCGGCCGCGCTGTCGTGGTTGCCGATCAGCAGCAGCGCGGGCACCGCGATGCCGACCGCCACGTAGAAGACGGCGAAGACGATCGCCGCGGTGCGCCGTCCGCCGCGGCTCTGCGACTGCAGCGTCGCGCGGGCGCCGCGCGGCCCGCCGCGCAGCGCGATGAAGAAGAGCACGAGCCCGACGACGACCCAGAACGCGAGAAATGCGGCGGTTGCGAGCATCTGGCGTGCGCACCCTACCCTGAGCGGCCCACGGAATGGAAGGGGGAACCGCTTCTCAGCGCCGCCGGCCCTGCGCGAAGCTCATGACGGCGGGCGCGACGGCGCGGAAGTCGTCGGCCGGCGCGAGCTCCGTCACCTCCGCCAGCGTGCGCTCCGGCGCGGGCAGCGGCTCGATCCGCTCGACGAGCACGTTGATCCCTCCGCCGGCCGCCGGATGGTGCTCCAGCCGCCCGGCGGCGAGCACGAGTGGCTCGGTGCGGACGGTCAGGCGGCTGCGCTCGTACAGCTTCGGCGGAACGATCAGGTTGATCGTGCCGTGCTCGTCCTCCAGCAGCATGAAGACGACGCCGCTGGCGGTCCCAGGCCGCTGGCGCGCCACCACCATGCCGGCGACCCGCACGCGAGCGCCGTGGTCGATCCGCGGCAGATCGCGGCTCGCGACGACGCCGCGCGGCAGGACCGGACGCAGCTGCGCGAGCGGGTGCGAGCGGGCGGTGAGGCCGGTCGCGTCGTAGTCGGCCAGCAGCTCGCCCCAGGGACCGAGCTTGGTCAGCTTCGGCGCCTGCGGCAGGTCAAGCCCGAGCGCGAGCTGCGTGCCCTGCGGGACACGCCGCCCCGGCGTCGCCACCCCGAGTCGCCACAGCGCGACGCGGCGGTCGCCTTGCGCAAGCTCGTCGCAGGCGCCGCCCCACGCCAGCAGCTCCAGTGCCGGTCGTCCTGCGCCGGCGCGCGCGGACAGCTCCCCCAGCTCGCGGAACGGGCCGCCGGCCTCGCGCGCGGCGACCAGCGCCTCCGCGTCGGCCTTCTGCACCCCGCGCACGTAGCCGAGGCCGATCCGCACCGTGCCGGTTCCGGCGGCGGCGTCCACTCTCTCGACCGTGCAGTCGACCGCGCTCGCGTTCACGTCCGGCGGCAGGATCGTCAAGCCGCGCCGCTGCGCCTCGTGCACGAGCGCGTCGGGCGGATAGAAGCCCATCGGCTGCTCGTTCAGCAGCGCGCACAGGAACTCGGGGGCGTAATGCACTCGCAGCCAGGTGGACTGGTAGGCGAGCAGGCCGAAGGCGGCGCCGTGCGCCTTCGGGAAGCCGAAGCCGGAGAAGCCGCGCACCATCTCGAAGACGCGCTCGGCCAGCTCCTCGGTCACGCCGTGCGTCGCGATCGCGCCGGCGACGAACGCGCGGTGGTGCGCCTCGATCGCCGCCTCCGAGCGCTTACGGCTCATCGCGCGCCGCAGCCCCTCCGCCTGCCCGGGCGAGAAGCCGGCGAACGCCATCGCGACCTCGATCACCTGGTCCTGGAAGATGATCGTGCCGAGCGTCTCGCGCAGCGGCTCGACCAGCGACGGGTGCTCGTAGGGCACCTCGAAGTCCGGGTCCGCACGCAGCCGCTGGAGCCGTTCGATGTAGGGGTTCACGGCGCCGCCCTGGATCGGCCCCGGCCGCACGATCGCGACCTGGATCGTGATGTCCTGCAGCGTTCTCGGCCTGGTGCGCAGCAGCGAGGCCATCTGCGCGCGGCTCTCGATCTGGAAGACGCCGGTCGTCTCGGCGCGCTGGATCGCGTCGTAGGTGGGTCTGTCGTCGTAGGAGATGCGCGAGAGGTCGATCCGCTCGCGGCGGTGCTTGGCGATGTCCTCGACCGTGCGCTCGACGGCGCTCAGCATTCCGAGTCCCAGCAGATCGATCTTCAGGAAGCCGGCGTCGGCGCACGAGTCCTTGTCCCACTGCACCATCTGCCGCCCCTCCATCGCGGCCGGGACGATCGGGCAGCAGTCGATCAGCGGACGCGTCGCGACGACCATCCCGCCGGGGTGCTGGGAGAGGTGGCGCGGCAGCCCGTGCGCCTGTTCGGCGAGGCGCGCGAGCCATGCCCAGCGGCCGTTCTGCAGGCGCTCGGGGCCGAGCGCGGAGGCGACGTCGTGCGCGGCGGCGCGCGCCGACCAGCCCTCCGAGCCGCCCGCGTCCCGCACGAACTCCCCCCCGGGCCGTCCGAGCGCCTTGCCCAGCTCGCGGATCGCGCCGCGCGCGCGGTACGTCGGGAAGGCG
>JBQCIQ010000163.1:0-10887 GCA_051953595.1 Conexibacter sp. | reverse complement strand
CGCTTCTGGCCGGCGGTGGTCGCCGAAGGCAGGGTCCGGCCGGAGGACACCGAGCACGCGCGTTACGTGCTCTCGCTGCTGGGACCGCTGCTGATCGGCGGCGCGACGCTCGCGCTCGCGCGCAGCCGGCTTCGCCTGTCGCGCAGCGTCGTCGCCGGCGGCATGCTCGCCAGCAGAGCGATCCTCGTCGGCTTCGTCGTCGCGGCGGTCCTGTACCAGCACAGGTTCACGTACGACCTCTCGTACTCCTCGGACGCGACGGCGTTCAGGAGGGCGTACTTCACCTGGCGCACGCTCGCGGTCGCGCTGGCGATCGCGGGCGCCGGCGTCGTGGCGCTGCGCGGGCATGCGGTGACCGAACGGCTCGCTCGCGCGTCGCGCGAGCGCGGCGGCACGCGAGCGCTTGCGCTGGTCCTCGCGCTTGTGTTCGTCGCGCTGTGGCTGCTGTCGGCGTTCAACACCGATGCGACGCTCGCGAGGGTTCACGAAGACGTCTTCCTGAACATCCAGTTCTGGATCGACGAGCCGTTCGCGGTCCTCAACGGGCAGGCGCCGCTCGTCGACTTCCACGCCCAGTACGGCCAGCTCTGGGCCTACCTGACCGCCGGCGTGCTCACGTTGCTCGGCACGTCGTTCAGGACCTACGCGCTGACGATGCTCGCGGGGACCGGCGTCGCCATGCTCGCCGTCTTCGGGACCTTCCGGCGGCTCACGGCCAGCTCGCTCGTCGCGCTTGCGCTGTTCCTCCCGTTCGTGGCGACCAGCTTCTTCATGGAGGAAGGTCCGTCGGCGAATCGGTATGCGCCCGTGAACCTCTTCAACGAGTTCCCGATCCGCTACGCGGGCCCCTATGTCCTGCTGTGGCTCGTCGTGCGGCGGCTCGACCGAGCGGTCACGCGGTCGGCGATTCCGCTGTTCCTGTTCGCCGGTCTCGTGGCGATCAACAACATCGAGTTCGGCGTTCCCGCACTCGGAGCCACCATGCTGGCGTTGGCGATGGCGGAACGCGACCGCTCGCCGGCCCGGATGGCGCGCCTCTGCGGTCATGCGGTCGTCGGGGTCGCGGGCGCGGCGGCGTCGGTTGCCGCGCTCACGCTCGTCGTTGCCGGCGCGCTGCCGCAGTTCGAATGGCTGACGACGTTCCCACGGCTGTTCGGGTCCAACGGATACGGGATGCTGCCGCTGCCCCGGTTCGGGCTCCATCTCGCCGTCTACGCGACGTTCGTCGGTGCGCTCGCCGTGGCGATCGCGAGGGTGCTGGCGCGCGACGACGACGCGCCGCTGAACGGTGCGCTGGTGTGGGCGGGCGTGTTCGGTCTCGGCGCGGGCGCGTACTTCGTCGGTCGCTCGCATCCGCAGGTCCTCATCGACATCTTCTCCGCCTGGGCGCTTGCGCTCATGCTGCTGACGCTCGTCGTGGTCCGCGCGATCGTCACCCGTCCCTCGCGGCGGCCGTCCGTCGTCGAGCTGCTGGTGCTTGCCGGCTTCGGCATCGCCCTCTGCTCGCTTGCGCAGACGCCGACCCCGTGGTCGCAGCTCGAACGCCTGCGGGAAGCACCGCCGGTGTTCCCCGGCGCCGAACTGCTGCCCGCGCTCCTACGGCAGGAGGTGTCCGCGCTTGCGCACAAGGGGGAGCCGGTGGCGGTGCTGATACGCGAAGGGCACCGCATCGCCGAGGACGTCGGCATCCGCGATGTCGCCCCGTATACGGACATCGAGGCGATGGTCACGGTCGAACAGTGGGTCGAGACGGTGGTGGGGCTGCGGCGTGCGGGCGGCACGAGGCTGCTCGTGCAGCAGGGCAGCCTGGCGAATGAGCAAGCCGCGTGGCTGGCTCAGCTCGGCTTCGTCCGGCGGCAGGAGCTCTCAACGGTCATCGAGTTCGATTCGTCCGCCTGAGCGCCGCTGGACGCGATCGGCCGGCCAGTCGAGCCGCGCGAGCTGTGCGGCGCTGAGCCGCCCGGCGCGGGCGAAGGCCTCGTCGAGTCGCGCTTCCAGCCATTCGGCGCCCTCGTGCGAGAGGCGGACGGCCGGCTGCTGGCGGTACGCCTGGCGCGGGTCGACGTTGCCGCGGCCCGCGAGCGCGTTGCGCTGCGTCGACCAGAACGCCTCCGCGCCGAACGCGTCCATCAGCTCCCCGAGCGAGACGGCGTCGGCGAGCGTGCCGGCGACGAACTCGCCGTCGTGGACGCGGATGTAGTGCGGCCAGCGCGCCTTCCACGGCCGCAGCGCGAGGTCGTCCGCATCCGCGTCGTCGCGGCCCTCGACGTACGCGAGCGCGAGCGCGCGGCCGAACACCGCGATGTCCGCGACCCCTCGCCGCGCGACAAGCTGCGCCATGAACATGCGGTCGCCGTCGCGCACGCTGCGCGGCCGCCGGCCCGCGGGGTACGTGCCGGCCCAGTGCGCGCCGGTCCGGGCGAGCACGTCGAGCACCGACGCGTCCCATGCGGGGCGCGTCCCGGCCCGGCCGAAGAACTTCACGAACGCCGCAGGCATCGCTCCCATCTACCCTGTACCGGCTCATGGCCGACCAGCAGCACATCCGCAACTTCTCGATCATCGCCCACATCGACCACGGGAAGTCGACGCTGGCCGACCGCATCTTGGAGCTGACGAAGACCGTCGAGATGCGCGACATGAAGGCGCAGCTGCTCGACTCGATGGAGCTGGAGCGCGAGCGCGGCATCACGATCAAGGCACAGGCCGTGCGCGTGCTGTTCGAAGCCTCTGACGGGCAGACCTACCAGCTGCACCTGATCGACACGCCCGGCCACGTCGACTTCACCTACGAGGTCTCGCGCTCGCTCGCGGCGTGCGAGGGCGCGCTGCTCGTGGTCGACGCCTCGCAGGGCGTCGAGGCGCAGACGCTCGCGAACACCTACCTCGCGATCGACTCCGGTCTGGAGCTGATCCCGTGCCTCAACAAGATCGACCTGCCCGGCGCCGAGCCGGAGCGCGTCGCGGGCGAGGTCGCGGAGCTGCTGGGCGAGCCGGCCGACGAGGTGCTGCGCATCAGCGCGAAGACGGGGGAGGGCGTCGTCGAGGTGCTCGACCAGCTCGTGCAGAAGGTCCCGCCGCCGCACGGCGACCCGGACGCGCCGCCGCGCGCATTGATCTTCGATTCCGAGTTCGACCAGTACCGCGGCGTGATCGCCTACGTGCGCGTGGTGGACGGCACGTTCACGAAGGGCGAGGCGATCAGGGCGATGGCGGCCGGAACCGAGGCCGACATCGACGACATCGGCTTCTTCAACCCGCGCATGACGCCGGCGAGCCACCTCGGCCCCGGCGAGGTCGGCTACGTCATCACCGGCATCAAGGACGTGACGAGACTGCGCGTCGGCGACACGCTCACGACCAAGCGCGCGGCCGCCACTGAACCGCTGCCCGGCTACCGCGACGTCAAGCCGATGGTCTTCTGCGGCCTCTTCCCGATCGACTCCGACGACTACCCGGACCTGCGCGACGCCTTGGAGAAGCTGGTCCTCAACGACGCCGCCCTCAGCTGGGAGCCGGAGACCTCCGACGCGCTCGGCTTCGGCTTCCGCTGCGGCTTCCTCGGCCTCTTGCACATGGACATCGTGCGCGAGCGGCTGGAGCGCGAGTACGACCTCGAGCTGCTGACGACGATGCCGTCGGTCGAGGTCGAGGTGGAGCTGGAGAACGGCGAGGTCGTCGAGGTCCACAACCCGACCGACATGCCCGACCCGTCGAAGATCCGCGAGGTGCGCGAGCCCTACATCCGCGCCTCGATCCTCACGCCGAAGGAGTACGTCGGCACGATCATGGAGCTGTGCCAGGACCGCCGCGGCACGCACGCCGGCATGCACTACCTGTCCGCCGACCGCGTGCAGCTGGAGTACGAGCTGCCGCTGGCGGAGATCGTGCTCGACTTCTTCGATCAGCTGAAGTCGCGCACGAAGGGCTACGCCTCGCTCGACTACGAGCTGATCGGCCTGCGCGCCTCGGACCTCGTGAAGCTGGACGTGCTGCTGAGCGGCGATCCGGTCGACGCGCTGTCGATGGTGGTGCACCGCAGCAAGGCACACCTCGTCGGCCGCTCGCTCGCCGAGAAGCTGCGCGAGAAGATCCCGCGCCAGCAGTTCGACGTGCCGATCCAGGCGGCCATAGGCTCGCGCGTCGTCGCGCGCGAGACGGTGAAGGCGTACCGCAAGGACGTGATCGCCAAGTGCTACGGCGGCGACATCTCGCGCAAGCGCAAGCTGCTGGAGAAGCAGAAGGAGGGCAAGAAGCGGATGAAGCAGGTTGGCCGCATCGAGGTCCCGCAGGAGGCCTTCCTCGCCGTGCTTGAGCTGAACGAGTCGAAGTAGGCGGTTGCGGTGCCCGGGCTGCTCGAGCGCTTGGGAATCGCGACGCCCGTCGTGCAGGCCGGCATGGGCGGCGGCATCAGCCGCCACGAGCTGGCGGCGGCGGTCTCGGAGGCCGGGGGGCTGGGGACGATCGCGGTCAACGGCGCGGAGGCGATCGCGCGCGAGCTGCGCGCGGCGCGGGCGCTGACCGGCAAGCCACTCGCGGTCAACCTGCTGCTGCCGTTCGCGCGGCGCGACTGGTTCGAGGCGGCGGCGCAGGCCGACGTCGTCGTGACCTTCTGGGGGACGCCGCGGCGCCGCACGCCCGGCGTGTGGCTGCACCAGTGCGGGTCGGTGGAGGAGGCGCGCGCGGCGGCGGCCGCCGGTGCCGACGGCCTGATCGTCCAGGGCGTCGAGGCCGGCGGGCACGTGCGCGGTCGCATGCCGGCGCACGAGCTGCTGGCGCGCGTGCGCGACGCGCTCGTGCCGGGCGCGCCGCCGCTGCTGCTCGCCGGCGGGATCGCCGAGCGCGGCGACGTGGCGGCCGCGCTGGACGCCGGCGCGGCCGCGGCTGTCGCGGGCACGCGCTTCCTGGCGAGCGCGGAGAGCCGCGCGCATCCGGCGTACGGCGAGCGCGCGCTCGCCGCCCGCGAGACGGTCCTGACCGAGCTGTTCGGCTTCGGCTGGCCCGCGCCCGTACGCGTGCTGCGCAACGCCGCCACCGACCACTGGCTTGACGACGACGACGGCGACGCGCGCGGGCCGCTCGCGCTGCGCGCGCTCAACCGCCTCTCCGGGCTCGGCGCACGGCACGTGCCGCCGTCGATGCAGGACCGCCTCTTCCGCGCGCAGCGGCCGCGACGTCCGCTGCTCTCGCCCCAGCCGATCACCGACGAGCGCCCGGCTGCGCTCGTGGACGCGAGCGCGCTCTACGCCGGCCAGACGGTCGCGCGCATCGCCGACGTGCGCCCGGCGGCGGAGCTCGTCGCGGCACTCACGCCCTGACGCGCCGCTCCGCCCGGCATCATCCGCCGCATGGACCTCGGCCTCACCGGAAAGCGCTGCGTCGTCACCGGCGCCAGCCGCGGCATCGGCCGCGCGACGGCCGAGCTGCTGGCGGCCGAGGGCGCGCGCGTGCTGCTTATCGGACGCAGCGCGAGCACGCTCGCGGAGGCGGCGCCCGTCGGCGCCGAGACCTTCGCCGCCGACGTGACGCACCCCGACGCGGGCGAGACGATCGTGGAGGCCGCCGTCGACGCGCTCGGCGGGATCGACGTGCTCGTCAACAACGCGGGGACCTCCTCCGTCACCCCGCTCGACCAGCTGACCGAGGACGACTGGGAGCGGCAGTGGCAGCTCAACGTGCGCGGCCCGGAGCGGCTGATGCGCGCGGCCGCGCCGCGGATGGCCACGCAGGGCTGGGGCCGGATCGTCAACGTCGTCTCGACCTCCGGCAAGCGCCCGTCGCTGCGCAACGCCGCCTACTCCGTCACCAAGGCCGCCCAGCTGTCGCTCTCGCGCGCGTACGCGGACGCGTGGGTCAGACGCGGCGTGCTCGTCAACGCGGTCGCGCCCGGCCTCACGGGCAGCAGCCTGTGGAGAGCGGAGGGCGGGCTCGCCGACCAGGAGGTCGCTGCCGGCGGCGCCGAGGACCGCGACGCCGCGATGGCCGCGGCCGCCGCGAGAGTTCCGCTCGGGCGCTTCGCCGAGCCGCACGAGATCGCGTCCGTGATCGTGTTCCTCTGCTCCGAGCGCGCGAGCGACGTCGTCGGCGCGGCGTGGTCGGTCGACGGTGGCGCCGTGCCGCTCATCCTCTGAGAGACTGCCGCGCCATGCCAGTGAACACATCCGCCGTCGGGAAGGAGTACCCGGCGGTCACGTACGCGGTCGGTCGCGAGAAGGTCAAGGAGTACGCCAACGCGGTCGGCGAGACGAACCCGCTGCACCTCGACCCGGGCGCGGCGCGCGCCGCCGGCTACGACGACGTCGTCGCGCCGCCGATGTTCGCCGTCGTCTACCAGTCGCCGGCCGTGATGCCCGGGCTGTTCGACCCTGAGGTCGGGATCAACTTCGCGATGCTCGTGCACAGCGGCCAGGACTTCCGCTGGGAGCGCGTCGTCGTCGCCGGCGAGGAGCTGTCGACGCGGGCGAAGGTCGCAAGCATCTCGGAGAAGGGCGGCATGGGCTTCTACGACTTCGAGGTCGTGACGCAGGACGCGGGCGGTGCGACGGTCTGCACCGGCATCTGGAAGATCATCGTGCGGGGGGTGTGAGCGAGATGGCGAGATTCGAGCCGGGCGCCGAGCTGCCGGAGCTGAAGGTCACGCCCGACCGCTTCCTGACGGTCCGCTACGCGGGCGCCTCGGGCGACTTCAACCCGATCCACATCGACGAGGAGTTCGCCAAGTCGGTCGGCCTGCCGGGGCGGATCCTGCACGGCCTGTGGTCGATGGCGCAGGTCGCGCGCGCGATGACCGAGGCCGCCGGCGGCCCGGAGAAGCTGAAGGCGCTGAGCGTCCAGTTCCGCGGCATGGGCGTGCTGGAGCAGGAGGTCGTCGTGACGGGCAGCGTCACGGCGGTCGAGGACGGCATCGCGACGGTCGAGGCCGAGGCGCGCCAGGGCGAGACGCGCATCGTGCGCAACGCGGTCGCGCAGATCGCGCTGGACTGATTCTCAGGCGGGATGGGGAGGCTTCGATCGTGGCCTCCCCGTCCGTCGCCGAGCCGAGCGCGCGCAAGCGGCATGCGCTGACGCTGTTCGCCGGGCTCCCGCGCGCCTACGACGCGGCCGGCGCGGTGATGAGCTTCGGGCAGGACCCGCGCTGGCGGGCCGCGCTCGTGGACGCGATCCCGGTCGAGCGCGACGCGCGCGTGCTCGACGTCGCGACCGGCACCGGGATGGTCGCGGCGGCGCTCGTGCGGCGCACCGGCGCCCATGTCGTCGCGCTCGACCAGAGCCCCGACATGCTCGGCGGACTGCGCGCGCGGCTCGCGCGCGACGCGCTGCTGGCCGCCTCGATCGAGCCGCTGCTGGGCCAGGCCGAGGCGCTGCCGTTCCCCGACGCGTCGTTCGACGCGCTCACGTTCACCTACCTGCTGCGCTACGTCGACGACCCGGAGGCGACGCTGCGCGAGCTGGCGCGCGTCGTGAAGCCCGGCGGAACGGTCGGCATGGTCGAGTTCGGCGTGCCATCGCGGCGGGTGCTGCGGATGCTGTGGCGCGTCCATACGCGCGCCGGCCTGCCGCTGCTCGGCCGGCTGATCTCGCGCGAGTGGTACGAGGTCGGCCGCTTCCTCGGCCCGAGCATCGAAAGCTTCTACGCGCGCTTCCCGCTGCCGGCGCTCGTCGCCCTGTGGGAGCGAGCGGGGTTGACGGACGTGCGCACGCGGCGGATGAGCTTCGGCGCCGGCGTCGTGATGACCGCGAGGCGGCAGGCGTGACCGCGGAGCGCGCGCCGGCCGCTGCGCGCCCCGCCTTCTATGCGCCGCGCGGCAGCGGATTGGCGCGCGATCTCGTGACGCTGCTGCACCCGCCCTACACGGCGTGGCACCTCTCGTACGTGGCGCTCGGCGCGGCGGCCGCGTCGTCGTTCCACCTCGACCGGCTGGGCTGGACGCTCGGCGCGTTCTTCCTCGCGGTCGGCGTCGCGGCGCACGCGCTCGACGAGCTGCGGGGCCGCCCGCTGCGCACGCGCGTGTCGGACCCGACGCTGATCGCGCTCGGCGTGCTCGGGCTTGGCGGCGCCTGCGCGATCGGCGTCGCGGGAGCGATCGCCGTCAGCGCGACGCTGGTCCCGTTCGTGATCGTCGGCGCGTTCCTCGTGCTCGCCTACGACCTGGAGCTGTTCCATGGCCGGCTGCACGGGCCGTGGACGTTCGCGCTCGGCTGGGGCGGCTTCCCGGCGCTGACCGGCTTCTGGATCTGCGCGCTGCGGTTCGAGTGGTCGGGGCTGCTCGTCGCCGCCGCCTGCACGCTGCTGAGCCTCGCGCAGCGGCGGCTGAGCATGCCGGTGCGCGAGCTGCGCCGGCGCACGGTCGCGGTCGCCGGCGAGCAGCGCCTGACCGACGGACGCACGGTCGAGCTGACCGCCGCCCGCCTGCTCGCGCCGCTGGAGGGGACGCTGCGCGTGCTGTGGTTCGCGCTCGTGCTGCTGGCAGCGGGGCTCGTCGTGCTGCGGGCATGAGCCGGCGTCGCCCGTGCCCCTCCTAGAATCCCCTGCATGCTCACGCCGCGCCAGGAGCTGATCCTCCGCAAGGTCGTCGAGGACTACCTCGAGGGCGGTCAGCCCGTCGGCTCGAAGGCGCTCGCCACCGACGTCGAGCTGGAGTGGGGACCCTCGACGATCCGCAACGAGCTCGCGATGCTGGAGGAGCACGGCCTGCTCGCGCATCCGCACACGTCCGCCGGCCGCGTCCCGACCGACGCCGGCTACCGCTGGTACGTCGACCACCTGCCCGAGCGCGCCGGTGCGATCGCGGAGCAGCGCCCGCTCGCGCTCACGCTCGTGCGTCGCGAGGTCGACGAGGCGATGCGCGTCACGACCGAGACGCTGTCGCAGGTGACGAACCTGCTCGCGATCGTCTCCGCCCCGCCGATCGAGACGGCGACGATCCGCCACATCGAGGTGCTGCTGCTGCAGCCGCAGGTGCTGATGGTCGTCGTGATCACCTCGACCGGCGGCGTGTCGAAGCGGATGCTGACGTTCGAGGCGCCGGTCGATCCGGGACTGGCCGCGTGGGGCGGCAGCTACCTCAACGAGCGGCTTGTCGGCCTCGGGCTCGGCGCGCGCATGCTGCACCAGCGGCTCGACGACCCCTCGCTCGGGCCGCGCGAGCGCGGCTTCCTCGCCGCGGTCGCGCCGGCCTTCACCGAGCTGACCGAGACGGCCGAGGAGTCGCTGTACGTCGAGGGTGCCGCGCGGCTCGTCAGCAGCTACCGCTTCGAGGATCAGCAGCAGCTCAACGAGGTGATGGAGATGCTGGAGCGGCGCGTCTCGCTGCTCGGCGTGCTGCGCTCCGCGCTCGACCAGCGCGACGTGTACGTGCGCATCGGGCGCGAGAACGAGGCGCCGGCGCTGCGCTCGCTCGCGCTCGTGGCGGCCGGCTACGGGCTGCCGACGCGCAACCTCGGCACGGTCTCGGTGATCGGTCCGCTGCGGATGGACTACGCGCGCGCGATCGCCTCCGTGCGCTCGGCGGCGCTTGAGCTGTCGCGCTTCGTCGAGGAGGTCTACGAACCGTGAGCGCCGGGCCGCTGTCCGCCGACTACTACGAGCGCCTTGGCGTCGCGCGCGACGCGAGTGAGACGGAGATCAAGAAGGCGTTCCGACGGCTCGCGCGCGAGCTGCACCCGGACGTGAACGGCCACGACCCGGAGGCCGAGGAGAAGTTCAAGGCCGCCGCGGAGGCATACGAGGTGCTGTCGGATCCGGAGCGGCGCGCGACGTACGACCGCTACGGCCCCGAGGGGCTGCGCAGCGGCGGCTACCAGCCGACCGGCTTCGGCTCCTTCGCCGACATCTTCGACGCGTTCTTCGGTGGCGGGGACATGTTCGGCGGGGGGGCGGGCGGCCGCCCGGGCCCCGCGCAGGGCGGCGACGTCGGCGTGACGGCGTCGATCTCGCTGGCGGACGCGGCGAACGGCCGCGCCGTCGAGGTCGGCTACGACGCGGTCGTGCGCTGCGAGCACTGCCACGGCAACGGCGCCGAGCCGGGCACGCCGATCGACGCGTGCGCGCGCTGCGGCGGCGCGGGCCAGCTGCGGACGGCGACGCGGACGCCGTTCGGACAGGTCGTGCGGGCGATGGTGTGCGACGCCTGCGGCGGCGACGGGCGCGTGCCGCGTCAGCCGTGCGGCGTCTGTCAGGGCCGGGGCCGCCGGGTCGAGCGGTTGACGCTGTCGGTCGACGTGCCGGCGGGGATCGCCGACGGGCAGCGGATCCGGCTGGCCGGACGCGGCCACGCGGGCGAGCAGGGGGGACCGCCGGGCGACCTGTACGTCCTGATCCGCGTCACCGAGGACGAGCGCTTCGTGCGCGACGGCGACGACCTCGTGACGGTTGTCGACGTGCCGGCGCCGCTGGCCGCGCTGGGTACGACGATCGAGGTCCCCACGCTGGACGAGCCGATCGAGCTGGAGATCCCGCCCGGGACGCAGCCGCACGACACGCTGACGCTGCGCGGGAAGGGCATGCCGGCGCTGCGGCGCGGCCGTCACGGTGACCTGCGCGTCGTCGTCAACGTGATGATCCCGCGTCGCTTGACGAGCGAGCAGCGCGAGCTGCTCGAACGCCTCGCCGGCACGCTCACGGACGAGAACCTGCGCTCCGACGACGGCGTCTTCTCGAAGCTTAAGCGAGCGTTCGGGGGCTGAGCCGAGCAACTGCTACGCTGCGTAGCAGTTATGGCACGGCACCGTACGATTCCCCAGCGTGAGCTGCGCAACGACGTGTCCGCGATCCTGCGCGAGGCCGAGGCTGGCACTGAGTTCACCGTGACCGTACGCGGGCGCGCGGTGGCGAGAATCGGGCCGGTCGACGTTCCGGCTGGACCCCGCGTGGACGTCGACCGCGAG
>JBQCIQ010000162.1:0-4526 GCA_051953595.1 Conexibacter sp. | reverse complement strand
TGAGCGGACCCGCGTGCGTGCCGGTCTCGCGCAGCTGCTCGAGTATCGCTACGCATATGGGGATTCCGAGGATCGTCTCTGCCTCGTGACCGATGTCGCGCTGGCCGGCAAGCGAACCGCCTTTCTTGAGTCACTTGGCGTTGCAGTTCTCGTATGCGCCCGCGGCGCCGTGTATGCCGGCTCTCCGAGGGCGCACCGCTTGATCAGTGCTGGACTTGCATGAGCGCCGGCGCAGGCTACTCCGGCACCCCGCTGCCGAAGAAGCTGGGCATCAAAGCTGGGCAGCGGATCGCGTTCCTGGACGCGCCCGCGGCGTTCGCGGAGGCGCTGGGGGCGCTGCCGGCGGGCGTCAAGCGACCGCGCACGTCGCTGCGCGGAGCGCCGATCGACCTGGTCGTCGCGTTCTTCACCGAGCGGCGCGCGCTGGAGCGGCGGCTGCCGCGGCTGATCGCGGCGCTGCGCCCGGCCGGCGCGCTGTGGATCGCTTGGCCGAAGCGCGCCGCCAGAGTCGACACTGACCTCACGGAGGACGTCGTGCGCGAGCTGGGCCTCGCGGCCGGCGTCGTGGACGTGAAGGTGTGCGCGATCGACCAGACGTGGTCCGGGCTGAAGCTCGTGATCCGCGTGAAGGATCGCCCGCCGGTGTAGCGCGGTACCGCGCACGGGAAGACGCCTCCCACCGACGCAAGACGACAGAGGAGCCGCGATGCACAGAGTCAGGACCGGGGCCGACGACGTCCACGCCACCGCGTACGCCGGCCGCTGGGTCGATCAGCCGGTGCCGAAGTTCGCGCTGCCGGCGGACGGGATGAGCGCCGACGCCGCCTACGCCATCGTCCACGACGAGCTGAACCTCGACGGCAACCCGGCGCTCAACCTCGCCTCGTTCGTCACGCCCTGGATGGAGCCGCTGGCCGAGAAGCTGGCGACCGAGACCCTGGGCAAGAACATGATCGACCAGGACGAGTACCCCCAGACCGAGGCGATCCACGAGCGCGTCGTCACGATGATCGGCCGCCTCTTCCACGCGCCGCACGACGCCGACCCGGTCGGCACCGCGACGATCGGCTCGTCCGAGGCGATCATGCTCGCGATGCTCGCGCACCGCCAGTCGTGGCGCGACCGTCGCAGAGCGGCGGGCCAGCCGACTGACAGGCCGAACCTCGTGATCGGCGCCGACGTGCACACCTGCTGGGAGAAGTTCACGCGCTACTTCGACGTCGAGGCGCGCGTGGTGCCGATGACGGAGGACTCCTACACGCTCACGGCGGCCGACGTGGAGGCGCACGTCGACGAGCGCACGATCGCGGTCGGCGCGCTCCTGTGCACGACCTTCACCGGTCAGATCGACGAGCTGGCGGAGATCGACGCGCTGCTCCAACGGCTGAGGAACGACGACGGCTGGCATATCCCGCTGCACATCGACGCCGCCAGCGGCGGCTTCCTCGCGCCCTTCACGCGCCCGGACCTGAGCTGGGACTTCCGCCTGCCGAGCGTGCGCTCGATCAACGTCTCCAACCACAAGTTCGGGCTCGTCTACCCGGGGATGGGGACGGTCGTCTTCCGCGACAGATCCGACCTGCCCGACGAGCTGGTCTTCCACATCAACTACCTCGGCGGCGACATGCCGAACTACTCGCTCAACTTCTCGCGGCCGAGCAACAGCGTGATCCTCCAGTACTTCAACTTCCTGCGGCTGGGCCGCGAGGGCTACGCCCGCATCGCCCAGGCGATGGTCGACAACGCGCAGGCGCTTGCCGACGGCCTGCTCGCGACCGGCGCGTTCGAGGCGCTGCACGACCGCGACAGCTTCCCCGTCGTCGTGGTGCGCGCGAAGGACCCCGAGCGCCACGACGTCTACGCGCTCTCGGACCGCCTGCGCGAGCGCGGCTGGATCGTGCCCGCCTACTCGCTGCCGCCGAACGCCGAGCACGTCGCGGTGCTGCGGATGGTCGTCAAGGAGAGCTTCAGCCGCGACATGGTCGACCTGCTGCTCGACGACGTGCGCCGCGCGCTCCACGGCGAGGCGGCCGGCGCGCGCGCAGTCGCGCCGACGAAGGGGGAGAGAGTCCAGCCGGTGTGCTGAGCCCGTCGCCTCTGCCTATGCAATGCTTAGGCAGATGGCGGCGGCGAGGTTGACGATCGGCGAGGCGGCGAGCGCGCTCGGCGTGAGCCCCGACACGCTGCGCCGCTGGGATCGCGACGGCAGACTCAAGACCGTCCGCGACGCGCGCAACCGCCGGCTCGTCCCGCGCAAGGAGGTCGAGCGCCTGAGCGCGCGCCCGCGCCGTCACGCGACGAAGGACACGCTGTCGGCGCGCAACCGCTTCACCGGCATCGTGCGCTCGGTCGAGGTCGACGGCGTGATGGCGCTCGTCGAGCTGGAGGCCGGGCCGTTCCTCGTGACCGCCGCGATCACGCGCGACTCCGTCGAGGAGCTGGGGCTGAGACCGGGCGTCGTGGCGACGGCGGCGGTCAAGGCGACGTCCGTGATGATCGACCGAAGGGACTGACGTGGGGCGGCGTGGTGCGGGGGCGGTGCTCGCGGTGGTCGCGCTGGTGCTCTCGGCATGCGGGGGAGCGGGCGGGGGAGGAGGCGCGGACGGCGGCGGCGACCTGATCGTCTCGGCGGCCTCCTCGCTGACGGACGCGCTCCCCGCCTACGCCAGATCGCTCGACGGCGCGGTCCGCTTCCAGTTCGCCGGCTCGGACGAGCTGGCGGCGCAGATCAGACAGGGCGTCAAGCCGGACGTCTTCGCCGCCGCGAGCCCGAGATTCCCCGAGCAGCTGCATGCCGAGGGACGCGTCGGCAGACCGGTCGCGTTCGCGACGAACCAACTGGTGCTGGCGGTGCCGATGCGCAGCGACAAGGTCATGGGACTCGCCGACCTCGCGAGACCGGGAACGACGATCGCGATCGGGTCGGCGACCGTCCCGATCGGCGCCTACACGCGTGACGTGCTCGGGCGGCTCGGGGCCGAGCGCGCCGCGGCGATCCTCGCCAACGTCAGATCGGAGGAGCCGGACGTGAAGGGCATCGTCGGCAAGCTCGCGCAGGGCGCGGTCGACGCCGGCTTCGTCTACCAGTCCGACGTGCAGGCGGCGGGAGGCGCGCTGCGCGGGCTCCTGCTGCCGGCGCGGTTGCAGCCGCAGGTCGTCTACGAGGCGGCCGTCGTGACCGGCGCGCCGCATCCCGCGCAGGCGCGGGCGTTCGTCGCCGGTCTGCTCGGTCCCGACGCGCAGACCGCGTTGAAGCGCGCCGGCTTCGGCGCGCCGCCGGGGAGATGAACCGGCCCGGCTGGTTCCCGGCGCTGCTCACCGCGGCGCTCGCGCTCGCGCTGACGTTCCTGACGCTGCCGGTCGTCGCGATCTTCGTGCACGCAAGCCCGCGCGAGCTGATCTCCAGTCTCGGGGACCCCTCCGCGCGCGAGGCGCTGCGGCTGAGCCTGGAGACGACGGCGCTCGCAATCGCCGTCATCGTCGTGGTCGGCACGCCGGCCGCCTACCTGCTCGCCACCCGCCGCTTCCGCGGCCGCGCGCTCGTCGTGACGCTCGTCGAGCTGCCGCTCGTGCTGCCGCCGGCGGTCGCCGGGATCGCGCTGCTGGCGGCGCTCGGGCCGAACGGCCTGCTCGGCGGCGCGCTCGACGACGCGGGCATCCAGCTCGTGCTGCAGACCGCGGGCGTCGTGGTGGCGCTGATCTTCGTCGCCGCGCCGTTCCACCTGCGCGCCGCGCAGGCCGCCTTCGCCGCGGTCGATCCGCGCTGGAGCGAGGCGTCGCGCACGCTGGGGGCGGGGGAGGCGCGCACGTTCGCGCGCGTCGCCGTGCCGGCGGCGCTGCCCGGCCTCGCCGCCGGGCTCGCGCTGGCGTGGGGCCGCGCGCTCGGCGAGTTCGGCGCGACGCTGATGTTCGCCGGCTCGTTCCGCGGCGTGACGCAGACGGCGCCGCTGGCGATCTACGCCGAGTTCGCGACGGACTTCGACGGTGCGCTCGCGCTGTCGGCGGTGCTCGTCGCGGTCTCTGCCGCACTGCTGCTGTCGACCAAGCTGCTCGCGCGCGATGCTCTCGCTCGCGCTTGAGGCCCGCGTCGGCGCGGTCGCGCTCGACCTCGCGCTCGACGTCGCCGAGGGAACCTGCCTCGCGCTCGCCGGTCCCTCGGGCGCGGGCAAGACGAGCGTGCTGCGCGCCGCCGCCGGGCTGCTGCGGCCCGCGCGCGGGCGGGTCGCCTGCGGCGGCGACGTCTGGCTCGACACGGCGGCCGGCGTCGATCTGCCGCCGGAGCGGCGCGGCTGCGGCTACGTCTTCCAGGAGTACGCGCTGTTCGGGCACCTGAGCGCGTGGCGCAACGTCGCCTACGGCCTGCCGCGCGCCGTCCGGCGCGGGGCGCGCCGCGCAGAGGCGCATGCGCTGCTGGAGCGCTTCGGCATCGGGGCGCTCGCCGACGCGCGTCCGGCGACGCTCTCCGGCGGGGAGCGCCAGCGCGTCGCGCTCGCGCGGGCGCTCGCCGCAAAGCCGCGGGCGCTGCT
>JBQCIQ010000161.1:0-2977 GCA_051953595.1 Conexibacter sp. | reverse complement strand
TACTGCCGCTACCAGGAGTCGGTGCGCGGCGCGGACGTCTACATCGTCCAGCCCACGTGTGGCAATCCGCTGACCGGACTGAGCGCCAACGACGCCCTCATCGAGCTGCTCGAGATGGTCGACGCGGCCGTGGGCGGCTCGGCGCACCGCGTGATCGCCGTCTGCCCCTGGTACGGCTACTCGCGCCAGGACAAGAAGTCCGCGCCGCGCGAGCCGATCTCCGCCCGCCTCGTCGCGCGCATGCTGGAGACGGCGGGGATCGACCGCATCCTCACGATGGATCTCCACTCCGGCCAGATCCAGGGCTTCTTCCAGAAGCCGTGCGACCACATGACGGCGATGTTCATGCTGGAGAAGTACTTCGCCGACCAGGGCCTCGAAGACCTCGTCGTCGTCTCGCCGGACGCCGGCCGCGTGAAGCTGAACAAGAAGTTCGCCGCGCACATCGGCGCCGAGCTGGCGATCCTCAACAAGGAGCGCCCGGCCCAGCAGGTCGCGGAGATCGGCTACGTGATCGGCGACGTCAAGGGCAAGACGGCGGTGATCGTCGACGACATCATCGACACGGCCGGGACGCTCAAGGCGGCCGCGCAGACGGTCCGCGACGCGGGCGCGACGCGCGTGCTCGCCGCCGCCACGCACGCCGTCTTCTCCGGCAACGCGTGGGAGAACCTTGCCGCCGCCGCGTTCGACGAGATCGTCGTCACGGACACGATCCCGCTGCGCGACGGCGCGCCGGACAACATCACCGTGCTGCCGTGCGCGGAGCTGCTGACCAGCTCGATCCGCCAGATCTTCACCGACGGCTCGGTGTCCGAGGTCTTCCGCGGCGAGAACCAGCTGTTCTGAGCAGCGCCGACTCAGCCGCCCGCCTGATGGACCTGCTCGGCCTGTCCGAGGAGGAGCTGTGCACGACGCTCGCGGTCGAGCCGCTCACGCTGCTCTCGGGCCAGCTCGACCACCGTCCGGAGCTGGGCATCCTGCTCGACCTGCTGGCCGAGGCCGAGGAGCAGGTCGGCGCCGCGGTGCTGCGCCGCTGGGTGCGCGCGAAGGGTCCGTCCGGTCGTCCGCTCGACGCGCTCCTGCGGCGTGACTTCGCCACGTTCGAGGACCAGCTCGGGGAGCTGAGAGGCCGCGGCTTCGTGCTGGGCGCCGGCTAGGCCTTGTCCGGCTCGCGCTCGCCCGGCCAGATGCCGAACAGATGCTGGAAGGTTCTCGCGCCGGCGCGATCGACGGCGGCGCGCGTGACCGAGAAGGTCACGCCCTGGACGGCCGCGGCGCCGAGCACTCTCGGCCAGCTCGCCCGCTCGGTCGTCGCCTCGGGCGGCTCCTGGTCGTCGACGACGCCCCACAGCGCGGTGAAGAGCCGGCGCGCGAGCAGGCCGCCGACGATGCCGGCGAGCAGGCCGAACGGCTTGTAGAGCAGCTTCATCGGCTCGAAGCCTACCCCGGCCGCTGCGCGTACAAGCAGCCGCGCGCATCGTGCTTGCCTCGCGCGGGAAAATCTTCACGAGGGAGATGAGCGAGCGCGATCGCATCGAGGACGACGGCGCGGCCGAGGAGCTGCTGCGTCGCGCCCTGCTCGACGCCTCCGACGCGGCCGCGGTCTCGCTCGCGGTCGACGGCCTGCCGGTGAGCGAGTCGGTCACGGTCGTCTTCCACGGCCGCCGCGACCTCGGCACGATCCAGACGTATGTCGCGCGCGGGCACCGCGGCGCCGGCGACACGATCGCCGCGCGCGAGCTGCTGCGCGTCCCCTGCGATCTCGACCTCGGCGACGCGGAGGATCGTGACGAGGCGGCCCAGCTCTACCTGGAGCAGGCGACCGCGCTGCGCGAGGCGCTGATCGGCGCCGACACGGTGCTCGACGTCTGGCGTGAGCCGCTGGAAGCGCTCGCCGAAGGCGACGTGACGATCGAGCGCTCGGTCGCGCTGCGGATCCCGCTGCCGGCGCACCGCCTGCTGCCGATCGCGCTGATCGCGCCCGAGCGCCGGCTCGTCGTCGCGCCGGTCTGCGGCGCGCGCACGCTCGCGGAGGGCAAGCCGCCGCTCGGGATCGCCTGCGCCCAGCAGGACCTCGCGCGCATCTATCCGCTCCCCGACGACCCGGAGCGCTGCCTCGCCGAGTTCGCCGAGCTGGCGTCCGAGCACGCGCGCGAGCTGGCGGCGCAGCTGGAGCGCCAGGAGGCGTCGGTCGAACGCTTCCTGGAGCTGAGCGGGGAGGACCCGCCGCCGTCGCGGCTGCTCTGAGGCCGCCGCCTCGCAGATCCGCGATCATCCGCGCCGCAATGCGGCGCCCCCTCCCGATCCTGCTGCTCGCGCTGGGCGTGCTGCTGTTTCTCGCGATCAGCGTCGGGCTCGCGCGCGTGCTGAACGCCAACGGCGCCGAGCAGTCGGCGATCGTCGCGCTGCTGCGCGCGCAGGCCCGCGGCGACGCGAGCGCGATGATCGCCCAGCTCGACGGCTGCGCCCGGCGGCCGGCGTGCGTCGCCGACGCGCGGCGCACGGCGGCGCGGCTGCGCTCGCCCGGCAAGCTCACGCTCGTGCGCCTCGACGCCTCCACCAGCTTCTCGTTCGGCGGACACGACGGCATCGCGCGCGTGGTGTGGAAGACGCCGTCGCGCACGACGGTCGTGCAGTGCGTCGAGGTCCATCGCGGCGGCGACGTGATCGGCGGCCTGTCGGTCGAGCTGCGCGCGCTGAGCCGGCCGATCGGGCATCAGGCGGCTTGTCCGTCAGCCTCCTGACGCTCGTCCCCACGCTGTCGTACCCTGCGCGAGGGATGCGCCGTCGTCTGCTGTTCCTCCCCCTGGTCGCGCTGGTCTGTGTGCTCGCACTGCCGCTCGCCGCGCGCGCTGCGACCACGTACGCGGTCGACACGCCGAGCGCGAGACCGCACGCGATCGAGGGACAGGACGAGCGCTTCCTGCTCGGCGGCAGCTGGCTCGTGCGGCTCGACCCGACCGATGCCGGCCTC
>JBQCIQ010000160.1:0-14059 GCA_051953595.1 Conexibacter sp. | reverse complement strand
CTTCAGCACGTCGTCTGGGTTCTCCGGCGTGATGCGGAACGTGTCCGGCAGCGGGTTCGCGCCCAGCAGCGCGAACGCCTCCGGGTCCTTCTTGCGCTGCTGCTGGTAGGCCTCCTGCTTGGAGACGAACTCGACGCGCTTGACGTTCGGCGTGTCGAGCAGCTGCTGCCGGACCCGCTCGACGTCGGACTGCGTCGCCCCTCTCACGAGGTAGACGTCGACGAGCACGCGCTTGCGGACGTCGTTGGCGGCGCCGGTCGTCGCCTGCACAATCGGGATGAAGACCCCGACCACGAGCATCGTCAGCAGCACCGTCGCCAGCGCGGCGAACGACGGGGCCGCGTTGCGGCGCAGCGCGCGCGAGGCCTCGCGCGTGAAGAAGCCGAGCTTCACGACTTCTCGACCGTGGGCGGGGACTCGGGCAGGCCGTCGCGCATGCGAATCGCGAACTCGCGCGTCGACTCGTCGCGCACGTAGGAGCCGGTCGCCTCGTCGCGCACGATCCGCCCCTGCGAGAGCTCGATCACCCGGCGGCGCATCTTGTCGACCATCGCGTTGTCGTGGGTGGCGATCAGGACCGTCGTCCCGGCGCGGTTGATGCGGTAGAGCAGCTGCATGATCCCGATCGACGTCTCGGGGTCGAGGTTGCCGGTCGGCTCGTCGGCCAGCAGCAGCGGCGGATGGTTCACGAACGCGCGCGCGATCGCGACGCGCTGCTGCTCGCCGCCGGACAGCTGATCCGGGTAGTTGTGCAGCTTCGTCGAGAGGCCGGTGAGGCGCAGGATGTCCGGCACCTTCGCGCGGATCTCCTTGCGCGTGCCGCCGGTCACCTGCAGCGCGTACGCGACGTTGTCGTAGACGGTGCGGTTCGGCAGCAGCTTGAAGTCCTGGAAGACGACGCCGATGTTGCGCCGGTAGTACGGCACGCGCTTGCGCGGGATCTCCGACAGGTCCTTGCCGGCGACGGTGATCGTGCCGGCGGTCGGCTCCAGCTCCTTGATCAGCAGGCGCATGATCGTGGACTTGCCGGAGCCGGTGGAGCCGACGAGGAACGCCCACTCGCCGCGGCCGATCGAGAACGTCGCCTGGTCGAGGCCGACGGCGCCGACGTCGTAGCGCTTCTCGACGCCGCGGAACTCGATCACGGACGGCGCGGCCGGCCGCGCTCTGTGCGGCACGGCGGCGGCCTGAGCGTGCTCGGCCTCGGCGCTCGAGGTGCTGGAGGTGCCGGTCTTCACGGGCATCGGGCTCCGGGACAGTAGCGTGCGCGACGGGAAGGCGACCAGGTCCAGGGGCGCGCTGCAAGCAGTTTTGCAGGCATTTCGGCGGCACGAACGACGAAGAACACTGTCGCCAAACCATGGCGCTATGCTCTGGCTATGGCCGTCGAGACCGCGACCATCCGGGTGACGCGCGAGACGCGGGACCTGCTCGCTGGGCAAGCGCGCGAGCGAGGCCTGTCGCTGTCGGCGATGCTGAGCGAGCTGGCTCGCGACGTGGCGCGGGATGCGGTGTTCCGGTCCGAGCGCGCGGCCGCGCGAACGGATGCGTCCAATCGGGTCGCCCGTGACGACGAGCGCGCGTGGGAGTCGGCGCTCGGCGATGGCCTCGCCTGAGCCGCAGCGGGGTGAGATCTGGCTCGTCTCCCTCGGCGCGGCGCGAAGAGGGGAACCGGGCAAGAATCGACCCGCGATCGTCGTGTCGGTGGACGAGATCGTCGCGGGCGTCGAGCATGAGCTGTTCGTCGTCGTGCCGGTGTCGGCGTCGCGGGCGCCCTCGCTGCTGCGCCCGAAGGTCTCGCACAGCGAAGGCATCGACGGCGACAGCGCTGCGATCTGCCGCGGCGTGCGTGCGGTGGCGCGCTCACGGCTGCTGCGCTGCATCGGGCGCCTGCGCCCGGAGACGTTGCATGAAGTCGAGCAGGCGCTGGCGATGATCCTCGGCATCGACGCGCGCACCCACGCCTGAGCGGTCGGCGATCGTTCGCCGCTATCGTCGCGTCCATGACCGCGATCTCCACCTCCGTCGCCCCGAATGGGCTCCCGATCCACCGCGTCTCGCTGCCGGGCACGCGCGCCGTCACCGCGCTCGTCGCGTTCGACGCCGGCGCGCGCACCGAGCGCCCGGAGGAGAACGGGATGGCGCACTTTCTCGAGCACCTGGTCTTCAAGGGCGGCGAGAAGTTCTCCGACTACAGAGCGGTCAACGAGACGGCCGAGCGGATCGGGGGCCAGCTCAACGCCTACACGAGCCACGACCTCGTCGCCTTCCACATCACCGTGCGCGCCGAGCGCGCGCTGGAGGCGATCGACCTGCTGACGGACTTCGTCGGCCGCCCGCGGCTGGACGCGGAGGAGCTGGAGCGCGAGCGCGGCGTCGTGATCCAGGAGATCGCGCGCGCCAACGATCAGCCCGCGACCGTCGCCGAGCACCTGATCGACCATGCCGCGTTCGGCGAGCACCCGCTCGGGCGCACCGTGCTCGGACCGGTGGAGCACCTGCGCGACACGTTCACGCGCGAGGGGATCGTCGCCTTCCGCGAGCGGCGCTGGGGCGGCGCGCGCGGCGGCGCGTTCGTGGTGGGGAACCTGGACCACCTGCCCACCACCGGCTCCGCCGGCGGTGCCGATGGCGCGCTGGACGAGCTGTTCAACCGCTTCCCGCAGCTGCCGGACCCGGAGGCCTACGAGCCGGCGCCGCCGCTGCACGCGCGCACGCTCGTGGAGGAGCGCGACTCGAACCAGTCGCATCTGCGGATGTCCTACCGGCCGGCGATCGACACCCGGGATCGCGCACAGCGCGCCGCGCTGACGATCTACGCGACGCTGCTCGGCGGCTCGATGGGCTCGCGCCTGTTCGACGAGATCCGCGAGCAGCGCGGGCTCGCGTACTCGGTCTACGCGCTCTCGCACAACAGCGCCGACGTGCCGATCCTTCAGCTGTCGGCCGGGCTCGACTCGGCCAAGTGCGTCGAGGCGTACCGCCGCATGCGCGAGATCGTCACCGAGCTGCGCGACGAGGGCCCGCGCGAGGAGGAGGTCGAGCGAGCGCGGGCGTACGCCGCCGGCGCGCGCGTGCTGGCGTTCGAGAACACGAACGCCGTCGCCCGCCATGCGGCGCAGCAGACGATCCTGTTCGGCGAGGAGATCGACCCGGATGTCGCGATCGCCGCGCTCGACGCCGTCACCTACGACGACGTCCGCACCATCGCCCGCGACGTCGCCGACGAGCTGGCCGTCGCCTGCGTCGGTCCGCACACGGCCGAGGACTTCGCCTGAGCGATGCGGGAAGTCCGCGTCGAGACGCGGGCTGTTGCTGTTTTTCCGGCGGAGCGGCAGAAATACGGTGTCGCCATGCGTCTGACCGCCGCTGCCTCCGCTCGTCGCCTTGCCCTCGTCGTGCTCGCCGCCGCCGCGCCGCTCGCGCTGGCGCCCCCGCCCTCCCACGCCGCCTTTCCGGGGCATGACGGGAAGCTCGTCTTCAGCTGGGCGAGCTTCATGGAGTCCGAGGAAGCGCCGTATCCGAGCCGGACGGAGTCGGCGATCCAGGTCGCCGGCGTGCGCGACAGAACGCCGCAGACGCTGCGCAACTGCGTCAAGGAGACCGGCAAGCCGGACGTCGGCGACTGCTCGATCGCCTACGGCGGCCCCGCGGTCTCGCCGAACGGGCGGCGGATCGCGTTCGACGCCGGCAACCGCCTCGCGCTGATGCGCTTCGACGGCAGCGACCTGGTCCTGCTGCCGCAGCACGGCGCCGACGACGGCGCCCCCACCTTCTCACCGACCGGCAGACGGCTCGCATTCGTCGCCGGTGCGATCGCCGTGAGCGGCAAGCCGGCGCCGCCGTCCGAGATCTGGACGAGCGACCTCGCGGGCGCCGACGCCCACCGCGTGACGGCGCGCGGAACCGCGCCGGCCTGGAGCACGCGCAACTGGATCGCCTTCCTGCGCCAGGACGGCGTCTACCGCGTGCGGCCGAACGGCCACGGCCTCAGACGGCTCGTCCAACGCGAGCGCTGCAGCGACGTCGCCTGGTCACCCGGCGGCACGAAGCTCGCGTTCACGTGCGGCACCGCGCACCTCGGCGGGCGCCTGTACGTCGCGAACGGCGACGGCAGCCACGTCCGCCGCGTCCGCGTGCGCTACGTCAGCGCGCAGCAGGTCGCCTGGTCGCCGAGCGGGAAGCGCCTCGCGGTGGTCTCGTCCGACGGCACGATCGCGGTCGCGCGGCTCGACGGCACGCAGGTCCCCGGCGGCGTGAGCGGCGGCGCGGGCGCCACCTACACCTACGGCGCCGGCAGCGTCGACTGGCAGCCGCTCCCCTGAGCGTCGGGTGTCGCCGCGGGCGGGATTGCGCTCGCGCCGGCCGAACGGGGAGAATCCGCCGCTGTGCCTCCCGCGACGCCCGAGGACCCGCTGAACCTGCGCGAGCTGCGCCGCTACGTCGAGCGCGTCAGCGACCGCTGGCCGATCTCGCAGGCGCTCGTCGGCGGCGCGCGCGTGGACGACGCGAACGGCGCGCCGCCGCAGCGCGAGCGCGGGCCGGAGTGGGTCGTCGTGCTCGTCTCCGACTTCTTCGACGGCGTCCCGTGGCTGGAGCGCGTCTACCAGTCCGGCTCGC
This sequence comes from Conexibacter sp., assembly GCA_051953595.1. Lineage (GTDB taxonomy): Bacteria > Actinomycetota > Thermoleophilia > Solirubrobacterales > Solirubrobacteraceae > Conexibacter. The sequence goes on along the minus strand of JBQCIQ010000160.1, from coordinate 9,439 downwards.
TGTGGGATCGCTCCGAGATGGGCGCCCCCGCCGACGTGCACTGCTACACGTCGCCCGAGTTCGCGCGCAAGCGCGAGCAGCTTAGAGCCGTCCGCGACGCGGCCGACAGAGGCATCGACGTCCTGGCGACCTCCTAGGAGGCTTTGGCGGAACGATTGGCGAAACGGTTGAGCCATCGGCCAATGGTCATCTAGGTTCGCCCCCTTCATAGGTTGGCCCCGGCGGTGCGCTAACACCCCGGGGCCTGGCACCGAAAGGCGGAACCTTCCGATGCATGGCCAGGGTATCCCGGCGCGCGCTGACGCGCCGAATCTCCACGCGCTTGGCGCTGCTGTTCGCGAGCTGCGCGCTCGTCGCGGACTGTCTCAGGAGTGGCTTGGCTTCAAGGCCGAGCTGCACCGCAACTACGTCGGCGCCATCGAGCGCGGGACGATCAACCCGACCTTCAAGACGCTGATGAGGCTCGCGGACGGGCTTGCGGTTCCGCTGTCCGAACTGGTCGAGAAGTACGAGCGCAACATCGGCGAAGACGACTGAGCCGACGCGGGGCCGGGCTGGCCCGTGCTGGTGGGCCCGGCGCACTGGCGCAGCTTCTCGCCGGTTTGTAGAAGGGTTCGCGGTCATGCAGACACCGTCACTGGATGGATGCCGAGAAAAACACCGGCGCGGTCGCGAACACCTGGAAGCGCTCAATGCGGCAATGCTCGGTTATCTCCGGGGAGAACCGAAGCCGTACACGGTGCGCGGCGAGTTCGACCCGAACCGCCGCGAGTATGTGTTCGTAGGGAAGATCGTCGAGCCAATGACCGGCGAGGTTCGCTGGGGCGTCATGTTTGGCGACGTTCTCCACAACCTCGGGTCGGCCCTCGACCACCTTGTCTGTCAGCTCGTTCTGCTCAACACGGGCAAGCTTGGAGGGCAGGAGAACCAGTTCCCGATCTGCTCCTCCGGGGCGCGGTACTGGAGCATCGGCAAGAACGGACAGCCGAGCGTCCGTGACTCTCGCCTTCGCGGCGTCTCCGACGAACACAAGGCACTGATCGACGGGCTCCAGCCGTACCGTGCTCCTGATCCTGCGAACCGGGTTCATGCGCTCGCCGGCCTTCGGGGTCTCTCCAACCTCGACAAACATCGTCTGGTCCACCCAACGCTGATTGGGCCCGACGCGCACGACTCCGACGATTTCGCTCTCGTCTCTAATGCCGACGCCGGAGACATGATCGGCTACGACCTGTCTCCGCTGACGGAAGACGGAGAGACAGAGATCCTGCGCGCTGAGTTCGCCTGTCCTGGGCCGAATCCGGACGTGAGCGTGAGGGGTGAACTGCCCATAGGCATAGGCTTCGGCGAACCCGCGATCCGGCTCCCAGCGTTCTTCACTCTCGCCGACGAAGTCGAAGCGATCATCGAAGTGTTCGCACCCGCGTTCCCATCCTGACGCACGGCTCACGCCGCACCCCCGACCTGCTGACGGGAAGCGATCCGCGCGGCCGTTGCGGCCCGTGCCCGCTCCAGCGTCGTCGCGAGCTTCGCGAGGATCGTCAGATCGGTGTGCAGCTTGACGCGGTCGATGCCGCGCACGCGCAGCGGCAGCAACGCCCACTCGTGCTTGAGCCGTCCGAACTCGCGCTCGATAGCCGCGCGACGACGGTAGAGCGCACGGAACCGAAGCGTCTGGTGCGGGATGAGCGGGTGCAGGCGGTCGGCTCTGACCCACGTTGACGCCGGGGCGCACTCGCCGGTCGGGCAGCGCCACTTCGCCGCCTGTCGTCTGTAGTCCGATCCGGCGAAGCGCCACTGGCCGTGCTCGCACGAGGGCGGCAGGTGCTCGCCGCGTCTCACGTCCGCCATCTCGCGAAGCGGGATGATCGGCTGGCAGCCGCGCTCGACGCATTCCGCGTAGACGCGGTTGTTGTCGTACGCCTTGTCGGCGGCGACCGTCTCGACCGCGAAGCCACGCGCCTTCGCCGCGTCGATCAGCGGCGCGATGAACAGCGACTCGTGCGCGCTACCAGTGGCAACCTCCCACGCAACCGGCAGCCCAGTCGCGGTGCAGACAGCAGCGTGCAACCGGTAGCCGTAGAAGCCGCCTCCGCGGCGAACAGAGACGGCCGACCGGTGACCCCACGAAGCATCCGGATCGGAGTAGCGCTCACGCTCCGGCCCGTTCTTCGAGAGGCGCCGTTGCCCGTTCGCGTACGCGGGCATGTCGGACGCATCGACCGCAACGTCTCTCCCGTAGTCCGGCAGGCAGCGGTGCAGCTCGGCGATCACGGCCGCGATGCAGGCGTCGATCATCGCGCCGTTCTCCCGCAGCTTCTTGGAGAACCGGTAGCACGCCCACTCCGAAGGAACGTCGCCCTCGCAGCCCAGCGCGACCTGGAGCGCGTGATGCTCAGCGACGAGCCGAACCGTGCGCGTCCACGTCGAGATCGCGTAGAGCGACTTGGCGAGCGCCATGCCGACCATGACGCGCACCGGGTAGCCCGGTCGGCCTGTCCAGCGCGTCTCTTGAAGGTCGGTGATGAGGCGCTGGATCTCCGGGGAGTCCAGCAGCCTCCCGAGATCAGCCGCAGCCGATCTCGGTGGTACTTTTGGCGAGGCCAAGGAGCGCTATCTCCAAGGTCCAGACCCCCGGCTGTTTGCGCAGCGCGGGGGTCACTTTTTCCCGTAACTACAGGGAAAACTACCCGACCGACCGGACGGAACCGGGTGGGGTAAGCACCACGAATCCGTGGGGTCCGACCAGATTTCTTGGCCCCGCAACCGCCCGCCTCACGGGGCGTTGCGGGTTTCGCCAAACCCTCCTAGGAGATCGCGACCATCCGCTCGATCGGAACGCGCGCGCGCTCGGCGACCGCCGGGTCGACCTTGACCTCGAACTCGTCCCGCACCAGCGCGTCGCGCAGCTTCGGGAGCGTGATCATCTTCATGTACTTGCAGCTCGCGCGCTCGTTGGCGGCGATGAAGTCGAGGTCGGGGGCCGCCTCGCGCAGCGGGTAGAGCATCCCCGTCTCGGTCGCGACGATGACCTCCTCGCCCGAGCCCTTGCGCTCCTGCGCGAATCTCAGCATCCCGCCGGTCGACAGCATGTGCACGCCCTCGGACGCGACGTCGCCGGCGGCGACGTACTCCATGACGCTCGTCGAGCAGCCGCACTCCGGGTGGATCAGGAACTCGGCGCCCGGATGCGCCGCGCGGATCGCGCTGATGTCGTCGGGGCGGATGCCGGCGTGCACGTGGCACTCGCCGTCCCACACGTGCATCGGGCGCCCGGTGCGCTTCTCGACGTAGGCGCCGAGGAACATGTCCGGCCCGAACAGGATCTCCGTGTCCTCGCCGTGCTCGCGGTAGATGTGCTCGACGACGGCGACCGCGTTCGCGGACGTCACGCAGTAGTCGGTCTCCGCCTTCACCTCGGCGGTCGTGTTGACGTACATCACGACGATCGCGCCGGGGTGCTTGGCCTTCCAGTCGCGCAGCTGCTCGGCGGTGATCGAGTCGGCCAGCGAGCAGCCGGCGTCGGGATCCGGAATCAGGACTCTCTTGTCGGGACACAGGACCGAGGCGGTCTCGGCCATGAAGTGGACGCCGCAGAAGACGATCAGCTCCTGGTCGGCCTTCGCCGCCTGCTGCGAGAGCCCGAGCGAGTCGCCCACGTAGTGGGCCACGTCCTGGATCTCGGGCAGCTGGTAGTTGTGCGCGAGGATGACGGCGCCGCGCTCGGCGGCCAGCTCGCGCACCTCCGCCTGCAGGGCGGGGATGTTCTCGAGCATGAGAGGGCCGGCATTCGCACTTGGTGTTTGCACCATGGGGAGGCTCATGAGAGTGGCTCCAAGATGAGGGACAGGTCGAGTGCGGGGGCCGAGTGCGTCAACGCCCCGATCGAGATGAAGTCTATCCCCGTCTCTGCGATCTCCCGGAGCCGCCCGAGCGTCAGGCGGCCACTCGCCTCCAGCGAGGCGCGGCCCGCCGTACGCTCGACGGCCTCCCGCATCGTGGCGAGGTCCATGTTGTCGAGCAGGACGCGCGGGGCCTGGGCCTCCAGCGCCTCGTCCAGCTCGTCGAGCGATCCCACCTCGACCTCCAGCGGCAGGTCGGGTCGCGCCGCGCGCGCTCTGCGGACCGCCTTCCCCACACCGCCGGCCGCCGCCGCGTGGTTCTCCTTGATCAGGATCTCGTCGAACAGGCCGATGCGGTGGTTCGTGCCGCCGCCGAAGTAGACGGCGGCCTTCTCGGCCATCCGCAGGCCCGGCGTCGTCTTGCGCGTGTCGATGATGCGGGCGCCGGTGCCCTCGACCTCTCTGACGCAGCGGGCGGTGAGCGTCGCGACGCCGGACAGGCGGCCGAGGAAGTTCAGCGCCGTGCGCTCGGCGCCCAGCAGCGCGCGCGTGTTGCCGCGCACCTCCAGCACCGGCCCCTCCTCGCGCCAGACGCCCTCCTCGACGTGGCGCTCGATCGCCGCCGCCGGGTCGAGCGCAGCGAACGTCCGCTCCGCGAGGTCGAGCCCGTAGACGACGCCGCGCGCCTTCTGGCGGATGCGCGCGAGCGCGCGCGCGTCCGGCGGGATCGTCGCCGCCGCGGTCACGTCGCCGTCGCGCAGATCCTCGGCGAGCGCGCGCGAGACAAGGTCGTCGAGCAGCGACGGGTCGAGCGCCGGCGCCGCGCGGACGCGGTCGGCTTCGGGCGGCAGCTCACGCATCGCGCAGCACGGTAACGGTTTCGAAGGCGGGATCGCTCGCGCCGTGCAGGCGCGCGCCGGCGGCCGCCAGCTCGCGCAGGTACGCCACGACCTCGGCGCGGATCCGCTCGCCCGGCAGCAGTGCAGGGATCCCCGGCGGGTAGCCGGCGATCGCCTCGCAGGAGATCCGCCCGGGCGCCTCGTCGACCGCCACGACCTCGCTCGCGCCGAGGAACGCCTCGCGCGGCGGCACGACGAGCGTGTCGCTCAGCTCGGGCGGCCGTACGAGCGGCGCGCGTGAGGGCTCGATCGGCCGTGCGATCTCCGCGACGGTGGCGCCGAGGTCGTGCACGAGGCGCTCCAACGCCTCCTCCTGCTCGTGCACGCCGAGCACGAGCACGAGCGTCGCGTGCGTCGCCAGCTCGACGTGGATGTCCGAGCCGGCGCGCAGCGCGGCCGCGACCTCGTAGCCGCTGCGCCCGGTGCCACGCACGTCGATCGTCAGACGCAGCGGGTCCCAGCCGTGCACGCCCGGCTGCCCGACGAGCCGTTCGCCCACGACCGCGCAGCCCGGCACGGCATCGATCGCGACGCGCGCGTGCGCCGCGCCCGCGAGCGTGCCGGCGAGCAGCGCCTGGCCGTGGACCGCCAGCTGGCGCCGCGCGGCGTCGAGCGAGGCGAGCAGCAGCGAGCTGGGCGAGGTCGAGCGCACGAGCCGCACCGCGCGGGCGACGGCATCGGGATCGACGCGGCCGCTCGACGCGACGTGCAGCATCGCCGCCTGCGTGAGCGCCCCGACGATCTTGTGCGTCGAGGTGATGACGGCGTCGGCGCCGAGCGCGAGCGCCGACTGCGGCACGCCCGGGTGGAAGCCGAAGTGCGGCCCCCACGCCTGGTCGACGACGAGCGCGGCGCCGGCCGCGTGCGCGACCTCCGCGAGGCCCCGCACGTCGGCCGTCACGCCGTAGTACGTCGGCGAGACGACGAACACCGCGCGCACGTCGTTGCAGCGATCCAGCGTCGCGCGCAGCGCCTCCGGCGTGACGCCGTGCGCCATGCCCAGCTCGTCGTCGGTCTCCGGCGCGACGAACGCCGGCGTCCCGCCGCTCAGCACGAGCCCGTCGATCAGGCTCGCGTGCGCGTTGCGCTGCAGCACCACGCGCGTGCCCGGCGGGGCCAGCGCGAGGCACAGCGCGTGGTTGCCCTGCGTCGCGCCGTTCGTGAGGAACCACGAGCGCTCGGCGCCGTAGGCGGCGGCCGCCAGCTCCTCCGCCTGTCTGTACGGTGTCGGCTCGGGGCCCATGTCGATCCCCTCGGTGTCCTGCGGGACGTCGAGCAGCAGCGCGCGCTCGCCGAGCGCCCAGCGCAGGCCGGGGTCGGCGCCGGAGCCGCCCTTATGACCGGGGACGTGGAAGCGCGTCGGGCCGCGGAAGCCGTACGCGACGAGCGCGTCGAGGTACGGCGCGGTCGGTTGCCCCGGCGCGTCGCCGCGAGGGGTGCCGGAGCCGGTCATGTGACCGGCGGAGGCGGGCCCCCAGGTGATCTCATCTCCCCGCCGCCCGCAGCAGCTCCGCGCGCACGAAGCCGTCGAGATCGCCGTCGAGCACGCGGTTCGCGTCGCCCATCTCGAAGCTCGTGCGGTGGTCCTTGACCATCGTGTACGGGTGCAGCACGTAGGAGCGGATCTGCGAGCCGAAGTTGACGTCCTGCGCCTCGCCGCGCTCCTTCGCGATCTCCTCGCGCCGCTTGCGCTCCTCCAGCTCGGCCAGCTTCGAGCGCAGCATCCCCATCGCGGTCAACCGGTTCGAAGACTGCGAGCGCTCGTTCTGGCACTGCACGACGATGCCGGTCGGCTTGTGCGTGATGCGGACGGCCGAGTCGGTCTTGTTGACGTGCTGGCCGCCGGCGCCGCTGGCGCGGTAGGTGTCGACCTGCAGGTCGTCGTCCTCGATCACGATCTCGCCGACGTCCTCGACGACCGGCGAGACCTCGACGCCGGCGAAGCTCGTCTGGCGGCGGTTGGCGGAGTCGAACGGCGACAGGCGCACGAGCCGGTGGACGCCCTTCTCGGCGCTGTACAGGCCGTAGGCGTTCTCGCCTCTGGCGCGGAAGGTCGCCGACTTGATGCCGGCCTCCTCCCCCGGGCTCGCCTCCAGCAGCTCGACGTCGAACCCTCTCTTCTCCGCCCAGCGCATCTCCATCCGCAGCACCATCTCGGCCCAATCCTGCGCGTCGGTGCCGCCGGCGCCGGCGTTGACGGTGACGAGCGCGTCGCCCGCGTCGTATCTGCCGGAGAACAGCCGCTCCAGCTCAAGCGTCTCCAGGCGCGCCTCGACCGAGGCGATCTGCTCCTGCAGCTCGGCTTCGAGGTCGGGCTCCTCGACCGCCATCTCGGCCAGCGGCTCAAGGTCCTCGACGTCGCGCTCCAGCGTCGCGTACAGCTCCAGCTTCTTCGTGGCGCGCGCGTGCTCGGCACTGGTTCTCGCCGCCCGCTCCTGGTCGTCCCAGAAGCCGGGCGCGCCCATCTCGCGCTCGAGCTCGTCGGCGCGCGCCTTCAGCCCAGCCGGGTCAAAGATAGTCCGCGAGCAGCTTCAGCTGGTCGCGGATCGCCGCAAGTCGCTGCGGCGTCGGCTCCGACGAGGTGTTGGAGGCGGTGGACACGCCCCGGAGGCTATCGGCCGGGGCGTGCGGAGCGCGGTCAGGCCGCGCTCACACCCCGTGGCACTTCTTGAATTTCTTGCCCGACCCGCACCAGCACGGGTCGTTGCGGCCGATCTGGTCGACCGCGTCGACGCGCCGCTGGGTGACGTTCGTCAGCGGCTCTTCGCTCGGAGCGGGCGCTTCCGCGACGCCGAGCGCCGCGGGTGCCGCATCGCCACCGGCGAGCGCGCCGAGCGCCGTCGCCGTCGTCGAGCCGCTCGAGTACGTGAGCCCGCCGCCGCCGACCCAGTTCGAAGCGCTCGCCTCCGCCGGGTCGGGGATCACCTGCTCCGGCTCGCCCTCCACTTCCATCTCGATCTCGACGTTGAAGACCATGCGCGCGAAGTCGGCCCAGATCGTGTTCATCAGGTCCTGGAAGAGCTCGAAGCCCTCGTTCTTGTACGCGACGAGCGGGTCGACCTGGGCGAGCCCGCGCAGGCCGATGCCCTCGCGCAGGTAGTCCATGTCGTAGAGGTGCTCGCGCCAGCGCATGTCTATGGTCTGCAGCAGCAGGTAGCGCTCCAGCACGCGCATCAGCTCGTCGCCGAGCTCGCGCTCGCGCTCGTCGTAGAGGCGCAGCGCGTCCTCGACAAGTCTCTCCGTCAATTCGTCGCGGTTGGTGCTCTGCGGATCGACGTCTTCGAGCCCGAAGCTGACCGGGAATATCTCGGCGACACGCGCGAACAGACCCTCGAGGTCCCAGTCTTCGGCGTAGTCGCCGGCGGTGAACTCGTCGACGACGCGGCCGAGCATGCTCGCGATCTCCTCGCGCGCCTGGTCGCCCATGTCGCGACCCTCGAGCACCTCGTCGCGGTAGGCGTAGATGATGCGGCGCTGCTCGTTCATGACGTCGTCGTAGTCGAGCACGCGCTTGCGGATCAGGAAGTTCTGCTCCTCGACCTTCTTCTGCGCCTTCTCGATCTGCTTCGTCAGCAGGCCGGCCTCGATCGGCTCCTCCCTGCCCTCGTCGTCGGTCGTGCCGAAGCGGTCGAGGATGCGGTAGATCCGCTCGCCCGCGAACAGGCGCACGAGGTCGTCCTCGGCCGACAGGAAGAAGCGCGATTCGCCCGGATCCCCCTGGCGGCCGGCGCGACCGCGCAGCTGGTTGTCGATGCGGCGCGACTCGTGGCGCTCGGTGCCGACGATGTAGAGGCCCCCGGCCTCCATCACGCGCTTGCGGTCCTCCTCGCAGCGGGCCTCGAGCTCCGGCAGCACGCGCGCCTCGTGCTCCTCGTAGTCGGGGTCGCCTGGATGCAGACCGAGCTTCGCCAGCTCGTGGCGCACGAGGTGCTCGGGACTGCCGCCGAGCTTGATGTCGACGCCGCGGCCCGCCATGTTCGTCGCGATCGTGACCGCGCCGGGCCTGCCGGCCTCGGCGACCGTCTCGCCCTCTCGCTCGGCGTGCTCGGGCTTCGCGTTGAGGACCGTGTGCGGGATCCCCCGCGCTCTCAGCCGTTCGCCAAGCAGCTCGGAGACCTCGACCGAGATCGTCCCGACGAGCACCGGCTGGCCTCTCGCGTTGCGCTCGGCGATCTCTTCCACGACCGCCGACCACTTGCCCTCCTTGGTCTTGTAGACCTGGTCGTTGCGGTCCTTGCGCACCATCGGCCTGTTCGTCGGGACCTGGACGACGCTGAGGTCGTAGATCTTCATGAACTCGGTCGCCTCGGTGAGGGCCGTGCCGGTCATGCCCGCGAGCTTGTCGTAGAGGCGGAAGTAGTTCTGGTAGGTGATCGAGGCCATCGTCTGGTTCTCCTCCGTCAGACGACAGCCCTCCTTCGCCTCGATCGCCTGGTGCAGGCCCTCCGACCAGCGGCGCCCCTCGAGGATGCGCCCGGTGAACTCGTCGATGATCTGGACCTCGCCGTCGATGACGGCGTAGTCGACGTCGCGTCTGTACAGCGACTCGGCCTTCAGCGACTGAATCAGGTGGTTGACGAGGTAGCCGTTCTCGGCGCGGTAGAGGTGGTCTATGCCGAGGAAGCGCTCCGCCTTCTCGACGCCGCGCTCGGTGACGGAGATCGTCTTGTGCTTCTCGTCGAATTCGTAGTCGTAGTC
>JBQCIQ010000159.1:0-10416 GCA_051953595.1 Conexibacter sp. | reverse complement strand
GCTGCAGCCACGGCGGCGGGGCGGCAAAACGCGCGAAGCGGGCCGCCAGCTGAGCCGGTAGCAGCGCACGCACGCGCACGCCCTCGGGCGTGTCCTCGCGCGTCAGGTCGCCGGCGACTTCGTGCAGCTCCGCGAGGCGGTCCCCGTCGCGGTAGGGAAGCAGCAGCTCGACGTCGCGCAGCGAGCGGGCGAACTCGGCCTCGATCCGCTCGCCCAGCTCCTCCAGCCCGTCGCCGCTGAGCGCGGAGACGAGCACGCCGTCCGGGTGGCGCAGGTGGACGTCCTCGCGCGCGGCGGCGTCGAGCGCGTCGGCCTTGTTGAGGACCAGGATGCGCGGCTGCTCGCCCGCCCCGATCTCCTCCAGCACGTCGTTCACGGCGCGCATCATCTCGTTCAGGTCCTCCTCCGGCGCGGACGCGTCCACGACGTGCAGCAGCAGGTCGGCCAGTCGCGTCTCCTCCAGCGTCGCGCCGAACGCGTCGACGAGCTGGTGCGGCAGCTTGCGGATGAAGCCGACCGTGTCGGTCAGCAGGTAGTCGCGCCCGCCGAGCCTCCACGCGCGCGTCGTCGGGTCGAGCGTGTGGAACAGCCGATCCCGCACGCCCACGTCGGCGCCCGTGAGTCTGTTCAGCAGCGTCGACTTGCCGGCGTTCGTGTAGCCGACCAGGGCGACCTCGGGCAGCTGAGCCCGCGTGCGCTCGGCGCGCATCGTTCTGCGTGCGCCTCTCACTCTCGCGAGCCGGCGTCTGAGCGCGGTGATGCGATCGCGTGCGAGGCGCCGGTCGGTCTCGATCTGCGTCTCGCCCGGCCCGCGGGTGCCGACGCCGCCGCCGAGCCGCTCCAAGTGGGTCCACAGCCCGCGCATGCGCGCAAGGTTGTACTCCAGCTGCGCCAGCTCGACCTGGAGCTTGCCCTCGGCGCTGTGCGCGTGTCCCGCGAAGATGTCGAGGATGATCGCCGTGCGGTCGACGACGGGCGTTCCCAAGGCCTCCTCCAGGTTGCGCCCCTGACGCGGCGTCAGCTCGTCGTCGCAGGCGACGACGTTGGCGTCGTGTGCTCTGATCGCCTCTCTCAGCTCCTCCAGCTTGCCGGGCCCGAGGTACGTGTTCGGGTGCGCCTGCTCGCGGTGCTGGACCATCGTCCCCACCGTCGCGACGCCAGCGGTCCACAGCAGCTCCTGCAGCTCGCTCAGGTCCTCCCCGTCCTGGAGAACCCCGATCGCGAGCGCCCGCTGCTTTGCGCGTCCGTTGAGTGCCGACACGCGTCTGAGTCTAAGCCGTCGCGAACCGAGGCCCACGCGTCGCGGCTCGTCCGCCAACGTCCCGGGCATGCCCGAGGACCGCGAATCTCGGTCGGTCCCACCGACCACAAATCGCGCTCCTCATGTCGATGCGCGGATCGCGGCGCTTGCGGCAGGCCAGCACGGCGTGGTCTCCCGGGCGCAGCTCGTCGAGGAAGGGATCCCGCCGACGACGCTGCGAGACCGCGTGAGACGTGGCCAGCTCGTGCTGCTCCACCGCGGCGTCTACGCGGTCGGCCATGCGCACCTGCGCCCGAACGGCTACCGGCTGGCCGCCGTCCTGGCGGTGGGACCGGGCGCCGCGCTGAGCCACCGCGACGCGGCGGCGCTCCACGGGCTGCGGGACGGCGGCGGGGTGCGGATCGACGTCTCGACGCCGGCGGAGCGCAGGAGCACGAGACGGATCAGGGTCCACGGCCGGCGGCGCCTCGACCCCGCCGACGTCACGACGGTCGAGGGCATCGAGGAGGCGATCGGGCGCCTGCGCGGGCGGCGGGGACAGAGCGCCGCCAAGATGCGGGCGGCGCTCGCCGACCTGGCCCACCACGGCACCACACTGACCCGCTCGCCCCTGGAGGACCGCCTCCTCCCCCTCCTCGATGCCCACGACCTCCCCCGCCCCGCGACGAACGCGTACGTGGAGGGTTACGAGGGAGACGCGGTATGGCATCGCCACAAGCTCGTCGTCGAGCTGGACGGCTGGGACGCCCACAAGACCCGCCGGGCGTTCCAGCACGATCGGACCAAGGCGAACGCCCTGACCGACGCCGGCTGGACCGTCCTGCGCTTCACGCACGCCGATCTCGTGCGGCGGCCGCGCGAGACGGCGGCCGCCATCGCACGGCAGCTCAGCCGAGCTGCTTGATCCGCTCGACCGCCTCGAGCAGCCGCTCGTCCGGCGTGGTGAGCGAGATGCGGAAGAAGCCCTCGCCGGAGGCGCCGTACGCGCCGCCCGGGGAGATCACGACGCCCGTCTCCTCCAGCACGTGCTCGCAGTACGCCGCGGCGCTCTCGTAGCCAGACGGCACCGGCGCCCACACGTAGATCGTCCCCTTCGGCGGCGTCACGTCGACGCCGGCGGCGCGCAGCGCGTCGCAGACGAGATCGCGGCGGCGCTTGTAGACCGCGTTCATCGCGGCGACCTCGCCGTCGACCGACGGATCCAATGCCGCGACGCCTGCCAGCTGAACCGCCTCGAACAGGCCCGAGTCGACGTTCGACTTCAGCCGCCAGTACTGCGAGATCGCGTCGGCGTTGCCGGCGATGAAGGCGCAGCGCCAGCCGGTCATGTTGTAGCCCTTCGAGAGCGAGAAGACCTCGACGCCGACCTCCTTCGCGCCCGGCGTCGCGAGGAACGACGGCGCGACGTAGCCGTCGTACGTCGTCTCGCTGTAGGCGTTGTCGTGGACGACCAGGATGTCGTGCTCACGCGCGAACGCCACGACCCGCTCGAACAGGCCGTCTGGCACCACGGCGCCCGTCGGGTTGTTCGGGTAGTTGAGGAACATCAGCTTGGCCCGTGCCGCATCCGAAGCCGAGATCGCGTCGAGATCGGGCGCGAAGCCCAGCGAAGGCACGAGCGGCATCAGCACCGCCTCGGCGCCCACGAGCGTCGGCCCGCCGGTGTACACCGGATAGCCGGGGTCGGAGGCCAAGGCGCAGTCGCCCGGGTCGAGGAACGCCAGGTTCAGGTTGAAGATGCACTCCTTCGCCCCGATCGCCGGCATCACCTCGGTCTCGGGGTCGAGCGTCACGCCGAAGCGGCGCCCGTAGAACGCCGCCACCGCCGAGCGGAACTCGGCGCGCCCGCGGTTCGATGGGTACTGATGCGTGCCGGGGTCCGCCACGGCGGCCTGCGCGGCCGCGACGATCGGCGCGTACGTCGGCGTGTCCGGGTCGCCGATCCCGAGCGAGATCACGTCGACGCCGGCCGCCTTCTTCTCGGCGATCTTCCGCTCCAGCTGGGCGAACAGATACGGCGGGATCAGGTCGAGGCGTCTACTCGGTCGCATGCAGCTCCTTGAGGAAGTCGTCGGAGAGCGTCCCGCTGAACACGGGGACCGCCCAGCCGGTCAGGTTCACGTGCAGGTCCTCCCCCACCTCGACGGTCAGCTCGCCGCCGTCCAGCTCCACGACGACCGGCGAGTCGCCGCCGCGCAGCACGTGCGCGACGGCCGCGCCGGTCGCGCCGGTGCCGGACGACAAGGTCTCGCCGACGCCGCGCTCGAAGATGCGCGCGCGAATGCGGTCGCCCGCCAGCTCGGCCCACCAGGAGACGTTCGTGCGGTTGGGGAACAGCTCGGAATGCTCGACGAACGGACCGAGCGCCGGCAGGTCCAGCCCCTCCAGCTCCTCGACGGAATCCACTCGCATCGAGCACTGCGGGTTGCCGATCGAGACGTGCTGGAACGCCCACAGGCGCCCCGGCGTCCCGATCTCACCTCTGCCGTCCTCGGCGCCACCGGGATAATCCTTCGACGTCAGGCGCGCGCGGCCCATGTCGACGCGGCAGGTCGTCGCGCCGGTGATCGTCGGGCGGATCTCGCCGGCGGCCGTCTCGATCGAGAACACGTCCGAGTCGGTCCAGCCGTGGCGGCGCAGGTACATGATCGCCTCGCGCGCGCCGTTGCCCGACAGCTCGGCCTCGGAGCCGTCCGGGTTGAAGATCGTCAGCTTCGCGACGAAGCCCGGCTGCCTGGGCGGCGAGAGCAGCAGGATCCCGTCGGCGAAGACGCCGAAGTGACCGGCGCAGATCGCGCGCACGCGCGCCGGCGTCAACGCGAACGGCAGCTCCGCAGCCTCGACCACCAGGTAGTCGTTGCCGAGCGCCTGCCACTTCTCGAATCTCACGCCATGCCTCCGGTCATCGCGGCGCCGGAGCCTATCGGCTGGCGATTTTGGGCATCAGGTGAGGGAAGGCGTTCATCCCCTGGAGAACGGAGCAACGGATGCCATCGATCTTCGCCGACTGGAACCTCGGCGACGCGCTGCTCGTCGCGCTCGAGATCTTCTTCTTGGTGATCTGGATCTGGATCCTCATCACGGTGCTCGTGGACCTGTTCCGCGACCACGAGCTGTCCGGCGTGGCAAAGGCCGTGTGGGTCTTCTTCCTCGTGTTCGTGCCGGTGATAGCGGTGCTGATCTACCTGATCGTGCGCGGCGACGGGATGCGCAGGCGGGCGATCGAGCAGCAGCGGGAGATGCAGCAGGCGACGAACGAGTACATCCGCTCGGTCGCCTCCAACTCGCCGGTCGAGGAGCTGCACAGACTCGACGAGCTGCGCGCGAGAGGTGCGATCGACCAGAACGAGTTCGAGCGCCTGAAGGCGAGAGTGCTCGCGGCTTAGACCGCAGCCGCAGCCGCCGCCGCGATCTCGTCCGCGACGTCCTCGGCGGAGCGGTCGCTGACGTCGATCACGCGCACGCCCGCCAGCTTGCGCATCCACGTGAGCTGGCGGCGCGCGTAGTTGCGCGTGCGGCGCTTCATCGCCTCCACGTCGCCGGTCAGCAGCTCCTCGAAGCCGAGCGCCTTGCGCGCCGTCTCCGACGCGCCGGCCGCGTGCGCGCGCAGCACCTCCTCGCGCGCGCCGGCGGCGACCATCTCCTCCACGCGCCCGTCGATGCGCGCGTACAGCGCCTCGCGCTCCAGCGTCAGGCCGGCGAGCAGCGTCGGATGGCGCATCTCGTCCGTCCACAGCTGCGAGGGCCCCTCAGGCGGTTCCAGCTCGCCGGCGTCCAGCAGCTCGAGCGCGCGCACGATCCGCTGGCGGTCGTTGCGGTCGATCCCCTCCGCCGCCCACGGCGCGCGCCGCTCCAGCTCGCCGTGCAGCGCCGCGACGCCGCGCGTCTCCAGCTCGCGCTCCCACTTCTCGCGCACGCCTTCGGGCGGCGGCGGCTTCAGCGCCAGCTCGGTCAGCGCGGCGCGCAGGTACAGCCCCGTGCCGCCGACGACGAGCGGCCGCCGGCGGGCGGCAAGCGCGCCGTCGATCTCCGCGTGCGCCAGCGCGGCGTACTGGCCGGCGCTGAACGTCGCGTCGACCGGCAGGAACGCCACGAGGCGGTGCTCCAACGCATGCTGCTCGGCCGCGCTCGCCACGCCGGTGAGCACCGACAGGCCCTCGTAGACCTGCAGCGCGTCGGCCGAGATCGCGACCGGGTCCTCCCCGGCGGCGCGCAGCCGCGCGGCGAGCGCGACGGCGACGGCGGTCTTCCCGATTCCCGTCGGACCGAAGATCGCGATCACCTGCGGCGGCACGGCGCGGAGTATGGCGCGGCCCCGCGAGAGCGGTCGGGGCGCTTGTCGCACGGGGGTATGGTGGAACGCATGGGCGTGCGCATCGGCACCGGCATCTCCACCCACGAGGACCCGCGCGTCGGGGCGATCGAGGCCGCGCAGGACGCGCGCGCCGCGCTCGACGGCGGCAGCGCCGACCTCGTCGTGCTGTTCGCCTCCGGCGGCCACATGGAGGACCCGGAGGCGACGATCGAGGGCGTGCACGAGGCGCTGCGCCCCGGCGCGCTCGTCGGCTGCGGCGCCGGCGGCGTGCTCGGCTGCGGCGCCGAGCACGAGGAGGGCATGGCCGTCGCGGTGTGGGCCGCGTCGCTCGGCGGCGGTCGCGCGCAGACGTTCCACGCATCGGCGTCGGTGCACGAGGACACGGTCACGGTCATGGGGATGGAGGACCTTGCCGGCGCGCGCGGCGCGCGCCTGCTGCCCGATCCGTTCACCTTCCCGACCGACCCGCTGCTGCAGGACCTCGCGACGCGCGCGCCGGGCGTGCCGGTCATCGGCGGGCTCGCGAGCGGGCGGCGCCCCGACGAGCGCGGCGTGCTGTTCCACGGCGACGAGGTGCTTGACGGCGGCACCGTCGGCGTGCGCTTCGACGACGTCGAGGTGCTGCCGTGCGTCTCGCAGGGTGCGACGCCGGTCGGGCCGGAGATGACGATCACCGAGGCCGAGGGCAACGTCATCAGCGAGCTGGCCGGGAAGCCCGCGCTCGACCACATACGCGCCGTGATCGAGGAGCTGGATCCGGTTCAGCGCACGTTGATCGCCGGCGGGCTGCTGATCGGTCTTGTGATCGACGGCGGCCGGCCGGAGTACGGCCACGGCGACTTCCTCGTGCGGCAGCTGCTCGGCGCCGACCCGGTCGGCGGCACGCTCGCGGTCGCCGCGCCGGTCGAGGCGGGCCAGGTGCTGCGCCTCCACGCCCGCGACGCCGCCTCCGCCGACCGCGACCTGCAGGAGCAGCTGCGCCTGCGCGTCTCCGCGCTCGGCGGCACGCCGGCCGGTGCGCTCGCGTTCTCCTGCAACGGCCGCGGCCGCGCGATGTTCGGGATCGAGGATCACGACGCGGGTGCGCTCTCGGACGAGCTCGGCGGCGCGCCGTCGGCGGGCTTCTTCGCGGCCGGCGAGATCGGGCCGGTCGGCGGCGCGAGCTTCCTGCACGCCTTCACGGCGACGGTCGCGCTGTTCGGCGCCTAAGCTTCCGCGCCGTGACGGCGATTCAGGGCACCGCGCTCGTGACCGGCGCGAGCGGCGGCATCGGCCAGGCGATCGCGCGCGCGCTCGCGGCGCGCGGCGCGGAGGTGATCCTCACGGGCCGCAGAGCCGACGTGCTGGAGCCGTTGGCGCATGAGCTGCGCGGCCGAGCGCTCGCGGTCGACCTCGCCGAGCGGGACGGCGTGCAGCGGCTGGCCGAGCAGGTCGGCGAGGTGGACATCCTCGTCGCGAACGCCGCGCTGCCCGCGACCGCGATGCTCGACGACTTCAGCGTCGAGGAGGTCGACCGCGCGCTCGACGTCAACCTGCGCGCACCGGTGCTGCTGGCGAAGCTGCTCGGCGCGCAGATGGCGCGGCGCGGCCACGGCCACCTCGTCTTCATCTCCTCGCTGTCGGGGAAGGCCGCCTCGCCGCGCGGCTCGCTCTACTCGGCGACGAAGTTCGGCATGCGCGGCTTCGCGCTGGCGCTGCGCCAGGACCTGCGCCCGCACGGCGTCGGCGTCTCGACCGTCTTTCCCGGCTTCATCAGCGGCGCCGGGATGTGGGCGAACGCCGGCGCGAGACTGCCGCGTTGGGTCGCGACGCGCACGCCGGAGGACGTGGCGGCCGCGGTCGTGAGAGCGATCGAGCGCAACCGCGCGGAGCTCGACGTCGCGCCGCTCGGGCTGCGGGTCGGCGCGGCGTTCGCCGGCGTGGCGCCGGAGCTGTCGGCGCGCGTGAGCCGCCTGCTGGGCGACGAGCGGATCGCCGACCAGCTCGCCGAGGGCCATCGCGGCAACCGCTGAGCGTCGGCGACTGCGGCGCGGCGCCGCGGTCAGACCGCCGCCTGCTCCCCCGCGACCTGCTCGATCGCGCCGAGCAGCTGA
Source organism: Conexibacter sp. (assembly GCA_051953595.1). Lineage (GTDB taxonomy): Bacteria > Actinomycetota > Thermoleophilia > Solirubrobacterales > Solirubrobacteraceae > Conexibacter. The sequence continues at coordinate 2,747 of JBQCIQ010000159.1, read as the reverse complement.
TCCGCGAGCCGGGCGCCGTCGCGGTCGCGCTCCGGCGTCGCCTGGATCCTGACGACCACCTGCTCGCCGTCGACCTCCTCCAGCGCGATGTGCGGCAGCGCGCGCATCGGCACGTCGATCGTCTCGCGCAGCAGCGCCTGAACCGCGCTCGGCTTCGTGCCGTGGCGCAGCACGACGCGCACGTCGACCGCCTGCGGCTCGCGCAGCGGCACGACCGCCGCGCCGAGCACGACGCTGTTCGGGACCATGATGCGGTCCTCGCCGCGCGCCAGCGTCGTGTAGAGCAGGCCGAGCGAGCTGACGACCCCTTCCGCCTGACCGGCGAGCCCGCCCGCCTGCAGCCGCACCCGCTCGCCGACGCGGAACGGGCGCGCGCTCAGCAGCACGGCGCCGGCGATCAGGTTGCCGAGCGTCTGCTGGGCGGCGAGGCCGACGACGACCGCCGTGAAGGCGCCGCCGACGGCGAGCGTGCGCGGCGTGAGGCCGGCGATCCGCAGCGCGACGACGGTCACGATCGCGATCGTCACGAGCCGCAGCAGGAAGCCGACCGTGCCGGCGGTGCCGGGATCCATGCGGCGCATCAGGTCCGGCCCGACGACGCGGCCGAGCGCGCGCGCGAACGCCCACCCGAGCGCGATCAGCGCGACCGAGGTGAGGATCCGCACGAGCGTGTCGAGGTCGCGGCCGAACAGCTGGTCGCGGTACGCGTAGGCGACGAGCACCGCCGCCAGCAGCGGCAGCAGCACGAGCGCTTCGCGGCGCGCCTTGCGCGCGGCGGCGCGGCCGAGCTGGCGCGAGAGGCCGACCTCCTCCCACGCGTGCGTGCGCGTCTGGAGCATCGCCTCCAGCGCGCGCTCGCGGCTCTGTCTCAAGCGTGTGCGCATCACCCTTCCTACGGTGTCGGCGCGCCGAGGTTTCGCTGGCGCGGCGTGTGATCCGTCACACAGCCGCTCTACCCCATGCGCCCGCGCTGACACGGCGCTTGCATCCGCCGGCGCGCATGCGAACATGTGTTCGCATGCGCTGGGACAACCTGAGCGTGGAGGCCGACGAGCAGGCGCGCCTGCCGGGCTACCGCGAGAGCGCGGTCGTGCGCCGCTTCGACGCGCCCGAGGCGCTCGACACGCGCTTCTACGAGGTGCGCGCCAGAAGCGCGCTGAACCGCGTGCCGAGAACGTCGCGGATGCCGTTCGAATGGACCGTCAACCCATATCGGGGTTGCCACCATGCATGTGTTTACTGCTTCGCCCGCCCCACGCACACGTACCTCGACTTCGGCGCCGGACGCGACTTCGAGCGCGAGATCGTCGTGAAGGTCAACGCGCCGGAGGTGCTGCGGGCGGAGCTGGCGCGGCCGTCGTGGAGAGGCGAGCACGTCGCGATGGGCACGAACACCGACCCCTACCAATGGGTCGAGGGCCGCTACCGGCTGATGGAGGGGATCTGGGAGGCATTGCGCGACGCGCGCAACCCGTGCTCGATCCTGACGAAGTCGCCGCTGCTGCTGCGCGATCTGCCGCTGCTCAAGCAGATCGCGGAGGTCGCCGAGGTGAGCGCGTGCCTGTCGGTGCCGACGCTCGACGAGAAGGCGTGGCGTGCGACCGAGCCGCACACCCCCCACCCGCGCGCGCGGCTGGAGGCGGTCGGCGAGCTGAACCGTGCCGGCATCCCCTGCGGGATCCTCGTCGCGCCGCTGATGCCGGGGATCAACGACGCGCCCGAGCAGGTCGAGCCGATCCTGGAGCTTGCGGCGGCCAATGGTGCGACGGGCGCCGGCGGGATTGCGCTGCACCTGCGCCCGGGCGTGCGCGAGGTCTTCATGGACTGGCTGCGCACGCAGCGCCCCGATCTCGTGCCGCGCTACGAGCAGCTGTACGCACGCGGGTCGTATGCGCCGAAGGCCGAGCGCGAGCGAATCGCCGGCGTGCTCGCCGGGGCGCGCCGCAGGCACCCGCTGCGCGGGACGCGGGCAGGCGCCTTCCGTCGCAACACACGCTCCCCGGCGCTCGACCCGGCGTCGCCGCAGCGGCCGCCGCGCGCCTCGGCGGCCGTGCAGCCGGCGCTCTTCTGAGCCGCGGGCCGTCAGCCGCCGTCAGCCTGCCAACAGTCCGGGCAGCGCGCTCATCGCGCGCAGCGGCTCCGCCCCGAGGGCGGCGAGGCGGTCGGCGTGGCCACCGTCGCCGTCCGCGTAGCCGACCGTGCGCATCCCCGCCGCGATCCCGGCCGTCACGCCCGGGACGCTGTCCTCCACGACGACGCACGCCCGCGGCGGGTGGCCGCAGGCCTCGGCCGCGTGCAGGAACAGGTCCGGCGCCGGCTTCGGCCGCGCGACGGCCGGCGCGTACGCCGAGAAGATCCGCTCGTCGGCGAACAGCTCGCGCAGACCGGCGAGTCGCAGCGTCTGCTCCATCTTGTGCATCGGCCCGCTGGAGGCGATGCACGCTTCCCAGCCGGCGGCGCGCACCCCGAGCACCGCTTCGCGCGCTCCCGGGATCGCGCGCAGCTCGCGCTCGAACGCGGCGGCCCGTTCGGTCAGGAACCGCTCCATCCACCCCTCCGGCAGGGGGCGGCCGAGGTGCGCCACGACGCTGCGCTGGATGTCGGCCAGCGCCACGCCGTGAAAGGCATCCTCGACCTCGCCGTGCGTGAGGCTGCCGCCGGCTTCGCCGATCGCGCGCGTCAGCTCGCGCATGTCGATCCCCATGCTGTCGACGAGCACGCCGTCGCAGTCGAAGATGACGAGCCCG
>JBQCIQ010000158.1:0-9559 GCA_051953595.1 Conexibacter sp. | reverse complement strand
CCTGGATCTCGTCGCCTCTGTTGAGCACGTCCTCGACCGTCTCGACGCGTCTGCCGGGCGAGATGTTCGAGATGTGCAGGAGGCCGTCGGTGCCCTTCGCCAGCTCGACGAAGGCGCCGAAGGTCGTCGTCTTGACGACCTTGCCGGCAAACTCGTCGCCGACCTCGACCTCCTTGGTCATCGAGCGGATGCGGTCGGCGAGGGCGTCGCCGAGCTCGCCGTTCTGGGCGTAGATGAGGACCTGGCCCTCGTCGTTGACGTCGATCTGCGCCTCGAACTCGTCCGAGAGGCCGCGGATCGTCTCGCCGCCCTTGCCGATCAGCAGGCCGATCTTCTCCGGGTCGATCTGGACCGTGGAGATGCGCGGCGCCCACTTGCTCAGCTCGGCGCGCGGGCCGTCGATCGCCTCGGCCATCTTGCCGAGGATGAACGTGCGCCCCTCCTTCGCCTGCTTGAGCGCGTCGCGCAGGATCTCGAACGAGACGCCCGTGATCTTGATGTCCATCTGCAGCGCGGTGATGCCGTTCTCCGTGCCGGCGACCTTGAAGTCCATGTCGCCGAGGTGGTCCTCCACGCCGGCGATGTCGGACAGGACGATGTAGTCGTCGCCCTCCTTGATCAGGCCCATCGCGATGCCCGCGACCGGCGCCTTGATCGGCACGCCCGCGTCCATCAGCGAAAGCGACGAGCCGCAGACGGACGCCATCGAGGACGAGCCGTTGCTCTCGAAGATGTCCGAGACGACGCGCATCACGTACGGGAACTCCTCGAGCGACGGGATCATCGGCACGAGCGCCCGCTCGGCGAGCGCGCCGTGGCCGATGTCGCGGCGCTTGGGCCCGCGCATGAAGCCGGCCTCCCCGACCGAGAACGGCGGGAAGTTGTAGTGGTGGAAGTAGCGCTTGGAGGTCTCCAGCCCGAGCGTGTCGAGCCGCATCTCCTCGCGCGTGGTGCCGAGCGCGGCGACCGAGAAGGCCTGCGTCTGACCGCGCGTGAAGAGCGCCGAGCCGTGCGTGCGCGGGGCGACGCCGACCTCGATCGAGATCGGACGGATCTCGTCGGCTCTGCGGCCGTCCGGGCGCACCTTCTTGACGGCGATGCGCTCGCGCACGAGCGTCTTCTCGAGCTTGTCGAACGCGCGCTGGACCGCCTGGCGCGTCTCGGCGTCGTCCTCGTCGGGCGCGTACTTGGCGAGGACCTCCTCCTCGACCGCCTTCGTCGCGTCCTGGCGCTCGAGCTTGTCCTGCACCGACGTCGCTCTGTCGAGCTTTCTGCCGTGCGATCTCTGGATCGTTCTGTAGAGCTTCTCGTCGACCTGCGGGACCTCGACGTCCTTCTTGGCCTTGCCGGCCTTCTTCTGCAGCTCCCACTGGACCTTGCAGAGCTTCTTGATCGCGTCGTGCGCGATGTCGAGCGCGTCGAGGATCTCCGCCTCGGGGATCTCGTTGGCGCCCGCCTCGACCATCAGGATGGCCTCCTCGGTGCCGGCCACGACGAGGTCGAGATCCGTGCTCTCGAGCAGGTCCTCCTCGTCGGGGTTGACGACGAAGTTGCCGTCGACCTTGCCGATGCGCACCGCGCCGACCGGGGTCGGGAACGGGATGTCCGACACCATCAGCGCGGCGGAGGCGCCGTTCATCGCCAGCACGTCGTACGGGTTGACGTGGTCAACGGACAGCGGGATGCCGACGAGCTGCGTCTCGTAGCGCCAGCCCTTCGGGAACAGCGGGCGGATCGGGCGGTCGATCAGGCGCGCCGTGAGCGTGCCCTTCTCGCCGGCGCGGCCCTCGCGCTTGAAGAACGAGCCGGGGATCTTGCCCGCGGCGTACATCCGCTCCTCGATGTCGACGGTGAGCGGGAGGAAGTCCACGTCGCGCAGGTTGCCTGCGGTCGCGGTGGACAGGACCATCGTGTCGCCCGCTTGGACGACGACGGCACCGGAGGCCTGCTTGGCCATCTTGCCGGTTTCGAAGGAGATCTCCTTGCCCGCGATCTCCACGGCGACGCGCGTAACGGCGTCAGACATATTCAGTTTCCCTTCTGCTCCGCCCGTCGGTCGGCGGAGTGCATTGCGGTTCTTTTCTGTATCCGAACGCGGTGAATCGTAGCGATATCGCTGCAAATGGACGCTATGACACATCAAAGCGCGTCGGCGTCGTAACAACTCCGGTGCGCACGCCGCTCTCGAAGTCGCGACGAACCCGGGCGTGCACGGCCTCCGAGCGGCGATCCGCGTCGAAGCGCGCCACGTCGAGCCCAAGCCGCTCGGCGCGCGCCCACAGGTGTGGATCCTCGAGCCGCCCCTGGTCGGCGAACAGCGCTCTGTGCATCGCCTCGAAGGCCCCCTGCAGGGCCGCCGCCTCAGCCGCGCAGGCCGCCGCGTGCGCGCGCGGATGCGTCGATCTGACGGGGAAGTGGCGGAACACCCACCGCTCGCCGCGCGCCGTGAGCTGGTCGTTCAGGACCGCGCAGTGCGGGCACTCGTAGTCGGCGTAGACGATCGCGATCGGTGTGCCCACCGTGCCCAGCACGTGGTCGTCGGGCGCGATCGGCGGGAGCGGCGCGCTGCCGAGGCCGCTCACCGCGACCGCCGCCTTCGGCTCAGGCGCTCGAACGCGCGGCGAGCGCGTCGAAGATCAGGTTCGCGCCGGGCAGCACGCCGGGGTGCTCGCCCTCCCAGCTCCACTCCACGACCCCGTCGGGACCGATCATCACGAGCGCGCGGGTCGGCATCCCGCCCTTCTCGAAGTAGACGCCGAACGCTCTGCACGTCGCGCCCTTCGGCTCCCAGTCGGACAGCTGCTCGATCGTGATGCCGAGCTTCTCCTTGAACGCCCGCTGCGCGTCGACCGAGTCGCACGAGACGCCGTAGAGCGTCGCGCCCTGACTGGAGAATTGCTCCAGCACCTCCTCGTAGAGGTTGAGCTGGTCGGTGCAGACCGCGCTGAACGCGAAGGGGTAGAAGACGAGAACCGTCGTTCTGCCCAGCAGATCCTCGCGCGTGAAGCGCGAGTAGTCCTCGCGACGGAGCGTGAAGTCGGGCGCGGGAGTGCCGGCCGCGACGACGCTCACTTGCGCAGGCCGAGCTCTCTGATGAGCGCGCGGTACCCCTCGAGGTCCTTGCGCTCCAGGTAGTTCAGGAAGCGACGGCGCCGGCCGACGAGCATGAGCAGGCCGCGCCGCGAGTGGTGGTCCTTCTTGTGGGTGCGCAGATGCTCGGTCAGGTCGTTGATCCGCTCGGTCAGCATCGCGATCTGAACCTCGGCCGAGCCGGTGTCCTGATCGCCCTTGCCGAACTTCGAGACCAGCTCCTGCTTGCGCTCGCTCGTAAGGGTGCTCATCGGCGGGGAACCGTAGCAGAATGCGCGCTGTAGACCTGCCGTGCGTTCGCAACGTCGCGGTGCATCTGCGCAATCAACGCGTCGACCGAGTCGAAGCGGCGCTCGCCGCGCAGGCGCGCAAGGAACTCGATCGTCAGCTGCTCGCCGTAGAGGTCCCCGCTCCAGTCGAGCAGGTACGCCTCCACGAGCACGACGAGGTCGGTCTTGAAGGTCGGGCGCACGCCGACGTTGACGGCCGCGCAGCGCAGCTCCTCCCCCCACGAGGCGCGCGCGACGTAGATGCCGTGGCCCGGCTGGATCAGCGACTGGTCGGGGATCAGGTTCGCCGTCGGGAAGCCGAGCTCGCGGCCGCGTCTGTCGCCGGAGACGACCTCGCCGCGCATCGCGAACGGCGCCCCGAGGAAGCGCGCGGCGACGTCGACCTCGCCGGCGAGCACGAGCCCGCGGATGTGCGAGGAGGAAACGACCTCCCCGCCGGCCTCGACGAGCGGCACGACGCGCGTCTCGAAGCGCTCGTCGGCGCCCAGCAGCCGCGTGTCGCCCTGCGCGCGGTGGCCGAAGCGGAAGTTCTCGCCGACCGAGACGCGCGTCGCCTGCAGCGTCTCGACGAGGACGTGCTCGACGAAGTCCTCGGCGCTGCGCTGCGCGAACGCTCTGTCGAACGGGATCACGACCAGCTCCTCGACACCGAGCTCGGCGACCAGCTCGGCCTTGCGCTCCAGCGTCGTCAGCAGCTTCGGCGCCGCCTCGGGCCGGATGATCGACAGCGGGTGGGGCTCGAACGTAAGCACCGTGTCGCTGCCCTCGATCACGGCGCGGTGGCCGAGGTGGACGCCGTCGAACTCGCCGACCGCGACCTTGCGCGGCCGCTGCTCGACGTCCGGCAGGAAGGTGATCCGCATCGCGGTGGAACCTTAGCCGCGAAAACCGACGATCGGCTTGAGCTGGCCGTCGCGCGGCTCGGCGATCGCGATCACGCCCTCGGCGTCGGTCAGGCGCACGTACGAACCGACCGCGCGGTCGGTTGCGTTCGCCACGGCCACCCCGTGCGCGGCGCGGCGCGCCTCCTCCCCCTCCAGCCGCGCCTCCGGCAGGAAGGCGAGCGCGTCGCCCAGCGGCACGATCCGCTCCGGATCGGCGTCGGCGACGCCGAACGGGCCGATCGCCGTGCGGCGCAGCTGCTCGCAGTAGGCGTCGCCGAGGTCGGCGATCAGCGCGCGCACGTAGGTGCCGGCGGAGCAGCGGATCGCGAACGTGCGGCGGTCGTCCTCGCGGCTCAGCTCGTCGAACGCGTAGACGGTCACCTCGCGCTCGGGCAGCTCGACGTCCTCCCCGCGCCGCGCCCGCTTGTACGCGCGCTCGCCGTCGACTCTGACGGCCGAGTACGCCGGCGGCCGCTGGCGGATCGTCCCGCTCGGGAGGTCGAGGTCGCCGTGGGGCACGACGCCGGTCTCCACGGTCTCCCCGTCGCTGTCGCCGGTCGTCGAGGTCGCACCGAAGCGCGCGACGGTCACGTAGGCCTTCGGCAGCACCATCAGGAAGCGCTGCACGCGCGTCGCCCGTCCGACGAGGATCAGCAGCAGCCCGGTCGCGAACGGGTCGAGCGTGCCGGCGTGCCCGACCTTCGTTCCCCTGCCCAGTCGGCGCCGGACCTGTGCGACCACGTCGTGCGACGTTACGCCGGCGGGCTTGTCGAAGAGGATGACCCCGTCCACGGGGCCGCAGCCTACGACGGCAGCGCGTCGAGCTGCGCGGCGACCTGCTCGCGCAGGAACGCCACCAGCTCCGGCCACGGCAGCGTGGTCGAGAAGCCGGCCGCCTGGCGGTGGCCGCCGCCGCCCTGCGCGCGGGCGATCGCGGAGACGTCGACGCGGTCGTCGGCGGCGCGCAGCGAGACCTTGCGCTGCTCCGGGTCGGCGGCGCCGAGGCGGTCGCGCACGAGCGCGGCGACGGCGGTCCCCTCGATCGCGCGCAGGTGGTCGACGACGCCCTCGGAGTAGTTCTCCTCCGCGCCCGCGCTCGCGAAGTCCGCGCGCGAGAGGCGCGTGATCGTCAGCAGGCCCCCGTCGTGGCGCTCGATCTGCCCGAGCGCGCATGCCAGCAGCGCGACCTTCGCGTACGGGACGCCCTCGTAGATGCGGTGGTAGACGTCGTGCACGTCGACGCCGGCCTCGATCAGCTCCGCCGCCATCACATGCGCGCGCGTGCCGGTGTTCTCGTACATGAACTTGCCGGTGTCGGTGACGAGTCCGACGTACAGCGCCTCGGCGATCTTCACGCTCGGCGCGACGCCGAGCCCGTGCATCAGGTCCCACACGATCTCCGCGGTGCAGGAGGCCTCCGGCACGACGTGGTTGACCGTCCCGAAGTGCGTGTTGTCGTGGTGGTGGTCGATGTTGACGATGTGCGCGTCGTCGAGCTGGAGCGCGTCGGCGGGGTTGCGGTCGATGTTGCCGCAGTCGAGGAACACCACCGTGCGCTCGGCCACGTCGTCGGGCGGGACGCTCGCGAGCCCGTCGAAGTCGAAGAAGCGGTACTCGTATGGCAGCGGGAGCTCGTCCGCCGCCATGAACATCGTCGAGTCCTTGCCGAGCGCGCGCAGGATCTCGTGCATCGCGAGCAGCGAGCCGAGCGCGTCGCCGTCCGGGTGCTCGTGCGTGACGAGCAGGAAGCGATCGGCCTCCCGCAGCTCCGCCAGCACCTCGGCCCGCGTCGCGCGCTTGCCCTGCTCGGCGGTCGTCACGACGCGTCGTCCTCGTCGTCGGGCTCGTCGCGGTCGTCGAGCAGTGCGGACAGGCGGATGCCGCGGTCGACCGTGTCGTCGTATTCGAACGCCAGCGTGGGCGTGTGCTTGAGCCGCAGCTCCGAGGCCACTCGCCGCTGCAGGAAGCCGTGTGCCGAGTTGAGGCCGAGCAGGCTGTCGCCGCGCGTCTGCTCGTCGCCCAGCACGCTCACGTACACGCGGGCGTGGCGCAGGTCCGGGCTTGTCTTGACGGCAGTCACGGTGACGAACCCGATGCGCGGGTCCTTGAGCTCTTGGGTGATGACATCGCTGAGCACGGCGCGTACCGCCTCATCGACGCGACGCATGCGACTTGTGCTCATCCTACGCTCCGCATCGGATCGGCGTACCGCGAGGCGTTGATTGGTGAGAGGCGCCTCATGCCCGCAGGTCCTCGACCGACACCGCGATCCGCTCGATGCTCACGCCTTGCGGAAGTCGTTCTAGCAGCCAGCGCTCGACGCGATCGACCGCGCCCGTGAGCGTCCCCATGTCGCCGCTGACGAGCGCCGCCGTGAGCGTGCTGCGCTGCCACAGGTCCTGGTGGCCGGTCTCCGCGACGGCGACGCCGAGCCGCGTCTGCAGCTGCGCCTTCAGCGACGAGAGCTCCTTGCGCTTGCCCTTGAGGCTGCCGGCGTCGGGGAAGTGCACGTCGATCACGAGCACGGCGACGAAGCCGGCCCCGTCCTCGACGCTCATCAGGCGAGCTCGCGCTCGACCTTCCGCGTGGTGTAGGCCTCGAGCACGTCGCCCTCCTTCACGTCGGCGAAGTCTCTCAAGACGATCCCGCACTCGAAGCCGGAGGCGACCTCTCTGGCGTCCTCGTTGAAGCGGCGCAGGCTCTGGATCTCGCCGTCGTAGACGACCGTACCATCGCGCACGAGCCGCACTCTGGCGCCGCGCACGACTCTGCCGTCGGTGACGTAGGAGCCGGCGATCGTGCCGATTCTCGACGCGCGGAAGGTCTGGCGCACCTCGACGGTCGCGACCTGCTCCTCGACCTCCTCGGGCTCCAGCATGCCCTCCATCGCGGCGCGCAGCTCCTCGATCGCGCGGTAGATGACGGCGTAGGAGCGGATCTCGACGCCCTCGCGGTCGGCGACCTGGCGCGCGTCGCCGACGGGGCGCACGTTGAACGCCAGCACGACCGCGTCGGAGGCGGCGGCGAGCATCACGTCGGACTCGTTCACGCCGCCGACGCCGCGGTGGATCACGTTGACCGAGATCTCCGTCTGCGGCAGCTTCGCGATCTCGTCCTCGATCGCCTCCAGCGAGCCGGCGACGTCGGCCTTCAGCACGAGGTTGAGCTCCTGCAGCTCGCTGCGGAAGATGTCCTCCAGCGAGATGCGCTTGCCGGAGCGGCGCGCAAGCGCCTCCGTCTTGAGGCGGTTGGCGCGCTCGCCGGCGAGCTGGCGGGCCTTGCGGTCGTTCTCGACGACGCGCACGAACTCGCCCGCCTCCGGGACCGAGTCGAAGCCGAGGATCTCGACCGGCTCGCCCGGCTCCGCCTTCTTCACGCGGTTGCCGAGGAAGTCGTTCATCGCGCGCACGCGGCCCCAGTGCGGGCCGGCGACAAGCGCGTCGCCGACGTGGAGCGTGCCGCGCTGGATCAGCACCGTCACGACCGCGCCGCGGCCCGGGTCGAGCTTGCTCTCGACGATCACGCCGGAGGCCTCGGTGTCCTTGTTGGCCTTCAGCTCCTCGACCTCGGACATCACGAGGATCGTGTCGAGCAGGTTGTCGAGGCCCTCCTTCGTCTTCGCCGAGACGTCGACGAACTCGGTCTCGCCGCCCCACTCGACCGGCTGCAGGCCGAGCTGCGTCATCTCGGTGCGGACGCGGTCGGGCTGCGCGCCCTCCTTGTCGATCTTGTTGACCGCGACGAGGATCGGCACCTCCGCCGCCTTCGCGTGGTCGACCGCCTCCTGCGTCTGCGGCTTCACGCCGTCGTCGGCGGCGACGACGATCACCGCGATGTCGGTGACCTTCGCGCCGCGGGCGCGCATCGCCGTGAACGCCTCGTGGCCGGGCGTGTCGAGGAAGGTCACGACCTTGTCGCTGTGGTGCACCTGGTAGGCGCCGATGTGCTGGGTGATGCCGCCGGCCTCGCCCGCGGTGACCTCGGTGTCGCGGATCGCGTCGAGCAGCGACGTCTTGCCGTGGTCGACGTGACCCATGATCGTGACGACCGGGGGCCGCTCGACCATCGCGTCGTCGGCGTCCTCGAAGACCGGCTCGGCGTCGACGTCGTCGGCCGCGTGGACGATCTCCGCCGTCTTGTTGAACTCCGTCGCAAGCAGCTCGATCGCCTCGTCGGAGAGCGTCTGCGTGAGCGTCGCCATCTCGCCGAGCGCCATCAGTCTCTTGATGATCTCCGGCACCGGCACGTCGAGGTACTCGGCGACGTCCTTGACGGTCGAGCCGGAGTTGATGCGGACGTGCGCCGGCCCGGTCTGCTGACGCGTCTCCAGCGGCGCCGGCTCCTCGTAGGTGCCGCGCCGGCGACGACCGCGGCGCTGGCGGCGCGGCGGCTGGTTGGGCCCGCCGCCCGGTCCGCCGGGCCCGCCGCCCGGCCCGCGGCGCGAGGCCTGCGAGTCGATCACGTCGCGGGGGCGCCCGCCGGCCGCGCCGGGGGCGCGCTCGCCCTGCAGCGAGTCGCGCGTCGGACGCTGTCTGGCGCCGCCGTCGGCGCCGCCCGCGGGGGCTCTCGCCGCGCCTCTCGGCGGCGCGCCGTTGGCCCCGAGCGCACTGAGCGCCAGCGCCTCGTCGACCGTCGCGGAGGGGGCGGCCGCGTCGATCCCGGCGGCCTGCAGCTTCAGCAGCAGGTCCTTGACGGCCATCCCCTGCTCTTTTGCGATGTCGTTGACGCGCTTCTTGCTCATTCCTCGTCCAAGTGTACGTTCTCGCCGGCAGCCGGCGCGGTCATCGCGCGCCGAAACGCCCGGTTGAAGCCTCCGCGCGCCGCGGCCCGTTCCGCGCAGCGCCGTGTGCGGCAGGTGTAGGCGCCGCGCCCCGGCCGACGCGCCTGCGGATCGGCCAGGACCCTGTCGCCGTCCGCGCTCCAGCGCAGCAGCGACCGCTTCGGCGCCACGCGACCGCAGCCGACGCAGCGCCGTTGGGGCTCGCGTCCTATGACGCGCTGTCCTCCATCTCGGTCGCGACCGGCTCCTCGACCGCCGGCTCCGAGACCGCCGACTCCTCGACCGCCGGCGCCTCCTCGTCGGCGAGCGCTGAGACCTCGTCGCCTTCGACGTCGTTGAGCGCCTGATGCGCGTCGAGGCCGCAGTAGCGCGAGCCCGGCAGCGCGGCGTTCGGGCAGCGGCGGCCGTTGGAGAGGATCGCGGCGCAGCGGCCCTGCGTCTCCTCCTCCTCGTAGCCGTGCTCGGCCTCCTCCTGCGCGAACTCGGTCTCCGAGCGGATGTCGATCCGCCAGCCG
>JBQCIQ010000157.1:0-7844 GCA_051953595.1 Conexibacter sp. | reverse complement strand
GTCTGCCACAGCCAGTGGATGGTTGCATCCGACGTGCCCGACGCCCGGCAGCCGTCGACGAACTCGGGCTGGAGCTGGGCCATCGCCGCGCGGTTCTTCTTGCCGATCGCCTTGCGCAGATCGTCGGCCCGGGCGCCGCTGAACCCGGCGAGCTCCTTCGCGATCTGCATCGCCTGCTCCTGGTACAGGATCACGCCCTTGGTCGACTCGATGATCGGCCTCAGGCGCTCGTCGGCGTAGGTGACGGAGTCGGGGTCGCGCTTGCCGCGCGCGTACGTCGGGATCTGGTCCATCGCGCCCGGGCGGTACAGCGCCACGAGCGCGACCAGGTCCTCGAACTCGGTCGGGCGCACCTTCTTGAGCGCTTCCCGCATGCCCTCGGACTCGAACTGGAACACGCCGATCGAGTCGCCGGCCGCGAGCATCGCGTACGTCTTGGCGTCGTCGAGCGGCAGCGTCGTCATGTCCGGGCGCGCGCCGGTCGAGCGCTCGACGATGTCGAGCGCGTCCTCGATCACGTCGAGGTTGCGCAGCCCGAGGAAGTCCATCTTCAGCAAGCCCAGCTCCTCGACCGGCTTCATCGAGAACTGCGTGACGGTGCGATAGATCTTCTCGCCGGTCTCCGCATCGGTGCCGGCGTCAGCGAGCTGGAGCGGCACGATGTCGGTCAGCGGCCGGTCGGCGATCACGACCGCGGCGGCGTGGATCGAGGAGTTGCGCACGATCCCCTCCAGCCCGCGCGCCACGTCGACGATCTGTCTCGCGATCGGGTCGGAGTCGACCGCCTTCTTCAGCTCCTCGCCCGGCTGCAGGCAGTCCTCGAACGACGGCGGCCGGCCCATGATCGGGTCGGGGATCAGCTTGGCGAGGCGGTCGCCGGCGCCGTAGTCATGACCCAGCACGCGCGCGGCGTCGCGCGTGGCCGCCCGCGGGAACATCTTGCCGAACGTGACGATCTGCGCGACCGACTCTCTTCCATATTTGTCGGTCACATATCGGATCACGCGCTCGCGGCCGCGCACGGAGAAGTCGATGTCGATGTCCGGCATCGAGACGCGCTCCGGGTTGAGGAAGCGCTCGAACAGCAGGTCGTAGCGGAGCGGATCGACGTCGGTGATGCGCAGCGTGTAGGCGACGATCGAGCCGGCGGCCGAGCCACGGCCGGGGCCGACGGCGATGCCGTTGCTCTTGGCGTAGTGGACGAAGTCCCAGACGATCAGGAAGTAGGCGTTGAAGCCCATTCTGTCGATGACCGCCAGCTCCATCTCCATCCGCTCGACGGCCTCGGCCGGCGGCGGAGTGCCGTAGCGCTCGTTGAGGCCCTGCATCACGAGCTGGCGCAGGTAGCTTCTCTCGTCCTGTCCGTCCGACGTCGGGTATCTCGGGATCAGCTGCTTGCCCAGCTCGATCTCGACGTCGCAGCGCTCGGCGATCTCCAGGGTGGTGGGCAATGCGTCGGGCCACTCGGCGAACGCGTCCGCCATCTCGTCGTTCGACTTCAAATAGAACTCGTTGGTGTCGAACGTCATCTTCGGCTCGGCCAGCGTCGACTTCGTCTGCACGCACAGCAGGGCCGTGTGGTGGTGGTAATCCTCCTTGCGGAGGTAGTGCACGTCGCCGGTGCCGACGAGCGGGCGGCCGACCTCGCGGGCGATCCGGACGATCCCCTCGTTCGCCTTGTCCTGGTCGGCGATGCCGTTCTTCTGCACCTCGAAGTAGACCTGGTCGCGGCCGAACACGTTCATGAGGTCGTCGACGTGCGCGCGCGCCTCGTCGGGACGGTCGTGGACGAGCCGCTGGCAGAAGCGGGAGGCGAGGCAGCCGGTGAGGACGATGATGCCCTCGGCGTGCTTGGACATCGCGTCGAGGTCGACGCCCGGCTTGCCGCGGTGCAGGCCCTCCAGGAAGCCGGTCGAGGACAGCTTCACGAGGTTGCGGTAGCCGACCGGGTTCTCGGCCAGCAGCGTGAGGTGGTTGCGCTCGACTCTGCCGTCGCGGAAGTGGCGGTCGTCGACGACGTAGACCTCGCAGCCGAGCAGCGGCTTGATGCCGTGTCTCTTGGCGGCCTTGTACAGCTCCACGGAGCCGTTCATGACGCCGTGGTCCGTGAGCCCGAGTGCGGGCTGGTCGAACGCCGCCGCGCGCGCTGCCAGGGCGTCGATCTTGCACGCCCCGTCGAGCAGCGAGTACTCGGAGTGGACGTGGAGATGGGCGCAGGACGGCGTCGTCACGGGCCGTCCATGGTAGGCGCCGCCCCGGACATTTCGCCCCCCTCCCGCGCCGGTCGTTCCCGCGTTTTCCGGGCTTTCTGGCCCGGGCTTGGTCGCACCGGCGATCCGCGCTACGATCTCGCCATCGTCAGGCTGGGCCTTATGGCCTCACCTCGGGAGCCCGGAGCCGCACATACTCCGGGCTCTCCTCGTTAACGAAGAAGCCCAGCGCCTCCGCACGAGACGCCGGGCCTGTGGTCCTACCGCGTGATCCAGAGGATCACGAGCAGCAGAGCCAGCATCGTCAGACTGGCTTCTATAGCCATCACCTCCTTTCTCGGGACCGGGGTCCCGGCCGGGACACGACGTCCCGACAGTTCTGGAGGTGTGTGCGGCCCCGACGAGCGCGCCGGAATCGTAGGCGCGTTCAGTTCGCTATGGGGCGAAAAGCCCTGCAATTACACGCTTTCTTCGCAGGCTTTCCGCAGAGCGTGCGAGACCCTGCGCAAGCGCCGCTCAGGCGGCCGGGTGCTCGGTGCGGGCGATCCAGCCGCGCAGAAGCGTGAGCGCGGCGAGGTCGCCGTCGAGGGTGCCGGCCTCGCCGGGCGGCGGCTCGACGCCGGCGATCAGGGCGAGCAGCGCACCGCGCGTGCAGCGCAGCGTGAGACGAGTCGGCTCCGGCGGCTGGGTCGTGACGACCGACGGCTCCGCGCCGTCGGCGATCCGCAGCCACGCGTCGACGGGACCGCCGGCGAGCGGCGCGTGCGCGAGCGCGAAGCGCTCGCCCTGCGTCGCCCCCGGCTCGATCGCGAGCGCGACGAGCTTGAGCGCGAGCGCCGGCTCCAGCGCGACGCCGGCCGCGCCCAGCTCGCGCAGGCCGAGCGGGGCGCGCGCAAGGCGGCGCAGCTCACGCAGCGCCTTGCGGCCGCCGCGCACGCGCGCCGGTCGGCGCAGCAGCGTGCGACGACCGTGCAGCAGGCGTGCGATGCCGGCGGCGTCGCCGGCGATGCTGAGGTCGCGCTCGCCGCGGGGACGCGGCGCCGGCCGTTGGACGACCGTCGCGGGAGCGCGCGGCGTCACGTCGACCGCGAGACAGGCGCGAGCGGCCAGCAGCACGTCGTAGCGCAGTGGCTCGTCGGCGGCCAGGCCAGCCGCGGGCAGCAGGCCGACGGCGAGCCGGCCGGCGGTCTCCGGCTCGGTCGCGAGCAGGCGCTGGAGCGCGGCGGTGACCCACGGCGCGGGCGGCCCGGTCGGGAGCGCCACCGGTCGCTCCTCCCCTGCGGGCGGAGGCGCGGCGGCGCGCAGACGTTCCCGCGCGGCGCTCAGTCGCTGCGGGTCGAGCGCGGGGGGCGGCGGGGCGACGGAGGCGGGCCGCGGCTGCTCGGCGGGCGCGGCGGGCGCAGCGGCGGCGGGCGCTTTCGGGGCGCTCGACTCGGGCAGCGGCGGCACGGTCGCCTGCGTCGCTGCCGGCGGCATCGGCGTGACGGCGGGCGCCGCGCTCCCGGCGGCGGCGCGCGGGGGTCCCGCCGGTGCCGAGGCGGCGGCGGGTTCCGTGTCGACCGCTGAGACGGCGGACGCGTCGGCCGCGGCCGGCGGGGGCACGGGCGGCGCAGCCTCGGTCGCGGCCGTCCGCTGCGTGGCGAACGCGTTCGCCGCCGTCAGCTCCTCACGCACGCGGCGCAGCGCCATCTCGATCCGCTGCTCGGCCTCCACGCGCTGCTGCACGGCGCGCTGGAGCGCGGCGATCTGCGTGCGCAGCTCTCGCTGCACGGCAAGGCTCGCGTCGAGCTGCGCCTGCAGACGGCTCGAGCGCTCGCGCTCCAGCGTCAACGCGGTGATCGGCGCCGCGCGCTCGCCGCGCCGCTCTTCTGCGGCGACGACCGGCTTCGCGGCCGGAACCGGACCCGCCGCCACGCGCTGCGCGACGATCCGCCGCTCACGCACGAGCGCGGGCATCTCGACGGCGCGCCCCAACGTCGGCGCCGAAGGCGGCGCGGAGACCGCGGCAGTCGTCCGCGCGACGGCCAGCTCGCGGCGCAGGCCGGCCGCCCAGGCCGCGGGCGGCGCCGCGTGCCCGTTGCGGGCGGAGCCGTTTGCGGGCGCCGGCGGCGCCGGCTCCGGGGCGGCTGTGGCGAGCGTCGGCGGTGCAGTGCTCGCGGCCGGCGGCTCGACCGGCGCGGTCGGCTCGGCGACGGCGGGCGCGGCCCGGGCCTCGTCGCGCGCGGCCGCCAGCGCATCGCGCTCGCGGCGCGCGTCGATCAGCGCGTCGCGGAGCGTGTCGCGCTCGGATTGCAGATGCCTTGCCTCGGCGATCGCCGCGTCGGCGCCCTCGCGCGCGGCCGCCGCCTCCGCGCGCGCAGCGTCGCGTTCAGCCTCCAGCCGCGCGCGCTCGCGCGCAAGCTGCGCCGCCAGCACCTGCGCGTCCGTCGCCCGCCGCTCGGCCGACTGCTCGGCCTGCTCGGCCCGCTGCGCGCGTCGCTCCGCCAGCACCGCCGGGTCGACGACGTTCCCGCCCTCCGAAGAGGACGAGGACGGACCCCTCCGCGCGTCATCGGGCGGAGGGGTTTCGGGCGGCATGGAGACGTGCATCGCGGTCGTGGCCGGACGCCGGCATCCCACCGGCGCGATCTGGCCAGCAGGGTACGCCTCGAAGCGGACGCCCTGCGGGCGGCCGACCGGCAGCTACGCCTGCGCGCGCACGCGCGCGCCGCTGCGACGCCGCGCCGCAGCAGCAGCCCCAGCGGCCGCGACCGTGCCGGCAGCCAACATGCCCGCGCCGATGCGCTTCGCCATGCCGGTCCGCCGGCGCAGGTACCACATGCCGCCGCGCCAGGCGAGGAAGCCGAGTGCCTTGTATGCGGGTCCGGGCATCGGTCCTCCTCTACCCGCGAACCGTGGACCGCTCACCCGCGATGCCGCAGCTGATGCGCCAGGCGCGACTGCAGCGACCACAGCTCGATGAAGCCGGGCGAGGCGGTCTGGGAGAACAGCCCGCCGGACTCGGCGAAAGACGCCAGCGACGCGTCGTAGACCGCGTTCGGCGACTCGCGCGTGACGACCCGCACCGAGCCCTTGAACAGCTTCAGCCCGATCGTCCCCGTCACCTGCGCGTTGACCGCGTCCATGTACGCGTCGAGGTCCGAGCGCAGCGGCTCCCACCACAGCCCCGCGTACACGAGGTAGCCCCACTTCTGATCCAACGCCGGCTTGAACTGGTTCTGGTGGATCGTGCCGACCAGCTTCTCCAGCTCCAGGTGCGCGGCGAGGATGATCGCCGCCGCCGGCACCTCGTAGATGTCGCGCACCTTCAGGCCGACGATGCGGTCCTCGATGTGGTCGACGATCCCGACGCCATGGCGGCAGCCGATCTCGGCGGCGGCCTCCAGCAGCTCCACGAGCCCCATCCGCGCGCCGTTCAGAGCGACCGGCACGCCGCGCTCGAACTCGACCGTCACGACCTCGGCCTCGTCCGGCGCCTCCTCGGGACGCGTCACGAGCTGGAAGACGTCGTCCTCGGGCGCGTGCGACAGATCCTCGATCCAGCGGCCCTCCGAGGAGCGGCCCCACAGGTTGTCGTCGATCGAGTACGGCGCGACCTCGGTGCCGCCCTTGACGGGGATCCCGTGCTCGCGCGCGTAGGCGATCTCCTCCTCGCGGCCCATCTGCCACGAGCGCACCGGCGCGATCACCTTCAGCTCGGGCGCGAGCGTCGCGATCGTCGTCTCGATGCGGACCTGGTCGTTGCCCTTGCCGGTGCAGCCGTGCGCGATCGTGTCGCAGCCGGACTGGCGCGCGTACTCGACCGCGAGCTGCGCGATCAGCGGGCGCCCGAGCGCGGTGAAGAGCGGGTAGCCGTTGCCGTAGACGGCGTTCGCCTTGATCGCCGGCACCAGGTACTCCTGCGCGAACTGCTCGCGCGCGTCCACGACGTGGCAGTCGATCGCGCCGAGCTGCAGCGCCTTGCCCTTGACGACCTCGTAGTCCTCGCCGGGCTGGCCGAGGTTGACGGTGAGGCAGACGACCTCCGCCCCGTACTCGTCCTGGATCCACTTGAGCATCACGCTCGTGTCGAGGCCGCCCGAGTAGAGCAGCAGGACGCGGCCGACCTCGTTCGGGTCGGCCTCGTAGGACGCCGTCCGCGCGGGCGCGGCGGGGATGCGGTGGACCTCTGTGTGCTCCGTCTCGGTCATGGCGGGCGGGAAGGTTACGCGACGACCGCGCTCAGCAGCCGTGCGATGCGGGAGAGCGCGTCGTCGACCTCCGCGGCCGTCACGATCAGCGGCGGCAGCAGCCGGACCGTGCCGGGGCCGGTCGCGTTGAGGATCAGCCGCTCGTCGGTGAGCGCGCGCCGCACGAGCGCTGGTGCGTCGTCGGTGTCGAAGGCAACCATCAAGCCGCGGCCGCGCACGTTCGAGGTGCCCGGGAGCGCGGCGAGGCCGTCGCGCAGCCGCCCGCCCAGCTCGCGCACCGACGCCAGCAGCGCCGGGTCCTCCAGCACGTCGAAGGCGGCGTGCGCAGCGCTGGCCACGAGCGGCCCGCCGGCGAACGTCGAGCCATGGTCGCCGGGCTGGAAGACGTCGGCGAGTCGCGGGCCGGTCACGAGCGCGCCGATCGGCAGCCCGCCGCCCAGAGCTTTGGCGGTCGTGAGCGCGTCCGGGACGACGCCCGTCTGCTCGTACGCCCACAGCGTGCCCGTCCGCCCCATGCCCGTCTGGATCTCGTCGAACACGAGCGCCGCGCCGACGCGGTCGCATGCTTCCCGGGCAGCGCGCAGCAGCTCATCCGGCAGCACGTGCACGCCCGTCTCGCCCTGGATCGGCTCCAGCAGCACGGCCGCGGTCCCGTCATGCACCGCCGCCTCCAGCGCCGCCGGCTCCGGTGCCACCACCACGAAGCCGGGGACCAGCGGCGCGAACGGCGCCTGCTTGGACTCCTGCGGCGTCGCGGAGAGCGCGCCGTACGTGCGCCCGTGGAAGGCGCCGTGCACGACGACGATCTCTCCCCCCGGCTTCGCCTTGCGCACGAGCTTCAGCGCGGCCTCGTTCGCCTCCGCACCGGAGTTGCAGAAGAAGACCTTGCCGCCGAGCGAGCTGGTGGACAGACGCTCGGCGAGCCGCATCGCCGGCGCCGTGTAGAAGAGGTTCGTCGTGTGCGTGAGCACGCCGACCTGCTCCCGCACCGCCGCGACGACCGCGGGGTGGCAGTGCCCGACGTTCAGCACGGAGATACCGGCGAGGAAGTCCAGGTACTCGTTGCCGTCGGCGTCCCACAGCCGCGTGCCGGCGCCGCGCACCAGCTCCACCGGGAAGCGCGCGTAGCTCGGGATGACGTGCGCCGCCTCGATCGCCTGCAGCTCAGCCAAGCTCATGCGGCGGGACGCACCTTCGTCCCGATGCCCGCGTCGGTGAACAGCTCCAGCAGCAGCGAGTGCGGGATGCGCCCGTCGACGATGTGCGCGTGCGAGACGCCGCCGTGGATCGCATCGATGCAGGCCTGCAGCTTCGGCCGCATGCCGCCCTCGATCTCCGGCAGTGCGCGCTCGACCTCGTCGGCCCCCACTTCGGAGATCACGCTGTCCGGGTCCGACGGGTCGCGCAGCCAGCCGCGCACGTCGGTCAGGAACATCACCTTGTA
>JBQCIQ010000156.1:0-14609 GCA_051953595.1 Conexibacter sp. | reverse complement strand
CGATGTACATGCCGGGCCGCTTGCGCACCGCCTCGAGGCCCTCGAGCACGGTGATGTCCTGGGCGTCGTACGAACGGTTCGGCTTGTCAGCCGGGGATCTATCGCTGGCCAACGGTCCTCCGATGACGTTGCAACGCCCCGGTGCCGCGCCTGGGGAAGCGCGCCGGGGCGTCGAAGGCTTTATGTGCACAAGGATAGCACAAGCGCCCCTCCGACCCGGCCCCCGAAAGACGTAGAAAGTCCTGCAAACTCCAGGGAAAATGGGTCGTGGTCACGTCCGCTCCCGGGCCCCGGTGACGCAGCGCAGGCGGACCACCTCGCCGCCCGCGATCGCGGCGTTCAACTTCTCGATCAGCAATGGCGCCATCAAGTCGAGCTCCTGCGCCCACACCGACGCCGAGCACGCGATCGTGACGACCCCGCCGCGCTCGGCCACGGGCGCGGCCTCGCGCGCGATCGCCTCGCCCGCGGCGGTCGGCCAGGCGCGCTGAACCGCGGCCAGCAGCGTCGCCGGCGCGAGCGACGCCTGCAGCGGCGCGAGCGCACTCGCCAGCGGCCGGGGCGCCCGGCGGCTCACGCGGCCTCGGCCTCCGCGTGAATCGCGCCGTCCGCGACGCGCAGACGCATGACGTCGGGTTCTTCGCCCCCCGGGACGTGGTCGAGGTCGGTCGTCGTGATCACGCTCTGCCCGCGGCCCCGCAGCAGCCCGACGAGACGCGCGCGACGGTCGCGGTCGAGCTCGCTCATCACGTCGTCGAGCAGCATCACCGGCGTCGCCTCCCGCGTGGCGGCGATCTCCTCGCGCTCGGCCAGCAGCAGCGCGAGCAGCCCGAGCCGCTGCTGCCCCTGCGAGCCGTAGGCGCGCAGCTCGCGTCCCTCGCGCGTCAGCAGCAGGTCGTCGCGATGCGGACCGTGGCCGGTGAAGCCGCGCTCGACGTCCTGCGTGCGACGCGCCGCCAGCTCTTCGGCGAGGCCGTCCGCGCTGTCCGCCTTCGAGCGGGGGCGATACGCGACGGCAGGATCGCCGTCGAGGCCCAGCTCCTCCGCGCGCGCGGCGAAGCGCTCGGCCACCAGCTCGACCGCCTGCGCGCGGTCGGCCATCAGGGCGATCCCGTGCCGCGCCAGCTCGCGGTCCCACGCCGACAGCGAGCCGAGCGACGCGCCTCCGGCGCGGATCCGGGCGACGAGCGCGTTGCGCTGCGCCAGTGCCTGGTTGTAGGCGCGGCGGGTCGCCACGCGCGCCGGCCAGAGCGCCGCGACGAGCTGATCCATGTGCGCTCGACGCAGCGACGGCGTCCCCTTGATCAGCTCCAGGCGATCAGGCAGGAAGACGCTCACCAGCGGACGCCCGGGGACGTCGAGCAGCCGCTCGACGCGCACGCCGTCAGCGGTCATCCGCTTCGGCTCGCCGGGCGTGAAGCCGACGCTCAGCTCGTGCAGGCCGTCGGGCGCCTCGGTCGTGACCTCGACACGCACCACCTGCTCGCCGAAGCGCACCAGCTCGCGCTCGTTCGTCGTGCGCGCCGAGCGGCCGGTGCAGCCGAAGTAGAGCGCGTCGAGCAGGTTCGTCTTGCCGGCGCCATTGCGCCCGGTCACGACCGTCACGCCGGGGCCCAGCTCGACGTCGGCTGCGGCGTAGCTGCGGAAGTTGCGCATCGAGAGGCGCACGATCCGCACGGCGGGCAGGCCTAGACGTTCAGCCGGATCGGCATGATCAGATAGAGGAAGCCGGCGTCCTCGGCGGACTGGATCAGGCCCGGGCGCAGCGGGCTGATCAGCTTCAGGACGATGTCGCCGGACTCGACGCCCTCGAGCCCGTCGCGCAGGAACTCGGGGTTGAAACCGATCTCGAACGGCTCGCCCTGGAAGGCGACCGGCAGCGACTCGCGCGCTTCGCCGATGTCCGGCGTCTGTGAGGACACCGTCAGCTCGCCCGGCTGGAACGACAGCCGCAGCGGCGCGTTCTTCTGCGCCAGCAGGCTGATGCGGCGCACGACGTCCGTCACCTCGGAGCCGGTGAGCGTCAGCTCGTGCTCATAGGTCTCCGGCAGCAGCTGCCGGTAGTTGGGGAACTGGCCCTCGATCAGGCGCGAGGACAGCACCACGCCGCCGATCCCGAAGACGACCTGGTTCTGCCGCACCGCGACGGTCAGCTCCTCGCCGTCGAGCTGCTGCACGAGCCGCGCCAGCTCCTGCAGCGCGCGCGCCGGCACGTTCGCCTCGAACGATTGCTGCAGCGGCTGCTCGAGCTGCGTCTCCTTGACGCTCAAGCGGTAGGAGTCGGTCGCGACCATCCGCAGCTCGCGGTCCGACGCGGAGACGAGGATGCCGGTCAGGACCGGGCGCGTCTCGTCGCGCGAGGCGGAGTTCGCCACCTTGAGGATCGTGGCGACGAACGCCTGCGCGGGCACCCGCACGGCGCCGCCCTCCTCCGGCTCCGGGAAGGGCGGGAAGTCCTCGCTGCGCAGCGTGCGGATGTGGAACGTCGCGTTGCCCGCGACAAGCTCCACGTCCCCCTCCGCGGCGCGCAGCTCCAGCGCGACGGTCGGGCCCGACAGCGAGCGCACGACGTCGACGAGCAGTCGAGCCGGCAGCACGACGGAGCCCTCGCGCTCCACCTGCGCCGGCAGCGGCACCCGCAGCCCGACCTCCATGTCGGTCGCGCGCAGCTCGACGCCGGACCCGTCCGCGAGGATCTGCACGCCGGACAGCGCCTGGATCGCGCCGCGCGTGGAGGCGACGCGGCTGACGGTCTGCAGCTGCGTAAGCAGCTCTTCGCGCGCGGCGGACAGCTTCACGATGAGAACCTCATCTGGGAGAGAGTCATTGTCATAGGGGGCGTCGAGATGTGCACAAGCGCTGGGATCGCCCGCGGCGCCGGGGAGGATCTGCGCACAGAGCCTGTGGACACGAGCGTGGGAAGTCTCTCAGGCGGAGCGGTCGACATCTGGGCGCTGCAGCAGCTCGGTGAGGCTGCGCACAAGCTCGTGGGCCTCGGCGTCTCTGGCGATCCGCTCGCTCGTGCGGCGACAGGCGTGCAGCACGGTCGAGTGGTTGCGGCCGCCGAAGGCGCGACCGATCGCCGGCAGCGTGGCGTCGGTCAGCTCTCGCGAGAGGTACATCGCGACCTGCCGCGCCCACGCGACGCGCGCGCTGCGGTCGGGGGAGTTGAGCGCTTCCGGCGAGATGCCGAGCCGTTCGCACGTGGCGGCCTGGATCTCCTCGACCGTGTTCACGCGGCCGCCCGGGGCGCTCGCGCCATCGGGGTAGAGGCCGTCGAGGACATGCGTGACGAGCGCGCGATCGATCGGGCGGCCGGTGAGCGAGTGGAACGCGACGACCCGGATCAGCGCGCCTTGGAGAGCGCGGACGTTCGTCGTCACGCGCTCGGCGATCGGCACGATCGCGTCCGGGTCGTCGAGCCGGATCCCGTCGTGGTGGACGCGCTTGCGCAGGATCGTCATGCGCGTCGCCAGGTCCGGCGGGCGCAGATCGGCGACGAGGCCGGACTCGAAGCGCTCGCGCAGGCGTTCGGCGAGGTCGTTCATGTCGCGCGGCATGCGGTCGCACGTGACGACGAGCTGGCTGCCGGTCTCGTACAGCGCGTTAAACGTGTGGAAGAACTCCTCCTCCACCTTCACCTTGCGCTCGAGGAACTGGACGTCGTCGATCAGCAGGATGTCCGTGTCGCGGTAACGGCGCTTGAACGCCTCGATCGAGCTGGACCTCAGCGCGCCGACGAACTCGTCCGTGAAGGCCTCGAGCGTCGTGTAGCGGACGGTCATCCCGTCGCCGTACTCGTGCACGTAGTTGGCGATCGCGTGCAGCAGGTGCGTCTTGCCGAGGCCGGGCGGCCCGTACAGGAACAGCGGGTTGTAGGCCTGTCCGGGCAGCTCGGCGACCGCGAGCGCGGCCGCGTGGGCGAGACGGTTGCCGTCGCCGATCACGAACTGGTCGAACGTGTACTTCGGATTGAAGACGTCGACCGGGCCGGCGGCCGGCAGGCGCGGGGCGAGCTGCCCGGTCCCGGCTGCCGGCCGGCCGGGCGCGGCGGCCGGCCTTGCGGCGAGGGGCGCGTCGAGCGGGACGACGGTGACGGTCGCGGCTTCGCCCAAGACGCTCGCCGCGCAGGTCTGCAGGACGCGCTGGAAGCGGTCCGCGACCCACGTCCGGATCTCCTCGGGAGCGCCGACGAGCAGCACGTCGCCGTCGATCGATCGCGCCTGCAGCGGAGCGAGCCACAGGTGGTAGGTGGAGTCGGTGACCGCCCGCCGCAGCTCGGCTTGGATCTGGGACCAGGTGTGCTCGAGCGCGGTGTGCACAGGGGTCGTCGACCGACTCCTCGTCGGGTTGCGTGGCGGGGGATGAAGGGGCCGAGAGGCCCCGGGGGGCGGCGAATATACCAACGCCGCTCGGGCGTGCTCCGCACCCCGTCAGCCTGTCCGGGGACGACTGCGCAAATCGCGGGAAAAAGGTCGCGAGGATCTGCGCACGGCCGATGCACATCTGTCGACGGGGTGTGGACAAGCTGTGCAGAACCGTGGCGAGGTCATAACCCGCGCGGCGCGTATACTGGCCATCCCCGACGGGAACGTCCGGGGTGCCGGAGCCGGCCGCGTGGCCGGCGGAGGCGGAATCCCCGCGCAGGAGCAGCCATGAAACGCACCTACCAGCCGAAGAAGCGCAAGCGCGCACGCACGCACGGGTTCCGCGCACGCATGCAGACGCGCGCGGGTCGTCTGACGCTCAAGCGTCGGCGCGACAAGGGCCGCAAGCGCCTCACCGTCTGATGAGCGGCCGCCCGGGCGTCGCAGCCCGGCGAGGCAGGCGCGGGCGGCTCTCCCGCAGCGCCGAGTTCGACCGGGTCTTCCGGCAGGGCCGCTCGCACGCGAACCGCGTCCTGGTCCTGTACGGCTTCCCGCGCGCCGACGACGGCGCAGAGACAGAGCCGCGGCTCGGCCTCTCCGTCTCGCGCAGAGTCGGGGGAGCGGTCGAGCGCAACCACGTCAAGCGCCTGCTGCGCGAGGCCTTCGAGCATGAAGCGGAGCGGCTTCCGGCGGGCCACGACCTCGTGATCGTCGCGCGGCCCGAGGCACGCGTCGTCGCCGAGCGCGACGGTCTTGACGGGATCCGGTCGGCGCTCGCGGAGCTGATCGACCAGCTGCGCGCCCGGGTCGAGGGCGAGGCCGCCAGATGAGCGCGCTGCGCGCCGCCGTGATCGCGCCGATCCGGGTGTATCAGCGGGTCATCTCGCCGCTGCTGCCCCCGCGCTGCAAGTACGAGCCGAGCTGCTCCCATTACGCCGCGCAGGCGGTCGAGGAGTACGGCATACTGCGCGGGCTGATCCTCGCCGGATGGCGGCTGCTGCGCTGCAATCCGTGGAGCCACGGGGGCTACGACCCCGTCCACGAGCAGCGCGTCTTCCGCTCCCGCCGATCGACCGCGCCGAGCGCCTGACGCCGGTCCGGACACGCATCCCCCACTCATGCTGATCCCCTTCGCCAACCCGCTTCAGCCGCTCATCGACGTGCTGGAGCACGTGCTCCTGTTCTTCCACGACACGATCGGCGTCGGCTGGGGCTTCGCGATCATCCTGCTGACGATCTCGGTCCGTCTCGTCCTGCTGCCGCTGACGCTCAAGCAGGTCACGTCCATGCAGCGCCTCCAGCTCCTCGCGCCGGAGATGAAGGCGATCCAGGAGAAGTACAAGGACGACAAGCAGCGTCAGCAGCAGGAGATGATGAAGTTCTACCGGGAGAACAGAGTCAACCCGCTCGCCTCCTGCCTCCCGCTGGCGTTCCAGCTGCCGTTCTTCATCGCGCTGTACTACATGCTGCGCAAGGACCTGAAGGCGGACATGTGCCCGGGGATCGACGGCTACGCGGCGTCGATCCACAGCAGCGTCACGCATGTGAGCTGCTCGCAGTTCGGCGACTCCGCGTATGCCGCCGCGCACAACATCACCGTTGCGGACCCGAGCTTCCTCTTCATCCCGGACCTGACGGCGAAGGCGACGGGCGCGGTGCTCGTCGTGCTGATCGTCCTCTACGTCGCGAGCCAGCTCGCCTCCGGCCTGCTCAGCTCCGCCTCGATGGACAGAAACCAGCGGATGATCATGCTCGGCCTGCCGATCGTCTTCGTCACCTTCATCATCAACTTCCCGGCCGGCCTGCTCGTCTACTGGATCACGACGAACTGCTGGACGATCGTGCAGCAGCTGATCGTGCGACGGACGGTGGGCCTCCCGTCGAGGCGGCCGGCGCTGGCGGGCGCAGGTGCGCCCGCTCCCGCTCCCTCCGGTGCAGCAGCGCTGACGCGCGGAGGCGGAAGGACGCGCGAGGCGAGAAAGCCGCAAGAGCAGCCGGCGAAGGGCGCCGACAACGGCGCTTCGGCGAGAGCCGGTCCGCCGCCGGCGCGCAGAAAGAAGAAGCGGACCGGTCGCCGGCGATGAGCCCGCGCAGAGACAGCGACGCCGCGGCGCGCGTGCGCCAGATGCTCGAGGAGATCGTCGACGCGGTCGGCGTCGACGCGGAGATCGAGGTCACCGAAGACGCCGACGGGATCTACGGGAACCTCGACGGCGAGGACCTTGGGCTGCTGATCGGGCGTCACGGCCAGACGATCGATGCGATCCAGCATCTCGCTTATCGCATCGCCTACCGGGGCGAAGACGACCGCAAGCGCGTCACCGTCGATGCCGCGGGCTACCGCGAGCGCCGTGCCGCGCTGCTTCAGCAAGACGCCGACGAGGCGGTCGAGGAGGCGCTGAGCAGTAGGAGACCGGTGGCGCTCGACGCGATGAACGCGGTCGAGCGGCGCGTCGTGCACGAGTACCTGCGCGACCGCGAGGGAATCGAGACGTACAGCGAGGGCACCGAGCCGGACCGGTACCTCGTCGTCGCGCCGGTGGAGCAGTAGACGCTTCGGGCGCCGAGCGTTTCACGTGAAACCCTCGCCACCTGGTTTCACGTGAAACCCGAGGCAGAATTGGCGTCGCTGGCCGAGCGCTACGGGCTGCCCGATGCGGCCGTGGTCCAGCTCGCAGCGCTCCTCGCCGAGCTGGCGGGCGATCCTCACGCTCCGACGACGGTCCGCGAGCCCGAGCGGGCTGTGTACACGCATCTGGCCGACTCGCTCGTCGCGCTGGAGGTCCCTGACGTCCGGGCAGCCACCGCAATCGCCGATCTCGGCGCGGGCGCCGGCTTTCCCGGTCTGCCGCTCGCGATCGCCCTGCCGACAGCGAGCGTGACTTTGGTCGAGAGCATCGCGCGCAAGTGCGCCTTCATCCGCGCCGCCGCCGACGCCGCCGGCCTGACGAACGTGGACGTCGTCGCCGAGCGGGCGGAGGCGTGGCGTGCCGGCGCCGGCACGTGTGACCTCGTCACTGCCCGCGCGCTCGCGCCGCTCGCAGTGCTCGCCGAGTACGCGGCGCCGCTGCTGCGGAAGGGCGGGGCGCTGGTCGCATGGAAGGGCCGGCGCGACGCCGGCGAGGAGCGCGATGCGGCCGCGGCCGCGATCGAGCTGGGGCTGGAGGTCGAGGAGATCCGCCCGGTGCATCCGTATCGCGGCGCCGAGCATCGGCACCTGCACGTGCTGCGCAAGGTCGCGCCGACGCCGGACCGCTTTCCCCGCCGCCCCGGCATGGCGCGCAAACGCCCGCTCTCTGCGAAGAACCGCCCGACCCTCTGACCGTGTTCGTCGCTACCGTGGAGGCCGATGCCGGCCCACCCCCGCAGCCGCCGATGAGCACGGTCTACGCGATCGCCAACCAAAAGGGCGGCGTCGGCAAGACGACGACCGCGGTGAACCTCGCCGCCTGCATCGCCGAGGCTGGCTACGAGACGCTGCTGATCGACATGGACGCGCAGGCGAACGCGACGGTCGGACTGGGCCTGCCGAAGGACGCCGAGCCGAGCGTCTACGACGTGCTGTCGGGCACCGCGACGCTCGACGAGGCGATCCGTCCGACCACGATCGAGCACCTGTCGATCGTTCCCGCCAGCCCCGATCTCGCCGGCGCGAACGTCGAGCTGCCGCGCATCGAGGGCTCTGAGCATCGCCTGCGCGACGCGCTCGCCGCGGTTCGCGACCGCTACGCCTTCACGATCCTCGACTGCCCGCCGTCGCTCGGCCCGCTGACGGTCAACGCGCTCGTCGCGGCGGACCGTGTGATCGTCCCGGTCCAGGCCGAGTACTTCGCCCTCGAGGGCCTTGCCGGCCTGCTCGACACGCTTTCGCTGATCCAGCGCGAGCTGAACCCGCGACTGACGATCGCCGGCATGGTCCTCACCATGCACGACGGGCGCACGCGCCTCGCGCAGGATGTCGAGCAGGAGGTGCGCACGCACTTCCCGCAGCTCGTCTTCGACACCGTCATCCCGCGCAACGTGCGGATCGGCGAGGCGCCGAGCTTCGGCCAGCCGGTGATCCACCACGACCCGCACTGCGCCGGCGCGGACGCCTACTTCGAGCTGGCGCGGGAGGTCGCGGCCCGTGGCTGAGAAGGCGCGCAAGCCGCCGCAGCGGGCGAGGCTGCGCAACGACGAGCTGCCGAAGCCGCACGGCAAGACGCGCGGCATGGGCAAGGGCCTCGCCGCGATCCTCGCCGCCTCGCCGAAGGACGAGCCGGAGGAGCTGCGACAGGTCGCAGTCGAGCTGATCGCACCCAACCCGAATCAGCCGCGCCGCCACTTCGAGGAGGAGACGCTGACGGCGCTCGCGGCCTCGCTGGAGGAGCGCGGCGTGCTCCAGCCCGTGCTCGTGCGGCCGCTGCCGGGCGGGCGGTACGAGCTGATCGCAGGCGAGCGCCGCTGGCGCGCCGCCAAGCTGGCGCGGATGGAGCAGATCCCGGCGATCGTGCGCCACCACGACGATGCGGCCTCGCTGGAGCTGGCCGTGATCGAGAACATGGCGCGCGAGGACCTCAACCCGCTGGAGGAGGCACGCGCCTGCCTCGCGCTCGTCGACGAGCTGAGCCTCACGCGCGAGGAAGTCGGCCGCCGCGTCGGCCGCAGCCGCGTTGCCGTCTCGAACTTGATTCGCCTGCTCGACCAGCCCGACGAGGCGATCGAGCTGCTGGAGCGCGGCGACCTGAGCGAGGGCCACGGCCGTGCGCTCCTGCTGGCGAAGGACCACGATGCGCGTCGGCGACTTGCCCGCGAGGCGGCCGTCAACGGCTGGTCCGTGCGCGAGCTGGAGCGCCGTGCCCGTGCCGCGGAGGAGCCGAAGCCGGCCAGCCCGACGCGCCGACGCGGCGAGCTCCACCCCGACCAGGCGGCCGCCGTCGAGCGTCTCTCGGACGTGTTCGAGACAGCACTCGGCACGCAGGTCCACGTCGCCCCGCAGGGCGACGGCTATCGCCTCCAGCTCGCCTTCGATTCGCTCGACGAGGCGCTGCAGCTCGCCAAGCGCCTGGGCGCAAGCACCCCCGCCTGACGGCCCGTCCCGATCCCGCTAGAATCGCCTCTCGCGGGGCGATTAGCTCAGTCGGTTAGAGCGCTTCTCTGATAAGGAAGAGGTCCCTGGTTCGAGTCCAGGATCGCCCATCTCACCGCAAGGGTCGCCGGCTCCAGCGCCGCTCCCTGCCGTCGCCTTCTGCTTGACCCTCGGGCACGGGTTGAGGCCGCAACGGCTCCAGGCCATCGCTGCGCCTGCGCCAATCCTGCCACGCGCGCTTGCGTCCCGCGTGGTACAGCGTGATCGACCACAGGCCCAGAAACAGCACACCGCTGACGACGCCCTTGAGCCAGGTGGGCGCGTTCGAGGTCCACAGCCAGGCCATGCTGGCCACGTCGGCGACCCCGGCCAGCCACGCCGCAAGCACGTTCGTGGGGAAGCGCGGCTCGTCGGGCGTCATGCGGAGCCTCTTCGGCGCCTGGATTCCAGCGAGGACAGCTGCCCCGCACGCATGGCGGCGCGTTCGGCTCGTGCCCGCAGCACCTCTTGGACATGCGGATCGCGGCGGAGGCGAGCGGCCTCGAGTTCCACCATTGCCTTGAGCAGCTCAGGCACCGAGGACATGCTCTCGAGGTATGCGGCGGCTTCGAGCACTTCGACGGTCTCGCTCGAAAGCCGCACGTTGACTTGTCTCTGGGACATCTCTTGCAGCGCTGTCCGGTAGATGTGCTAGGGCCGCACCACGCTAGCATCCTAGCGCCGCAGCAATCAACCGCGGACGAGTAGATCGACTCGTCGAACCGCTGCCGTCAGGCAGGCAAGAGGGCGGCCAGGCCCCGCCTATACTTGGACCTCGCCCGCCAGCCCAGGAGTCGCTTGTGCAGGAGATGGTCATCTACGGCGTGAGCTTCGACATGGTCGGCAAGCAGCCGATCGTCCTGTTGAAGACCGTCGACAGCAACAAGTTCCTGCCGATCTGGATCGGGCATCCGGAGGCGGCGGCGATCCTGATGAAGCTGCAGGGGGCGACCACGCCGCGCCCGATGACGCACGACCTGCTCTCGGACATGCTCGGCGAGCTGGAGGTCTCCTGCACCCGCGTCGCCGTCACCGAGCTGCGCGAGAACACCTTCTACGCCTCGATCACCCTCGCCGTGAACGGCAGAGAGCTGGAGATCGACTCGCGCCCGTCCGACGCGCTCGCGCTCGCCGTGCGCGCCGGCGCGCCGATCTTCGCCGCCGAGGAAGTGATCGCCGAGTCCGCGATCGAGTTCGAGCACGAGGTCGAGGACACGGAGGAGGTCGTCGAGAAGTTCACGGACTTCCTCGACCAGGTCACGCCGGAGGACGTCGCCGGCGACAGCTGAGCGGGCCTCGCCCGCCGGCGCTCAGGCCGCCGCGCGCGCCAGCGCCATCGCGAGGATCCGCTCGACCAGTGCGTCGAACGGGATCCCCGCCGCGTCGGCCGCCTGCGGCAGCAGGCTCGTCTCGGTGAGCCCCGGCACGCTGTTGGCCTCCAGCACGAACAGCTCGCCGTCGTCGCGCAGCATCAGGTCGACCCGCGCGAAGCCGGCGCACCCGAGCGCGCGGTACGCCTCGACCGCCAGCTCCTGCGTGTGCTCCGCGACTCCCGCGGGCAGCTCCGCCGGGCACACGAAGCGCGTGCGTCCGATCTCGTAGCGCGCCTCGAAGTCGTAGAAGTCGCGCCCCTCCGGGACCGCCTCCACCACCGGCAGTGCCACCGGGGCGCCGTCCTGCTCGACGATCGAGACGGCCAGGTCGCGCCCCGGCACGTAGCGCTCCAGCAGCACCTTGCGGTCATACGAGAAGGCGGAGACGATCGCCGCGGGCACGTCGGCCGCGGTGCGCGCGAACTTGATCCCGAGCGCGGAGCCCTGCGCCGCCGGCTTCACCACCAGCGGGAAGTCGAGCTGTGACTCGATCGCCGGCAGCGCCTGCGCCGCGCCCAGCTCGCGGAAGGCCGTCTCGCTGAAGGCGTGGAAGTCCGGCGTCGGGATGCCGACCGCCCGCAAGAGGTGCTTCGTCAGCACCTTGTCCCAGCAGCGGATGCACGCCGCCACGCCCGATCCGGTGTAGGGCAGCCCCAGCACCTCCAGCAGCTCCTGGATCGTCCCGTCCTCGCCGTCGCGCCCGTGCAGCGCGACGAACACGGCCTCGGGGGCGGTCTCCTGCAGCCGCGCGACGAGGTCCGACCCGACGTCGATCGCGACGGCCGTGTGCCCGAGCCGCTGCAGCGCGTCCTCGACGCGCGCGCCCGACTTCAGCGACACCTGCCGCTCCAGCGAGCGGCCGCCCTGCAGGACCGCGACCGTGCTCATCAGCGGTCGGATTCGGCGCGTCCGCGACGACCTGGCGAGCGACGCGGCAGCTCCAGCACGTCCGCCAGCTGCTCCGCGACCTGGCCGGCCTCGCGCTCGTCGACGACGGGTGGTGCCGCCGGCGCCGCGCCGGTCAGCGTCCCGTACAGCGCGACCTGCTCGGCGACGACCTTGCCGATCCGCCGCACGCCCTCCCGGATCGCCGTCTCGTCGGAGCCGGAGAAGTTCAGCCGCATCGACGAGCCGCCGCGGCCGTCGAGGTACGCCGCGCGCCCGGGCACGAACGCGACGTTCTCGTCCAGCGCGCGCACGAGCAGGTCGGTCGTGTCGATGTAGTCCGGCAGCGTGGCCCAGATGAACAGGCCGCCCTGCGGCTGCGTCCAGGCCGCCTCGCGCGGGAAGTGCGTCTGCAGCGCCTCCAGCATCGCGTCGCGGCGCCCGCGGTAGATCCCGACCAGCGATTCGACGTATTCGCGCCAGTCGCCGGAGGCGAAGTACTCCGCCACGAACAGCTGCGTCATCGACGAGCTGCAGAGATCGGCGGCCTGCTTGCCGAGGTTCATCTTCTGCAGCACCGGCCGCGGCGCCGCCGCCCAGCCCAGCCGGATCCCGGGGGAGAGGATCTTCGAGAACGTGCCGAGGTAGATCACGAACTCGCCGCCGTCCATCGAGTACAGCGTCGGCAGCGGCTCGCCCTCGTAGCGCAGCAGGCCGTACGGGTTGTCCTCCAGCACGAGCAGCTCGCGCTCGTGCGCCACCTGCACCAAGCGCTGCCGACGCGGCAGCGACATCGTCACGCCGCCGGGGTTCTGGAAGTTCGGGATCGTGTAGATGAACTTCGGCCGGCGCCCCTCGCGCTCCAGGCGGTCGAGCGTCTCCTCGAGCTCGTCGATCCGCATGCCGTCCTCGTCCATCTCGATCTGCACGACGTCCGCCTCGTAGGAGCAGAACGTCGGCACGGCGCCGGGGTACGTCGGCGCCTCGGCGACGATCACGTCGCCGGGGTCGATCAGCGTCTTGCAGACGAGGTCGATCACCTGCTGGCCGCCGGTCGTGATCAGCAGCTCGCCTTCGTCGACCGCCATGCCCTCCGCCTGCATCACCTCGGCGATGCAG
Source organism: Conexibacter sp. (assembly GCA_051953595.1). GTDB lineage: Bacteria > Actinomycetota > Thermoleophilia > Solirubrobacterales > Solirubrobacteraceae > Conexibacter. The sequence goes on along the minus strand of JBQCIQ010000156.1, from coordinate 1,758 downwards.
TGCGCCGCCGTCGCGAAGCCCTCCGTCGGCCCGTACTGGAGCGCTCTCGCGCAGGCCTCGTCCGCCACGCGCTGCATCAGCGCCGCGTAGGTCCCGGGCGGGAAGCTCGACGTATCGGGCATCCCGCCGGCGAGCGAGATGACCTCGGCGCGCTCGGTCAGCGCCATCAGGTCACGCATCGCCGAGGACTTCATGACCTTCGTGCGCTGCGCGAACAGCCCGGCGTAGCGCGCCAGGTCGTGCGCCGTGGAGCGCGGCGGCGTGCGGCCGGTCATCGCGGCGGCTCGCAGCGGTTCGGCATGGCCCGGTGTTCGCCGCGGCGGCCCCGAAGCCTGTCGCGCTCGGCTATCGTCATGCAGCCAAGCTACCGCAGACCATGACGCTCTTCCTCGCCATCTGCACCGGAATCGGCCTCGCGCTGGCCGTCGGGCTGCGCCCGTTCCTGCCCGCGCTGCTCGCCTGCACGCTCGCGACCGCCGACGCCGGGATCGACTTCGACCACACCCAGGCGGCGTTCATGGAGAAGCCGGCCTTCCTGCTCGCGCTGCTGATCGGCGTGATCGTCCTGGTCGTGATGGAGCGGCGCAGACCGCCCGAGGACGTCTCCAGCGGACCGTTCGGCGCGGCCGTCGCCGGCATCGGACTGGGGCTCGGAGCGCTGCTGTTCGGGGGCGCGCTCGCCGACGATCACTACTCGTTCGGGATTGGCCTCGCCGTCGGGATCGTGTGCGCGGCGCTCGCGGAGGCGGCAGCACGCGGCTTCTTCGCCTCGACCCGCAGACGGCTCGACAGAGAGGCCGCCGCGACGCTGCCGGTCTACGCCGAGGTCGCGGCGCTCGTGCTCGCCGGCCTGTCGGTGCTCGCGCCGCCGGTCTCGCTCGTCGCGCTCGCGTTCCTGCTGTGGCTGCTCGTGCAGCAGCGCCGCCGCGCCGGGCAGAAGTACGCGGGCCTGCGCATATTGCGGTGAGCCGCCGCCCGTCGCGCAAGCTCGTCCTCACGGTCATCGACGGGCTCAAGCCGGCGATGCTGGAGCGTGCGGTGCAGCAGGGCCGCGCGCCGGTCCTGAGGGCGATCATGGAGCGCGGCGTCTACGTCGACGACTGCGTCGCCGCATTCCCTTCGGTGACGCCGGTGTGCGCCGCCTCGATCGCGACGGGGACGGGTCCGGACCGGCACCGCATCCCGAGCATGAACTGGTACGACCGCGGCGAGCGGCGCTACGTCGAGTACGGCTCGTCGTTCGGCGCCTCGCGCCGCGCCGGCGTGCTGCGCTCGCTCACCGACACGGTCTACAACATGAACGGCCGCCATCTCGCGCCCGAGGTGCCGACCGTGTTCGAGCGGCTTGACGACGCCGGCCTGCGCACCGCCGGCACGACGTACCTGATCTACCGCGGCCGGCATCGCCACCAGCTGGCGGGCGAGACGGCGCTCGCGCGCATCGCCGGCGCCGTCTTCCGCGAGTCGGTGATGGGGCCGCGCGAGCTGTTCTACGCCGACCTGTTCGCGAGCCGCCGCACCGGCTGTCGCGGCCAGCTCGGCATGCCGGGCCAGCGCGACCAGCACTCCGGCTGCGTCGGCGCGCACCTCGTCGAGCACGACCTGTTCGACTTCCTGCTGTTCTCGCTGCCGGACAACGACGCGCACTCGCACCGCAACGGCCCGCACGCGCAGGTCGCCTCGATCTCCAACGCCGACCGCCAGCTCGAACGGCTCGTGCACGCCGGCGGCGGGCTCGAGCGCTTCCTGGAGGAGCAC
>JBQCIQ010000155.1:0-10737 GCA_051953595.1 Conexibacter sp. | reverse complement strand
ACTCGCTCGGGACGCCGCCCCACGCCTCCAGCACGACGACCGCCTCCAGCAGGTCCTGCGCCGGCCGCCCGAGCCGCGCGTGCACGAGCCCGCCGGCCTGCTCGTCGGTCAGCGGACGCCTCATGCCGCGACCGCCGCCGCGGCGCCGCCCGTCAGCTCGGCGAGCAGCGCGCGATAGCCGTCGAGGCAGCGCCGCTGCGTGTAGCGGTCGCGCACGCGCGCGTACGCCCGCCGTCCCAGGCGCTCCGCGAAGTCGGGGTTGCGCAGCAGCGTGGCGACGCCCGTGGCGAGCCGCGCGACGTCGCCGGAGGGCACGACGATGCCGCAGCCGCGCAGCACCTCCGGCACGCCGCCGACGCCGGTCGCGACGACCGGGCGTCCCTGCGCCATCGCCTCCAGCACCGCCATCGGCAGCCCCTCGGAGATGCTGGTCATCAGCACCACGTCGGCGTCGCGCATCACGCGCAGCGGCTCCGACGTGGTCCCCATGAAGCGGAAGCGCTCGCCGAGCCCGAGCCGCCGGTGCAGCTCCTCGCACGCGGCCGCGTACGCCTCCTGGCCCCGCGTCGGCGGCCCCCAGTACTCGAAGCGCGCGTCCGGCAGCTGGCGCGTCACCTCGGCCCCCACGTGCAGCATCGTCTGGACGTCCTTGAGCGGATCGATCCGCCCGACCGTCACGACCTTCGCGCTGCGCGGCGGCGGCGTCAGCTCGCCGGACGGTTCGATCCCGTTGTGGATCACGCGGATGCGCTCGGACGGGACGCCGAGCTTGCGCTCCCAGTGCGCGTTCGCGCTCGTGACGGGCGAGATCACGTCAGCCGAGGCGTAGGCGGCGAGGCTCAGGCCGCGGCCGAGGCGACTGGAGAGGAAGCGCTCGGCCGCACCGGCGCGGCTGCGCGCCGCGGCCAGGTACGCCTCGCGCACGTAGACGCCGTGCTCGGTCAGCAGCAGCGGCGTGCCGTGCAGCCGCCGGTGCACGAGCGCCGGGACCGCGGCCCAGCCGGCGGCGGTCGCGTGCAGCAGGTCGACGCGCGGCGTCGTGACGGCGGCGGTCCGCGCGACCCAGTAGAGCTGCTGGTAGAGCGTCGCCGCGTCGACCGTGTCCAGCTCGGGCGGCAGCGCCAGCTCGGGATGGCGCTCGTCGAGCACGTCGCGCAGCGCCTGCACGAACGGCCGCCACGCCCGCACGGAGCGGAACGTGGCGCGCAGCTCGCCGGGATGGCGCCGGCACCACACGAGCGCGTCGGTCAGCTCCTCGTGGTCGGGCCGCCAGCCGATCAGGTTGCGCACCAGCTCCGCCGGCAGCTCGGGCCGGCCGCCGCGCAGGCGGTCCCGCAGCCACCGCCGCCGCGGAAGCTGCTCGCCCCACACCTCGATGCGCCCGGCGAGCGCGGCATGCGCGGGGAGGTCGAACAGCTGCCGTGGCCGGCGGCCGCCCGCGTGGATGGGAAGGACATGCCACGCGAACTCCGGAAGGCCGCCGACCACGAGATGACACCAAGAGCTCACGCCGCCGACGGCGTAGGGGTAGGTGGCCTCCGTCGTGAGCAGGATCGAGGGGCGCTTCACGCAACGCCCTCGAAGTCGCCGTCGGGGGAGGCGGCGCCGACGGCGTCGCCCAGCAGCGTCTCCAGTCGCGCGCGCAGCTCGCCGGCGCCCTGCTCCAGCTCGCGGCAGGCGTCGAGCAGGACCTCGCGCAGCAGCATGCACTCCGTCAGCGCCTCCCACGTGTCCTCGCCGTCGCCGTCCGGCGCCGCCGGGAAGAGGGCGCGCATGCGCTCGTTCAACGGACGGTCCGAGGCGTGCGCGCGAGCCACCTTGAGGCGCGCGTTCTCCTCGCGCAGCAGCGCGACCTCGCGCTCCAGCTCCGCGAGCTGCGCGGAGGCGACCGCCTCGTCGGGTGCGCCTGCGGCACGCAGGAGACCGCGAAGCCCGGTTCGTCGTGAGCGCTCCGTGCCGTTCGACGCGGTGGCGTCGCCGGCTGCATCCGTTCTGCTGCTTCCCATCCCATCCCCCGCAGCCGCTGTCGTCTGTGACGTGTGCCCGAGCAGTCTGGCGATGGCCGTCGCGGATCCCAATAGGCCGCGTTGCTCATCCGCGCGTTCAATTAACTGAACGTCGGAGAGAAACGCGCCAATTAGTGGCAGGAGAGGGGAACGGCGGCGCGATCGCCAGAACGAAATGCTAGAGTCCAGTTCAACGCCAAGCCGAATATCGGCGTGGCATGGGCATGGGCGGTCGATCGTGGGAGGGCACGTTGACCGAAGGGAAGGGCCCAGGGTGCATCGGAAGCGCGCCCACGGGGCGGCAGCAGCATGGGCGCAGCCACAGGGGGCCGCCGGACGGACGCTCGTCCGCGGTGCTCGTGGACGCCCGTCCCGTCGCACGGCTTGCGATGCGGCTCGCGCTTGAGCTCGAGGGCGTCGCGGTCGTCGGCGAGACGGCCGACGCACGCGACGCGCTGCGCGCCGTGCACGCGCGCCGTCCTGAGCTCTGCCTCATGGACGCGCACCTGCCGGGCGCGCTCGCCGCCGTCCGCGAGATCGCCGCGTCGAGGCCCGAGACGCGTGTGGTCGTCCTGTTCGAGTCGATCGCGGACAGGACGCTCGTCGAGGCGCTGCGGGCCGGAGCGGCAGGCTGCCTGCCGAAGGAGACGAGCCCCGAGGGGCTGCGTCGCGCCGTGCGCGCCACGCTCGCCGGCGAGGCGCCGCTTCCGCGGGCGGCGGCACGGCGGGTGATCGAGGAGCTGCGCGTGCTCGCGAGCGAGCGCCGCGTACGCACCGCGAGCGGGTCGTGGACGCACCTCTCGCGGCGCGAGTCGCAGGTGCTGGAACTGATGCGGCAGCAGCTGAGCACCGGCGAGATCGCCGAGCGGCTCGGCATCTCCAGCGTGACCGTGCGGCGGCACGTCTCCGCCGCGATGCGACGCCTTGGCGCGCACGACCGCGAGACCGTCCTGCGGCTCGCGGATGGACAGCCGACCGCCGCGCGGGCCTAGGAGGCGAGGGGATCCCCCATGCCCAGGCTCGCCGTCGTGCTCGTCGACAGCCACTCGCTCTTCCGCACCGGCCTGCGCCAGCTGCTCGAGATCGGCGAGATGGCGGTCATGGGCGAGGCTGCGAGCGCCGAGGCGGGCATGCGCCTCGTGCAGCTGCACGCGCCGGACGTCGCGATCGTCGACCCCGATACGCCGTCGACGACCGGCCTGACCGCGGTCGAAACGATCCGCCGGCTGCAGGAGCAGGCGCCCGACACGCGGCTGCTCGTGCTCGCGCGCACGCCCGCGGCGCACGACCCGGTCGACATCGTGCGCATCGGCGGCTCCTGCTACCTGTCCAAGGACGCGCCGCCCGAGACGATCCTCGCCGGCGTCCACGCCGCCGCCGCGGGCGAGACGCTGATCGCGCCGACGGCCGCGGCCGCGCTCGTGCGGCGGCTGCGCGCGATCGGCGCCGGCGAAGGCCCCGCGCCGCACTCGGTCCTGACCGACCGCGAGCAGGAGGTGCTGCGCCTGATCGCCGGCGGGCTCGACAACGACGCGATCGCCGGCGAGCTGTTCATCAGCCGCCACACGGTCAAGAACCACATCTCGAACATCCTGCTCAAGCTCGAGGTCACCAACCGCGTGCAGGCGGCGGTCCGCGCCGCGCAGGAAGCGATGATCTGAGCCGACGCGCTCAGTCGCGGCCGGCCGCGATCGCCCGCAGCTCAGCCGGGCGCAGGAAGACGTGCAGCTCCCCCTCGGCGATGCCGGCGAGCGCCGCCTTCCTCATCCGCACGCGCGCGCCCGTGCAGTCGCAGACGGCCTGCGCGACGTCGGGGTTGTGCGCAACGAGCAGCACGTGATCGCCGAAGCCGGCCGCGACGCGCTCCGGGCTGAACGGCCCGCCGGCCAGCTCGGGCGCGATCTGCACCTCCAGGCCCAGCGGCTCGCAGGCGAGCAGCGCCGTGTCGCGCGCCCGCACGCGCGGGCTCGCCAGACAGGCGTCGAGCGGGACGCCGAGCGCCTTGAGCGCGAGGCCGGCCGCGCGTGCCTGCGCGCGTCCCTTCTCCGTCAGCGGCCGCTCGGCGTCGGGGCGCCCGTTCGCGTCCTCCGCGTCGGCGTGGCGCAGCAGCCAGATCATCGGCTGGGCGGGACCTGGACTCCGCCGGCCTCGGCCGTCAGCTCCGCGCGGCGGGCGGGATCCTGGAACGGCGCCGGGTCGCGCAGGTAGGCGGCGATCACCTCCAGCTCGCGGTCGCTCGCCGCGCCCCGCAGGCCCGCGACGCTGTCGGCGTCGAGCACGAGCAGCGAGACGAGCTGCACGCCGGCGGCGGCGGCACGGCGGCGCGCCTCGGCGCCGCGCTCCAGGAAGACCACGACGGCCTCGGCGCGCACGTCCTCCACGCCGCGGCGCTGAAGCTCCAGCTCCAGCTGGCGCAGCGCGATCTCCTTCGAGTCGAAGCCGGTCACGAGGTCGTCGACGAGCGCGATGCGGTCGCCGGGGCGGAAGCCGCCCTCGACGAGCCGGTGGCTGCCGTACGACTCGGCCGCGGCGCCGTCGGCGAGGTCGGCCGCCTTGCGCACGCCCGGCAGCTTGCGCGTGTAGCCCAGCGGCAGTCCGAGCTTGTAGGCGAAGCCGGCCGCGAACGGCACGCCGGCGGCCGCCAGCCCGACGAGCTGCGTCGCGGTCGGGACCTCGGCCGCGACCAGCTCAGCGCCGGCGTCGACCAGGAAGCGGAACAGCTCAGGGTCGGCGGGCGCGTCGCGGAAGTTCACGTAGAAGGGGCTCCACGCGCCCGACATCAGCTCCCAGCCGTCGGGCTTGTCGCGCAGCCACGTGCGCACGACGCCGGCCGCGTAGAGGCGGCGGATCAGCTCGTCGGCCAGCTCGCGCTTGCGCTCGCCCCAGCTCACGGCGGCGAGCCTATCGCGAGGCTCGACGTGGCAGCATCCCGGCGGTGCTGTGGATCGTGCTGACGGTGATCGTCGCGACCGCCGTCGGGGTCCTCGCCGAGCGGCGCGACAACGCGCGGGCGCACGCGGGCCGGCAGCTGATCCTGCAGGCGATGCTGTGGGTGCTCGTGCCGTTCGTCGCCTACGTCAACATCGCGCGGGCGCACCTGTCGCTCGACGCGACGCTCTCGATCGCGATCGCGGCCGGCGCGATCGTCGTCGCCGGGACGATCATGTGGCGGCTCGCGCGCGGGCCGTTCGCGCTGCCGAGCGCGTCGGTCGGCGCCTCGATCGTGACGACGATTCAGGCGAACACGGCCTACTTCGGCCTGCCGCTGATCGCCGCGCTGTTCTCCCCCGCCGAGCTGTCGCAGGCGGTCGTCTACGACGGCCTCGTCTCGCTGCCGATGTTCGTGATCGGCAGCTACAGCGTCGGCGCGCGGCTCGGGCACGCGCGCGCGGGCGGCGTGCGCGCGCAGCTGCGCACCGGCCTGCTGCGCAACCCGGTGCTGTGGGCGGTGCTCGCGGCGCTGCTCGTCCCGGACGCGTGGGCGCCGGCGTGGCTTGTGACGCCCTCGCACGTCGCCGTCTACGCGCTGCTGCCGCTCGGCTTCCTCGTCGTCGGCGTGACGCTCGGCGACGAGGCGAAGGACGGCATGCTGCGGATCCCGCCGCCGCTGACGCCGCCGATCGCGGCGGTCGCGCTGCTGCGAATGGCGTTCGTCCCGCTCGTGCTGCTCGCCGTCGGGCAGCTGTTCATCGACGTGCCGGCGCCGTTCTACGTGATGGCCGGCATGCCGGTCGGCGTCAACACGGTCCTCGTCGGCCACGCGACCGGCCTCGACCTGCGCCTCACCTCCTCCGCGATCGCCTGGACGACCGCCGTCGCGCTCGTCGCGATCGCGGTGCTGACGCTCGTGCGGGCGGTGGGGTGAGCTCAGCGCCGGTGGTGCCGGTGTCTCGGCTTCGGCCCGAGCGTCACGGCCACCTTCGTGTCCGCGGCCCGCACCGCCCCGCGCTTCGGCTTCGACGCGAGCACGACGAGCGCGGGCGGGCGGTGGCCGCCTCTCGCGCGCGGCTTGTGGACCCTGCCGAGCTTGCAGTGCGCCTTCCTCAGCGCCTTCTTCGCGGCGCGCAGGCTCGTGCCGCGCAGCTTCGGGACCTTGCATTGCAGGACCGTCCAGCTCGCGGTCGCGGGCGTCGGGTCGACGAGCACCGCGTGCGGCGAGATCGCACGCACCGCGAAGCTGTGGCGCCCGCCGCCGACCGTGTAGCTCGCCGGACTCGTGCACGGCGCGAACGCGGCGCCGTCGAGCTGGCACTGGAAGGTGCCGCCGCCGTCTGAGCGCGTGAACGAGAACGTCGCGGTGCGGGACTTCGTCGTCGCGGCCGGCTTGCTTGCGATCGCCGTCTCGCCGAGCGGGCGGATCTCGTCGAGCGCGGCGGCCACGTCGAGCCGTCCGCCGCTCGTCGTGCGGCCGGCGAGCGAGGCGAGCGGATGCACGGTCGCCAGCAGCGCCGCGCGCACCTGCGCGACCGTCGCCGACGGGTTGAGCGAGAACAGCAGGCCCGCCGCGCCCGTCACGTGCGGCGCCGCCATCGAGGTGCCGTCGAGGGAGTCGAAGCCGGGCGGCGTCGAGAGCGGCGCGTGGCAGAAGACGGACAGGTCGTCGAGCCAGACGCCGTCGGTCGGCGACGGCGTCAGGCCGGCGTTGAAGCGCACGGTCACGGTCAGGTCGGTGCCCGCGACGCCGACGATCGGCGCCGTCTCGAACACGCCGGATGTCGTCACTCTGCCCGAGACGAACACCGGGTTGCCGTCGCTGTCGATCTCGTACTGGTAGTAGCCGCCGTTGCTGGCCGAGACGAAGCGCGTCTGCCGGAAGAAGCAGGCGCCGTAGCCGGCGGGGATCGAGGTGGCTCTGGAGGTCGACGCGATCGTCACGCCCGGCAGCGGCGGCGCGCCAAGCGTGTCGGTCATCCCGAACGAGGTGAGCGGCGCCTCGTTCGCGCGTCTGAAGCCGGTGCCGCTCGTCGCGCTCCACTTCGCCCCGAAGTCGTTTCTCTCGAAGTCGTCGCTGAACGACGGCGGCGCGTCGACCGGGAAGTCGCTGAGGATCTGCGTGCCGGGCGCGCCGAGGTCGACCGTGCTCGCGCCGAAGTCGGAGAAGCCGGCGAGGTTGTCGGCCTGGTCGGTCGCCGCGACGCAGACGACGTTGTCGATCGCGCCGGCGATGCCCGAGGTCGAGGGGTCGTACGCGCAGGGGTAGTGCGGCACGCCGCCGGGATCGTTGCTCTGCGCGTCGTTGCCGGCCGAGATCACGAACAGCACGCCGGGGTTGCTCGCGAGCGCGTCGCGCACGGCCGTGTTCGACGTCGTGCCGCCGAGCGACAGGTTCGCCGCTCGCGCGCCGTGCGCGCTCGCGTAGTTGATCGCCTGGATCTGCGCCGACGCCGGGCAGACGGTGCCGGAGTCGTCTCTTCTGTCCGAGAAGTCGGTGTCGGTGAACCAGCTGCAGACGCGCAGCGGCATGATGCGCACGTCCTGCGCGACGCCGCTGACGCCGACGCCGTCGTTGCCGGCGGCGCCCATCGTGCCGGCGGTGTGCACGCCATGGCCGCCGTCGTTGAGGTTGTCGTCGGTCGGGTCGCCGTCGACCGCCGGCGTGTTGACCGATCTGCCGACGAAGTCCGCGCCGTGCGTGTCGTCGACGATCCCGTTGCCGTCGTCGTCGACGCCGTTGGCCGGATCGGCCGGGTTCGTCCACGCGACCGGGCCGAGGTCGGGCGTGTCGAAGCGGTAGCCGGAGTCGATGTCCGCGATCACCGTCGAGGGCGTACCGCGCGTGCGGTCCCAGGCGGCCGGCGCGTTCACGCTCTGCAAGCCCCACTGCTGGCCGAACAGCGGGTCGTTCGTGGTCGCCTGCGGGACGTCGTAGGTGTCGCGCACGGCGGTCTGCACGTTCGGGTCGGCGCGCAGCGCGGCGAGCGCGTCCGCCACGCTCTGGCCCCCCTGCGCGTGCAGCAGCTGGAAGCGCGGGTCGCCGAGCGTGCGCACGTAGCCGGCCTCGGCGTCGGTGCGCGCGGTCAGCCGGTCCGCGCGGCTCGCGTCGGACTTCCAGACGACGATCAGGGCGCCGGGGACCGCGTCCGCTGCCGCATGCGCCGCCGCCGGCATCGCGAGCGCGAGCACGACAGCCCAGAGCAGGACGGTGGGGGCGATGCGAGCGGGCACGGCGCAGGCCAGGCTAGTGGATCGACGGCGCGCCGCCGCCACGGTACGGAGTTGTGTCTCCATGCGGACCAGCGACCTGCGCGACTCAGAAACGCGCTCGTCTAACCTCGCTGCATGCGGATCGAGCGGAAGGTCCTCCCCCTGGTGCTCGCCCTCGCCGGCCTGGCGCTCGCCGCGCCCGCCGTCGTGCAGGCCGAGCCCGTCAGCCAGTTCAGCTTCCAGGTCACCAACATCAAGTCGGGCGGCCGCTTCACGCTGCTGTTCCACGCGCAGGTGTTCGACACGACCGGTGGGGTGCCACCGTCGCCTGTCAGCAACTACCTGCGGATCCCGAAGGGCGCGGTCCTGCGCAAGGAGTTCCTCAACAGACGCTTCTTCTGCGACGGACCGAAGCTCCGAGACGACATCAACACGATGGACTTCAGCGGCGTGCCGTTCACGAAGCGGATCCTCAACCTCAAGCCGTTCATCAGACAGCTCGCGCGCCACCGCGACAAGGCGTCGAGACGCGCGCTCGCGAACGCGCAGGTGTGCGACCGCGCCCGCATCGGCGGCGGCACGGCGAAGGTCGACGCCCGCGGCGTCACGCCGAAGCTCGACAGACTGATCAACGTCACGTTCGCGACCTTCTTCAGCCGCCCGACCAAGCCGGGCGCGGTCGCCGGCTTCGCGATCCTCGGCGCCGCCGACGAGGACCAGGAGATCGTCAAGCGCAGAACCTATGAGGTGCTGACCGGCGTGCACGCTGCGCTGAACGCGAACTTCGTCAACGACCCGACGCCGGACGGGCTCTACGGCTACCGCCTCGACCTGCCGAGAAGCGAAGTCAACTCGCTCAGAGTCAGCCTCGCCCAGATCGACGCGACCACGAACGGCCTCACGCTCAAGAAGGGCGAATGCCTGAAGCGCAACGCCCGCGGCAGATGCGTCAAGCGCCAGAGAAGAACGCTCTTCTGGTTCACGATCCCGCCGTGCCCGGCGTCGGGCCTGTTCAGCTTCCAGCAGGTCTACACCTACGACGATCCCGCGCTGAACAGCACGCGAACGGTGCAGCTCGCCTGCCCGCGCTTCATCCCCTAGACAAGGACGGCAGCCAGCTCGGCGAGCGCCATGTGCGCTCGCCGAACAGGCGGATCAGCGCCGGCAGCAGGATCAGCCGCACGATCGTCGCGTCGAGCAGCACCGCGACGGTCAGCCCGATGCCGAACTGGCGGATGTTCGTGACCGGCGAGACGGAGAACGACAGGAACACCGCGGCCATGATGAACGCGGCGCCGGTGATGATCGTGCCGGTCTTCTCCAGCCCGTAGTGGATCGCGCCCTCCGTCGTGCCGGTGCGCGCGCGGCCCTCCAGCAGGCGCGTGATCAGGAACACCTCGTAGTCGATCGAGAGCCCGAAGATGATCGCGAAGATGCCCGAGAGCGCGATCGCGTCGAGGTAGCCGGGGCCGCCGAACAGCGGCGCGCTGCCGCCGAAGCAGATCACGAGCACGCCGACCGCGGCGCCGACCGTCACGAGGTTCAGCAGCACCGCGCACAGCGCCAGCACGGGCGAGCGGAACAGCAGCAGCAGCACGAGGAACGTGATCGCCACGAGCGCGATCACGAGCCACGGGAAGCGCGCGCTCGTCGCGCTGTCGAAGTCCTCCAGCAGCACCGCCGGGCCGCCGACGATCGCCTGCCGCGCGCCGAGGTCGCGCGCGGCGCGGTTCGTCTCGGCGCGCAGCTCGCGCGCGACGCCGGCGCTCGCCGGGTCGAACGGGCCCGCTCTCGGGATCACGATCACGCGCGCGGTCCCGCCGCCGCCGGCGACGTTGGTGACGAAGCCGGTGTTCGCCTGCGCGCGCTGATCCGCGCCCTGGATCGCGGCCAGCACGAAGTAGCCGGAGCCGATCGCCTGCCCGACGTCGGTGCCGCTGCGGCGCAGCGCGAGCTGCTGGCCGGCGACGCTCCCGCGCACGCGCACGACCCCGTCGAGGATCCGCCGCACGCCGCGGTCGAGCCGGCTCGTCCCGCCGGCCGCCGCCTGCAGCCCGTCCGCCAGCGCCCGCGCGCCGCCGCTGCCGTCCGGTCCGTTGAGCAGCGCCTGCACCCCCGCGTCGAGCTGGTCGAGGCCGGCGCTCAGCTGGCCGTTGCCGCCGGCGAGGCGCTGCGCGCCGCGCGCCGCCTGGCCGAGCCCGTCGGCGAGCTTGCCGGTGGCCGTGCCGAACCGGCCGAACGCGCGCTGAAGCCGGTCGATCGCTCTCGCGATCGCGCGCGAGGCGATCGCGTTGGCCGTCTGGGCCGTCGTGGCGTTGGAGAGGTTCCCCTGCACGCTGCCGAGCTGCTGCAGCGCGTCGGAGATGCGGCTGCGCGCCTGCTGGACGTTCGGGTCGGCGGCGAACGCCGGGTTCGCGCTCGACGCGTTGAAGAGGTCGCTCAAGGCGCTCTGCACCTTTGACGACGCCTCGTTGAGCGGGTTGATCAGCCGCGCGGCGGCGTGGCGGTCGGCGTCGCCGAGCGAGTCGCGCAGCACGTCCACGTTCTTCGCCAGCTTGCGCGCGCCCGGCTGCGCTCTGGTGAGCGC
>JBQCIQ010000154.1:0-13689 GCA_051953595.1 Conexibacter sp. | reverse complement strand
CCGCCGCGGGCGATCTCGCCGAGCAGTTCGTACTTGCCGAAGTTGTCGGGCGCCCGCCCCGGGTCGGGGCGCGTCGCCCACGACCAGGGAGCCCTGCAGCGCGAGCGCCATCGCCTCGACGACGCGGCGGGCGCGCGCCTCGATGCCCTCGAAGTCGCTCAGCTCGCGCCGAAGCCGATCCACGTGTGCGTCCAGTCGCGGATCCGCGCCGGCCGACTCGTCCAGCTCGGCGAACAGCGCCGGCGCGGCCTCGGGCTCCTTCAGCAGCGCGCGCAGCACGTCGAGGCACATGACGTTGCCGGAGCCCTCCCACACGGAGTTCAACGGCGCCTCGCGGTAGAGCCGCGGCATGCCCGACTCCTCGACGTAGCCGTTGCCGCCCAGCACCTCCAGCGCCTCGGCGGCGTGCGGCGGCGTGCGCTTGCAGACCCAGTACTTCAAGACCGCCGTGGCGATCCGCTTGAACGCGTGATCGCCCTCGTCGTAGGCGCGCGCGAGCCGCATCGCCGACAGCGTCGCCGCCTCCGACTCGACGCACAGGTCGGCGAGCACGTTCGTCATCAGCGGCTGCTCGATCAGCAGCTTCCCGAACGCGCTGCGGTACGCGGCGTGATGCGTCGCGAGCGCGACCGCCCAGCGCATCCCCGCCGCCGAGCCGGTCACGCAGTCGAGCCGCGTGTGGTTGACCATCTCGATGATCGTGGGCACGCCGCGGCCCGGCTCGCCCACCATCTGTGCGTACGCGCCGCGGAACTCGATCTCGCTGGAGGCGTTCGAGCGGTTGCCGAGCTTGTCCTTCAGGCGCTGGAGCTGGAAGCCGTTGCGCTCGCCGTCGGGACGCCAGCGCGGCATCGCGAAGCACGAGACGCCGGCGTCCTCGACCTGCGCGAGCACGAGGAACAAATCGCACATCGGCGCCGAGGTGAACCACTTGTGGCCGACCAGCTCCCAGCCGTCGGCGACCTGCGTCGCGACGGTCGTGTTGGCGCGCACGTCGGATCCGCCCTGCTTCTCCGTCATGCCCATGCCGCACAGCGCGCCGGCCTTCTCGTCGGCCGGCACGTCGCGCGCGTCGTACCTCGTCGAGGTGAGGCGCGGCTCCCACACGGCGAGCACGTCGGGCTGCGCCCGCAGCGCCGGAATCGCCGCGAACGTCATCGTGATCGGGCAGCCGTGGCCGGCCTCGACCTGCCCGCCGGTCAGCCCGATCGCGGTGCGGACCGCGTGTGCGCCCGGCCGCTCGGAGATCCACGGCAGCGCGTGGGCGGCGTGCGCGACGCTGCGCTCCATCAGCGCGTGCCAGGAGGGGTGGAACTCGACCTGGTCGACGCGATTGCCGAAGCGGTCGTGCGTCTTCAGTCGCGGCGGGTTCTCGTTCGCCTCGAAGCCGAGGCGGATCCCGTCCCCGCCGGCCAGCTCGCCGACGACCGACGCCTCCTCGCGCCCCCAGCCCGCGCCCTCGCGCTCCAGCGCCTCGACCAGCGGCCGGTTCTGCTCGAAGAGGTTCAGCCCCTCCAGCGGCGGCGGCTGGTTCGTGACAACGTGCGTCGCGGAGGCGGCGCGTGACGGCGCGACGGCCATGCTCGACAGTCAAGCACGCCGTGCGCCGCCTTGCGCACGTTGGCTGGCTGGCTAGCCGATCGCCGCCTTCAAGTTCTCGTCGATCGCCGACAGGAACTCCTGCGTCGTCAGCCACTCCTGGCCGGGGCCGATCAGCAGCGCGAGGTCCTTCGTCATCTGACCGCGCTCGACCGTCTCCACGCAGACGCGCTCCAGCGTCTCGGCGAAGCGCGTCACCTCGGGCGTGTCGTCCATCCTGCCGCGGTAGGCGAGCCCGCGCGTCCATGCGAAGATCGACGCGATCGGGTTCGTGGAGGTCGGCCTGCCCTGCTGGTGCTGGCGGTAGTGGCGCGTGACGGTGCCGTGCGCGGCCTCGGCCTCGACCGTTCTGCCGTCCGGCGTCATCAGCACCGACGTCATCAGGCCGAGCGAGCCGAAGCCCTGCGCGACCGTGTCCGACTGGACGTCGCCGTCGTAGTTCTTGCACGCCCACACGTAGCCGCCCTCCCACTTGAGCGCGGAGGCGACCATGTCGTCGATCAGGCGGTGCTCGTACGTCAAGCCGGCGGCGTCGAAGTCACCCTTGAACTCCATCTCGTAGACCTCCTGGAAGAGGTCCTTGAAGCGCCCGTCGTACGCCTTCATGATCGTGTTCTTCGTCGACAGGTAGACCGGGTAGCCGCGGTCGAGCCCGTAGCGCATCGACGCGCGCGCGAAGTCACGGATCGAGTCGTCGAGGTTGTACATCGCCATCGCGATGCCGCTCCCGGGGAAGTCGTACACCTCCAGCTCCATCGGCGCGTCGCCGTTCTTCGGCGTGAACGTCAAGGTGAGCGTCCCCTCGCCGGGGATCAGCGTGTCGGTCGCGCGGTACTGATCGCCGAACGCGTGACGCCCGATCACGATCGGTCTCGTCCAGCCCGGCACCAGCCGCGGCACGTTCGAGATGACGATCGGCTCACGGAAGATGACGCCCCCGAGGATGTTGCGGATCGTCCCGTTCGGGGACTTGTACATGCGCTTGAGGCCGAACTCCTCGACGCGCGCCTCGTCGGGCGTGATCGTCGCGCACTTCACGCCGACGCCGAACTGCTTGATCGCCTCGGCGGCCTCGACGGTGATCTGGTCGTCGGTCTCGTCGCGCTTCTCGATCCCGAGGTCGTAGTACTTCAGCTCGACGTCCAGGTACGGAAGGATCAGCGACTGCTTGATGAACTCCCAGATGATGCGGGTCATCTCGTCGCCGTCGAGCTCGACGACGGGGTTCTTCACCTTGATCTTGCTCATGGGTATCGGTCTCTCTGAAGGAGCTTGGGGAAGGGCGGGTTGTAGCATCGCGCCCCGATCTGCCGCATACAGGAGATGACCACGTGACGAACAAGACACCCGTCCGCGTTGCCGTGACCGGCGCCGCCGGCGCGATCGGCTACAGCCTGCTGTTCCGCATCGCCAGCGGCCAGCTGCTCGGCCCGGACCAGCCCGTGCAGCTGCGGCTGCTTGAGATCACCCCCGCGCTGAGAGCGGTCGAGGGCGTGATCATGGAGCTCGACGACTGCGCCTTCCCGCTGCTCGCCGGCGTCGAGGCGACCGACGACCCGAACGTCGCCTTCGACGGCGCCAACGTCGGCCTGCTCGTCGGCGCCCGCCCGCGCAGCAGAGGCATGGAGCGCGCCGACCTGCTGGAGGCCAACGGCGGCATCTTCAAGCCGCAGGGCCAGGCGATCAACGCCCACGCAGCCGATGACATCAAGGTGCTCGTGGTCGGCAACCCGGCCAACACCAACGCGCTGATCGCGGCGAGCAACGCGCCGGACGTGCCGAAGGAGCGCTTCCACGCGATGGTCCGCCTCGACCACAACCGCGCGATCAGCCAGCTGGCCGCGAAGACGGGCGCCGCCGTCGCAGACATCAAGAGAGTCACGATCTGGGGCAACCACTCCGCGACGCAGTACCCCGACGTCTTCCACGCAACGGTCGGCGGGAAGCCGGCCGCGGACCTCGTGGATCAGGGCTGGCTGGAGTCCGACTTCATCCCGACGGTGCAGAAGCGCGGCGCGGCGATCATCGACGCGCGCGGCGCCTCCAGCGCGGCGTCGGCCGCCAACGCGGCGATCGACCACATGCGCGACTGGTGCCTCGGCACGCCGGAGGGCGACTGGGTCTCGATGGCCGTCCCGTCGGACGGCTCCTACGGCATCGCCGAGGGGATCATCTCCGGCGTGCCCTGCACCGTGAAGGACGGCGAGTACTCGATCGTCCAAGGCCTGGAGATCAACGCGTTCTCGCAGGCCCGGATCGACGCGACGGTTGCGGAGCTGCGCGAGGAGCGCGCGGCGGTCGAGCAGCTCGGCCTGGTGTAGGCGACGTTCGCTGGCGCCCCGCTCACGCGGGGTGCCAGCCCTTGCCGTCGCGGCGGACCTTGCCCTCGTCCGCCAGCTGCGGGAGGACGCGGTAGAGGTAGTTCGGCTTGATGCCCATGTGGTCGGCGAGCTCGGGGATCGTGATGCCGGGCTGGGTCCGCACGAGCTCGACCGTCTGCGCCGCGCGCGTGTTGTCGCCGCGCCCGCCGCGCGGGCGTCCGCGCCGAACGGCGCCGTTGCTGCTGGGGACGCGCCGGGAACGGGTGGGCGTCGCGCCCGCGGTGCCCACGTCCTCGAGCGCAGCGGAGGCCGCCTCCAGTCGGTGAAACTCCTCGATCAGCGGCCGCAGCTCCTTCAGCCGCTCCTCGATCTCCCGTACTTTCGCGTCAAGAAAGTCCGCCACGTGTGCCTCCGGTCCCCTGTGGTTCTCTGCTAATCAGCGACAGCCTATTGCGAGGTCGGACGTTCCGTCGCGGCCTTGACGAAGTATGAACGTTCAGCGCATGAATGTCGTGATGCGAATTGGTGTTCATCGTTCGCTCAAAAATCCCCAGCGGCGCCACGCTGTCATACGGCGCCCCGACCGTTTCGCATCCTAGCGGAGCATCGCGGCGCCGCAAGGCTCCGTGACGACAGACTTACTGCGACTCGATCAGTGCTTTGAGGCGCTGAAGCGAACGCTGCGCCTCACGTTGGGAGAGCCCACCGACGAGCACCCGCCCCGCGACGGCGCCGAGGGGACCGCCTGGAGGTCTGAATTCGTTGGTGTAGTCGAAGATCGTTCTACTCTCACCGTCGGGGCGCAGCTCGTACACGATCGACGCGCGTGAATGAGCGGGCCCCTGGCCCTCCCACTGCGCCCGCCGCGGCGGGTCGACGTCGACGACCTTCCACAGCACGTGCAGTGGCGCGCCGCGCAGATTCAGCGTCTGCTCGAACGTCGAGCCGCGCGTCAAACGGGCGGGGACCGCCCCGACCCGGCGATGGATCGTCACCCAGTCGGCGAGGCGGTTCGGATCCATCACGACATCCCACACGCGCGCCGGCTCGGCGTCGATCTCGATCGCGCAGCGCACGCGGGTCATGCCCGGCACCCTACCCGGCGCACCGGGGACCGGAGCCGCGCAGGCCGGGGTTGCTCTGCCGAGCGCTCACCGGGCCGCAAGGGGCTCCTCGCGCTCCCACTCCGCCAGCGCGTGCTCGATCGCCGCGTCGAGGACGTGCAGGCGCACGCCCAGCTGCGCCGCGGAATTGTCTTGTGGGGGCTGCTGGTCGATCTCCTGGCCCGCCATAATCGGCGCGATCTGTTCGTGCCGCTCGCCGGCGACCGCGGCCGCGACGCGACTCGCGAGCGTCGCGGGCGCAGGCGCCCGGCGCAACCGCCACAACGGACGCCGCAGCAGCATCAGGTCGCGGATGCGCTCGATCAGCTCGCCGTAGGTGACGACGTCCGGTCCGGCGACGTCGAGCGAGCGGCCGGCCGCCGCCGGGACGGTCGCCGCGCGCGCAAGCGCCTCGATCACGTCGCGCTCGTCGACCGGCTGGGTGCGGTGGTCGCGCCAGCGGGGCAGCGCCACGAGCGGCAGCCGCTCGATCAGGCGCACGAGGAAGCGGAACGAGCGCGAGCCGGCGCCGATCACGATCGAGGCGCGCAGCGCAGTCGACTCCGGCAGCGCCTCCAGCAGCACCCGCTCGACGGCGAGCCGGCTCCCCAGATGCGGCGAGGCCGGCGCGTCGCGCGGGACGAGGCCGCCGAGGTAGACGATGCGTCGCACGCCGGCCGCCTGCGCCGCGGCCGCGAAGCGCTCGGCCGCGATCCGCTCGCGGGCGCCGAAGTCGGCGTTGAGCGCCGGATCGGTGACCGGCTCCATCGAGTGGATCAGGAAGTAGGCGACCTCGACGCCGTCGAGCGCCGCGCCGAGGCCCACGCCCGTGACGGCGTCCCCGACGACGAGCGGGACGTCGACGGCGACGCGGCGAGGATCGCGCGCGAAGCCGCGCAGCTCGTGGCCGTCCTGTCGCAGGCGCGGCACGAGTCGGGCGCCGACGAAGCCGCTCACACCGGTGACGAGTACGCGCATGGGGCGCCCTTAGCATGACGACCCCGCCTCGCGAGGCCCCCGCCAGGAAAGGCCCGCAAAATGCGGGGCGTTTCTGTTTCGGGGGGATGGAAAGCGGTTATTTGCAGGAGCTTTCCGCCTACAGCGAAAGTTCCTGCGATTTGCGAAAAACGGCGTTGAGCCGCCTCGCCGCGTTCGCTTTCATGGCCGCTCCCCCAAGCGATGCACGTGGTGTTGAGGAGGTCGAAGGGCAGGATGGCGAAGGGTCGTGGAGGCGCCGGCAGAGTGAGCTGCGAGCACTGCTTCTTTCGCAAGAACCTGCTGTGCGCGCTGCCGGACGAGGAACCGTGCGCGACCTTCCGCCCCGCGCACCCCGACGGGCTGCGCCCGCCGCGCCAGCTGCGCTTCCAGTTCCGCCAGGAGCGCCGTACGCAGTCCGTCTGGGCCTTCCCCACGGCGCAGGAGCAGGCGGCGCTGCACACCTGATCGCCGCCCGACGGCGGCGTCCGCGGCGAGAGGGGTTACAGTGCCCCCGCTGTGAGGATCACCGTGCTTGGCAAGTCGCCGGCCTGGCAGGACGCGGGCGGGGCGTGCAGCGGATACCTCGTCGAGGTCGGTGACCGCTGTCTGCTGCTCGACTGCGGCAACGGCGTGTTCGGGAAGCTGCGCGCCGCGCGCGCCTTCACCGACGTGTGCGCGGTCGTGATCTCTCACCTGCACGCCGATCACTTCATGGACCTGATCCCGTACGCGTACGCGCTCACGTACTCGCACCAGGCCCGGGCCGCCGGCGCGCGCCCCGCGCTGTACGCCCCGCCGGGCGCGCGTGAGACGTTCCGCCGTGTCACCGGCGCGTGGGATGCCGCGGAGCTGATCGAGCAGTCGTTCGAGCTGCACGAGTACGACCCGCGCGACGAGCTTGCGCTCGACGGGCTGCGCGTGGGGTTCCACGAGGTGCCGCACTTCATCCGCACGCATGCGGTCCAGGTGCGCGAGGGCGAGACGAGCTTCACCTACGGCGCCGACTGCCGGCCGAACGAGGCGATCGTGGAGTTCGCGCGCGACACCGACCTGCTGATGCTGGAGGCGACGCTGGAGCAGCCCGACGAGGGCGGCTCGCGCGGGCACCTGACCCCGGCCGAGGCCGGCGAGCACGCGCGGCGCGCGAGAGCGCGGCGGCTCGTGCTGACCCACATGTCGGCCGACCACGACGCCGCGCACGCGCGCGCGTGCGCGGAGCGCGCCTTCGGCGCCGCCGTCGAGCTGGCGAGCGAGGGCGCCGTCTTCGAGGTCTGAGCCGGCGCGGCGGCGTGGCCGGGCCGGCGCGCGCGGAGCGGGTAGATTGCAGCCGTGCCTCCCGAGCGGGATCTGTTCGCGAACTTCGAGCGCATGCGGCGCGAGATGGACGAGCTGTTCGGCGACGTCTTCCACCGCTCGGGCATCGCGCCGCGCAAGCGCGCCGGCTTCACGCCGGCGGTCGACGTCTCCTACGCCGACGATCCGCCGCGTGCGATCGTGACGGCCGAGCTGGCCGGCATCGACGCCGACCGGCTCGGCCTGGAGATCCAGGGCCGCGAGCTGGTGCTGAGCGGCGAGCGCCGCACGATCGAGCGCGAGGGGCGCGTCTACCAGCAGGTCGAGATCGAGCACGGCCCGTTCCGCCGCGTCGTGCAGCTCGGCGCCGACGTGCGCGCGGAGGAGGCGAAGGCGGTCTACGAGGACGGGCTGCTGCGCGTCGAGCTGCCGCTCGCGCAGCCGGAGACGCGCCGGCACAGCGTGCCGATCGAGGTCCAGCACCCGAGCGACGACCCGGACGCCACCTCGTGATCGAGGTCGGCAGACCGGGCGGAGCACGCGAGATCGAGGTGCCGACGCAGCGGGGGCTGCCCGCGACGCTCCCGGTCCTGCCGCTGCGCGACACCGTCACCTTCCCGGAGACGCTCGTCCCGCTCGCGGTCGGTCAGGAGCGCTCGATGGCGCTCATCAACGACGCGCTCGGCGGCGATCGCATGATCGCGATGGTTGCGAGCCGCGACCCGGAGGTCGAGGCGCCCGGACCCGAGCAGCTGTACGAGGTCGGCGTCGCCGGCGTCGTCGCGCGCATGCTGAAGGTGCCCGACGGCACGCTGCGGATCCTCGTGCAGGCGACGCAGCGGATCCGCGTGACCGGCTACGCGCGCACGGAGCCCTACCTCGTCGCGCAGGTCGAGGAGCTGCCCGACATATCGACGACCGAGACGCCCGAGCTGATCGCGCTCGTGCGCAACGTGCAGGCGACCTTCACGAACATCGTCGAGCAGGTGCCGTATCTGCCGGAGGAGCTGCACGTCGCCGTCGCGAACCTCGACGATCCCGGCGCGCTCAGCCACCTGATCGCCGGCGCGCTGCGGCTCAGAACGGACGAGAAGCAGGCGCTGCTGGAGGAGCGCGACGTCGCCAAGCGCCTGCGGCGCCTGTCCGAGATGCTGGCGCGCGAGCTGGAGGTCGTCGCGCTCGGATCGAAGATCCAGTCGCAGGTCCAGTCGGAGCTGGACAGAACGCAGCGCGAGTACTTCTTGCGCCAGCAGCTGAGAGCGATCCAGGACGAGCTCGGCGAGGGCGACGAGATGGAGGCGGAGGCGAACGAGCTGCGCGAGCAGCTTGACGCGCTTCAGCTGCCCGAGGAGGCGCGCAAGCAGGTCGACCGCGAGCTCGCGCGCCTGGAGCGGCTGCCGCCGGCGGCAGCCGAGCACGGCGTGATCCGCAGCTACCTGGAGTGGATCGCCTCGCTGCCGTGGAACGCGCGCACGGAGGACAACCTCAACCTGCGCCATGCGCGCAGAGTGCTCGATGCCGACCACTACGACATCGAGCAGGTGAAGGACCGCATTCTCGAGTTCCTCGCCGTGCGCAAGCTGATGGCCGAGAGAGAGGACGTCGCCGCGCGCTCCTCGATCCTGTGCCTCGTCGGGCCGCCGGGCGTCGGCAAGACCTCGCTCGGCCGCTCGATCGCGCGCGCGCTCGGCCGCAGATTCGAGCGCATCTCCGTTGGCGGCGTGCGCGACGAGGCGGAGATCCGCGGCCACCGCCGCACATACATCGGCGCGATGCCGGGCGTGATCGTGCGCGCGCTGCGCGACGCCGGCACGAGCAACCCGCTGTTCATGATCGACGAGATCGACAAGATGGGCTCCGACTTCCGCGGCGATCCGGCGAGCGCGATGCTCGAGGTGCTCGATCCCGAGCAGAACGGGACCTTCCGCGACCATTACCTCGACCTGCCGTTCGACCTCTCCGACGTGATGTTCGTGACGACTGCGAACACGCTGGAGACGATCCCCGGCCCGCTGCGCGACCGCATGGAGGTGATCCAGCTCGCCGGCTACACGGAGGAGGAGAAGCTGGAGATCGCGCGCCGCTATCTCGTACCGCGGCAGGTCGAGCGCAACGGCCTGACGCCGAGACAGATCGCGTTCGCCGACGCCGCGCTCAAGGCCGTCATCGGCGAGTACACGCGCGAGGCCGGGGTGCGCGGGCTGGAGCGGGAGATCGGCTCGATCTGCCGCAAGGTCGCACGCCAGGTCGCAGAGGGCAGAGCGAGACGCAAGGTCACGATCAGCGCCGCGCGGGCGCGCGAGCTGCTGGGCAAGCGCAGAGTCTTCAGCGAGACGCGCCGGCGCACCTCGGAGCCCGGGGTTGCGACCGGCCTTGCGTGGACGCCCGCCGGCGGCGACGTGCTGTTCGTCGAGGCGACCGCGATGCCGGGTGCCGGCAAGCTGACGATCACCGGGCAGCTCGGCGACGTGATGCGCGAGTCGGCGCAGGCCGCGCTCTCGTGGGTCCGCTCGCATCCGCCGGACGGCGTCGCCGACGACTGGTTCACCCGACACGACCTGCATGTGCACGTGCCCGCCGGCGCGATCCCGAAGGACGGGCCGAGCGCGGGTGTGACGATGGCGACCGCGCTGTGCTCGCTGCTGAGCGGGCGGCCGGTGCGCTCCGACGTGGCGATGACGGGCGAGATCACCCTCACCGGGCAGGTGCTGCCGATCGGCGGCTTGAAGGAGAAGGCGCTCGCCGCGCAGCGCAGCGGCATCCGCCATGTGATCGCGCCCGCGCGCAACCAGCAGGACGCCGACGAGATCCCCGCGCACCTGCGCAGAGACCTCGAGCTGCACTTCGTCTCGCGCATCGACGAAGTGCTCGGGGTCGCGCTCTCTCCGCGCCGCGCGCGGAACCGCTCGCGTTCAGTTGCGTGAGCGCAGTTCAAGCCAGAGCTGTCATTTCTCCAGCTCCATATGGAGAACTTCCGTCTCCGACGTGTAGAGAACCACTCATGAGCAGGATGAAAATTTCGGTGCGATGGAGGCCAGCCCGAAAAACGTCTTCGGACTGGTCCTGCGCCGCATTCGTCGCGACCGCGACTTGAGTCAGGAGGCGCTTGCGATCAGCGCCGATCTCGCCCGCAACCACGTGAGCGAGCTGGAGCGCGCGAGGAGAGAGCCGGGGCTCGCGACGATCGTGCAGCTCGCCGACGCGCTCGGCATCGGCGTGGGCGAGCTGATGACGCGCTTCGACGAGGAGCGTGCGCGTCTCCGCGACGCTTAACCCGGGGAGGCGCCCCGGTCCCCTGCCGAGACGCCTCCTTCCCCCGGCGCCAATACTCCCACAAACTGACTGAGAAGTCCATCTATGAGTGGAGAAAGTCCAATGATCATGGGTGGATATACGCCTATCGGTGGAGAAGGCTTCCGGCGGAGATGTCGCCGCCGGACACCACGCTGGTTGCGCTCGGCCGTGCGGTCCGTCGCGCCCGCCGGGACCGTGAGATGAGTCAGGAGGCACTTGCGCAGTCGGCCGGGCTCGCCTCCAAGCACGTCAGCGAGATCGAGCGCGCAAACCGCGACGTGCGCTTCACGACGTTCGTGCATCTCGCCGCCGGTCTCAAGCTCAGCGCGACAGAGCTGATGGCGCTCTACGAGGATCAACGCGACGCCGGCTGACCCACGCGTCGCGCCGCTGGCCGCGGGGTATGCTCGCCGCACATCCGAGCAAGCGAGCGCAAGGGAGCACCCCGTATGGCGACACGCACGAAGCAGGCGAGGAAGGCGGCGAGCGCCGCGGCCGCGACGACGAGCCCGTGGGTCCAGCGACTCGCCGAGGACGACGAGCTGCGCGACAACTTCCGTGTGGCGTTCGAGGCGGCGAAGGATGCGTACGACCGCATCACCGACAGCAAGAGCCCGAAGGATGCGGTCGCCGACAAGAAGGTGCAGAAGGACCTCAAGACCGCCGCCGACGCGCTCAAGGACGCCGGCAGCGCGCTCAAGGAGGGCCCGAAGAAGCACAAGCGCAAGGGCGGCTTGATGCGCAAGCTGCTCGTGCTCGCAGTCGGCGCCGGGATCGCGCTCGCGCTCAGCGAGGAGCTGCGCTCGAAGGTGCTCGACGCGCTGTTCGGCAAGGAGGAGGAGTTCGACTACGGCTCCACCGCGCCGAGCACGCCGCCGCAGACCGGCGCCGCGTAGCCCGCATTCGATGCCTGCCGGCCGGTGGGGACGCCGGCCGGCCGTCCGACCGACTACGATCGGACGATGGCCGTCACCACACCCGCCGGCGACAGCTCCGCGACGACGCGGCCGCTGGAGAGCGACAAGGCGAAGCGCATCGTCGACGCGATGCGCGCGAGCGTCGCCGCCCGCGGCGCCGCCGGCTCGACGTTCGACCACGTCGCGCGCGAGGCGGGCGTCTCGCGCGGGCTGCTGCACTACTACTTCGGCACGAAGGAGCGGCTGCTCGTCGAGGTCGTGCGGCGCGACGCCGAGATCCGCCTCGCGGCGCTCGGCGCGGCGCTGAGCGACGCCAGAACCGGCGAGCACTTCATCGACGCGCTCGTCTCCAGCCTCGAGGACCTGATCGAGCGCGATCCTGGCTTCGTCGTGCTGATGTACGAGCTGTTCACGCTCTCGCGCCGCAACGAGGAGATCGCCGGCGAGCTGGCCGCCCTCTGCCGTCAGACGCGCGAGACGCTTGCGGCCTCGCTCGCGGCGAAGCAGGACGAGGGCGTGGTCCGCCTCGGCGACGACGCCGACGCCGTCGCCGGCGTCCTGCTCGCGCTCGCCGACGGCCTCGCGCTGCGCTTCCTGACCGAGTCGGACATCGACCCGCGCCCGACGCTCAGAGCCGCGGTCGCCGCGGCGCGCGCGCTGATCGCCGACGCGGGGTAGGCAGGCGCCGCGCTACGCGGCCTCGCCGGCCGCGAGCTTCGGCGTCGCCCACGGCGCGCGCAGGCGCCGCTCCAGCTCGTCGCCGATCTCGTCGATCGGGACGCGCACCTGCTCGAGCGTGTCGCGGTCGCGCAGGGTCACGGTCCGATCCTCGAGCGTCTGGTGGTCGACGGTGACGCCCCACGGCGTCCCGATCTCGTCCTGGCGGCGGTAGCGCTTGCCGATCGAGCCGCCCTCGTCGTACTCGGCCTGCATGCGCCGGCGCAGGTCGGCGTAGATCTCGCGTGCGACCTCCGGCTGGCCGTCCTTGCGCACGAGCGGCATGACGGCGACCTTCACCGGCGCGAGCTTCGGGTGCAGCCGCAGGAGCGTGCGCGTCTCGCCCTCGACCTGCTCCTCGTCGTAGGCGTCGACGAGGAACGCGAGCGTCGCGCGGTCGGCGCCGGCGGCCGGCTCGATCACGTGCGGCACGTAGCGCTCTCTCGTCGCCGTGTCGACGTACTCGAGCTTCTCGTTCGCGTGCTCGGCGTGTCTGGAGAGGTCGAAGTCGCCGCGGTTCGCGATCCCCTCCAGCTCGCTCCAGCCGATCGGGAACAGGTACTCGACGTCGCTCGTGCCGGAGGAGTAGTGCGACAGCTCGTCGGCGTCGTGCGCGCGCAGGCGCAGGTGGTCGGGGCGGATCCCCAGCTCGACGTACCAGCGCTCGCGCTCTGCCAGCCAGTGCGCGAACCATCTCTGCGACTCGGCCGGCGGCACGAAGAACTCCATCTCCATCTGCTCGAACTCGCGCGTGCGGAAGATGAAGTTGCCGGGCGTGATCTCGTTGCGGAACGACTTGCCGATCTGCGCGATCCCGAACGGCGGCTTTCTGCGGCTGAACTGCAGAACGTTCTTGAAGTTGATGAAGATGCCCTGCGCCGTCTCGGGACGCAGGTAGACGGTCGCGCCGGACTCCTTCACCGGCCCGACGGTCGTCTCGAACATCAGGTTGAAGTCGCGCGCCTCGGTCAGGTCGCAGTCCGGGCCCTCGCCGGGATGCTTCGACGGCTTCTGCCCGCACGGCAGCTGGTCGAGGTGGTCGGCGCGGAAGCGCTGCTTGCACGTGCGGCAGTCGACGAGCGGATCGGTGAAGCCGGCGAGGTGACCCGACGCCTCCCACACTCGGGGGTGTTGGTTGATCGCGCTGTCGTGCGCGACGACGTCGTCGCGGTCCTGCAGCATCGCGCGCCACCACTCGTTCTTGACGTTCGTCTTGAGCAGCACGCCGTAGTGGCCGTAGTCGTACGTCGACCCGACCCCGCCGTAGATCTCGGAGGACGGGAAGATGAAGCCGCGCCGCTTGCACAGCGAGACGATCTTCTCCATGGTCACGACGTCAGTCATCGCCGGCGGACTCTATCCTTCTTGGCCTGATGCCGATCTACGAGTACCGCTGCGAGAGAGGCCACACCTTCGAGGTGATCCAGCGCATGAGCGACGACGCGCTCGACAGCTGCGAGGTGTGCT
>JBQCIQ010000153.1:0-27443 GCA_051953595.1 Conexibacter sp. | reverse complement strand
GTTCCAGCAGCAGCAGCAGACCGCGCCGCCGCAGAACCAGGTCGGCGAAGCGCCGGCCCAGACGCAGGCGCCGCAGCCGCAGACGCAGGCCGACAACGGCTCGCTCGGCGGCGCGGAGGTGCTGCTCGTCGCGATCGGCGTCGTCGCGCTGATCGGCGGGATCTGGTTCGTCATAGCGCGCGACGCGAAGCGCGTCACCGCCGGCCGCGTGCCGTCCGCCGACGGCGGCCTCGGCCGCGGCGCGACGCGCGCCTCGCGCAGAGGCCGCAGGCTCAGCGCGGCCGAGCGCAGACGCCGCAAGCGCGGCCGCGCGACGAAGTGACAGACTCCTGGGTTCCAACGCAGACCTGAACCGTCTCGGCGCGCTTGCGCGCGGGGACGACGTGAAACCAGGAGATTCCCCATGTCCACCAACAGCTTCGGAGCGAAGACGACGCTGTCGGTCGGTGATCGCGACTACGAGATCTACCGGCTTGACGCGCTGCAGGCCGAGCATGACGTCGCGCGGCTGCCGTTCTCGCTGAAGATCCTGCTCGAGAACCTGCTGCGCAACGAGGACGGCGAGACGATCCGCGCCGACGACGTGATCGCGCTGGCGCGCTGGGACGCCAGAGCCCAGCCGAGCAAGGAGATCGCGTTCACGCCCGCGCGCGTCGTGATGCAGGACTTCACCGGCGTGCCCGCCGTCGTCGACCTCGCCGCGATGCGCGACGCGATGGCCGCGATGGGCG
This sequence comes from Conexibacter sp., assembly GCA_051953595.1. GTDB lineage: Bacteria > Actinomycetota > Thermoleophilia > Solirubrobacterales > Solirubrobacteraceae > Conexibacter. The sequence continues at coordinate 26,712 of JBQCIQ010000153.1, read as the reverse complement.
GCGACCCGTCCAAGATCAACCCGCTCGTGCCGGCCGAGCTGGTGATCGACCACTCGGTGCAGGTCGACGAGTTCGGCACGCGCTACGCGTTCGACGCGAACGCGAGACTCGAGTTCGAGCGCAACCAGGAGCGCTACGCGTTCCTGCGTTGGGGTCAGGGCGCGTTCGAGGGCTTCAAGGTCGTCCCGCCGGACACGGGGATCGTGCATCAGGTGAATCTGGAGTACCTGTCGCGCGTGGTGTTCGTTGACGACGCGTCGGGTCAGGCCTACCCGGACACCCTGGTGGGCACCGACTCGCACACGACGATGGTGAACGGCCTCGGCGTGCTCGGCTGGGGGGTCGGGGGGATCGAGGCCGAGGCGGCGATGCTCGGCCAGCCGATGTCGATGCTGATCCCGCAGGTGATCGGCTTCAAGCTGACGGGCGAGCTGCGCGAGGGCGCCACCGCGACCGACCTCGTCCTCACCGTCACGGAGCTGCTGCGCAGACACGGCGTCGTCGGCAAGTTCGTCGAGTTCTTCGGCGCGGGCGTCTCGCGCCTGCCGCTCGCCGACCGGGCGACGATCGGAAACATGTCGCCGGAGTTCGGCTCGACCTGCGCGATCTTCCCGATCGACGCGGAGACGCTGCGGTACATGGCCTTCACGGGCCGCTCCGACGAGCAGATCGCCTTGGTCGAGGCGTACGCGAGAGCGCAGGGCCTGTGGCATGACGAGTCCTCCGAGGAGCCGACCTACAGCGAGACGCTGGAGCTGGACCTTGGCGAGGTGGTCCCGTCGATCGCCGGGCCGAAGCGTCCGCAGGACCGCATCGCGCTGACGGACGCGCAGGACGCGTTCCGCCAGGCGCTCGCCGGCTACCTGCCCGAGGTCGACGGCGACGACGACGCCGTAGCGGACAGCTTCCCCGCCAGCGATCCGACCGCCGCCCAGGACCCGTCGGGCGGCGACGGCGCGCGCGAGCCGCATGCGCAGCCGGTCGGCGCCCCGGTAGGCATGGTGGCGGCGCCCGCCCTGACGCACGGCGAGGTCCCCGTCACGCTCGCCGACGGCACGGAGACGACGCTCGACCACGGGCGCGTCGTGATCGCCGCGATCACGAGCTGCACGAACACCTCGAACCCGTCGGTGATGCTCGGCGCCGGCCTGCTCGCGCGCAACGCGGTGCAGCGCGGCCTGAGAGCGAAGCCGTGGGTGAAGACGTCCTTGGCGCCCGGCTCGAAGGTCGTGACCGAGTACTACGACCGGGCGGGGCTCACGGACGCGTTGGATCGGCTCGGCTTCAACCGCGTCGGCTATGGCTGCACGACGTGCATCGGCAACTCGGGCCCGCTGCCGGACGAGATCTCCGCGGCGGTGAACGAGCACGACCTGGCGGTCTGCTCGGTGCTGAGCGGGAACCGCAACTTCGAGGGCCGCATCAACCCTGACGTCAAGATGAACTATCTGGCGTCGCCGCCGTTGGTGGTGGCGTACGCGCTGGCGGGGACGATGGACGTCGACCTGCAGAACGACCCGCTCGGCGAGGACGCGGACGGCAACGAGGTCTACCTGCGCGACATCTGGCCGAGCGCCGAGGAGGTCGCGCGCACGATTGAGCAGGCGGTCCAGTCCGACATGTTCGTGAAGTCGTACGACGGCGTGTACGCCGGCGACGAGCGCTGGCGCGGGTTGGACGTCCCGACGGGCGACAAGTTCGCCTGGGACGACGCGTCGACCTATGTGCAGAACCCGCCGTACTTCAAGGACATGCCGGCCGAGCCGACACCGGTGACGGACATCGAGGGCGCGCGCGTGCTCGCGCTGCTCGGCGACTCCGTCACGACCGACCACATCTCGCCGGCGGGCGCGATCAAGCCGGACTCGCCGGCGGGGCGCTACCTCCAGCAGCACGGCGTCGAGCGCAAGGACTTCAACTCCTACGGCGCGCGGCGCGGCAACCACGAGGTGATGATGCGTGGCACGTTCGCGAACATCCGGTTGCGGAACCTGCTGGCGCCCGGCACCGAGGGCGGCGTGACGCTGTTCCTCGGCGGCGACGGTGAGCCCGAGCCGATGGCGATCTACGACGCGGCGATGAAGTACGCCGAGTCCGGAACGCCGCTCGTGGTGATCGGCGGCAAGGAGTACGGCTCGGGCTCCTCACGCGACTGGGCCGCGAAGGGCACGAACCTGCTCGGCGTGCGCGCGGTGATCGCGGAGTCGTTCGAGCGCATCCACCGCTCGAACCTCGTCGGGATGGGTGTCCTGCCGCTGCAGTTCAAGGACGGCGAGTCGGCGCAGTCGCTTGGGCTGACCGGCCGCGAGACGTTCACGATCGCCGGCATCGCGGGTGGCGACGAGGTCCCGCGCGAGCTGACCGTGCGCGCCGACGACAAGGAGTTCGTCGTGACGGTCCGGATCGACACGCCGAAGGAGCAGCGCTACTACCGCAACGGCGGGATCCTGCCGTACGTCCTCCGGCAGCTCGCCTGACCACGCATCGGGGCCCGGTCCGCGCCGACCGGGCCCCGCTGTCGCGCCGCTCAGTTCACTAGCTGCGCGGTCTGCGGCGGCGTGATCTTTCCGCTGCCGCTGATTTCGACTATTTCCGGACACGGTGCCGGGCTGATGCGCGGGATCGCGTTCGGCGTGATGAATCTCTCCGACGTGAACCTTCCGCCGGGACCTTCCGCCGGCGGGAAGCTCATTAGTAGGTCCACCATCCCGCGGTATAGGCACGTCCCGAGCACGAACGGTTCGACTATGCGGAAGGCGAACGCTAGCTTGCGGAACTGGACGCCGGTTATGTTCGGTAGCACGCCTAGGAAGCCCTGATACCGCAGATCACGCGGCGCGCCAGGTTCCACTAGCACGGTGACTTCGACGGGCGTGCCGAGGTTCGTCCTGCAGCCTTCGACGGCCCAGCCTTCGATGCGGCCTATCCTGCCTTCGGGTAGGAGGCCGGCCCACGCCTTTTCTATCGGTGCGGTCGTGATCCTGCCCGTCAGCGTCAGTGCGCACGTTATCGTCACTTCGCCGCCGAATGCTCTGATCGTAAAGGCTTCGACGGTCTTCTTTATTTCGCCGCCTGGCTGAATCCAGATGGCCCTCACGGCGCCTGCGGGCGCCGAGAGCGCAGCCAACGCGCAGACGGACGCGACCGCGATCGCGGCCAGGAGTGGACGTCGCAACATTTCCCCCTCCAGTCTGCCCCGGCCAACCGCCGGGGCGGTCGTTGAGCCGCACAAGCGTATCCGTTCGACCGCATTACGCGAAATCGCCCGACCGGTCAGATGCGATCGCGCTTGCGCGCGCTATGCGCTATAGGCTTGCGGCCGTGCCGACGCCGCCGCTGCTGCAGAGACTGCTGACGACGCCCGGGCCCTCGGGCTACGAGGGCGATGCGGCCGCGGTGTGGCGCGAGGCGGCGAGCGAGTTCGCCGAGGTCAGCTCGGACGCGCTCGGGTCCTCGATCGCGCGCGTGAGAGGGATCGGCGACGGCCCGCTGCTGGCGATCGTCGGCCACATCGACGAGATCGGCGTGCACGTGACGCACATCGACGACGACGGCTTCCTGCGCTTCGGCTCGGTCGGCGGCTGGGACCCGATCATCCTCGTCGGGCAGCGCGTGACGCTCGTGACGCGGGGCGGTGAGATCCCGGGCGTGATCGGCAAGAAGCCGATCCATCTGATGAAGGACGAGGACCGCAAGCGCGTGCCGGAGCTGAAGGACCTCCACATCGACATCGGCGCGCGGGATGGTGACGACGCCCGCTCGATGGTGCGGATCGGCGACGTCGCGGTGATCACTGGCGAGCCGGTGGAGCTGCCGAACGGGCGGCTGGTGTCGCGCGCGCTGGACAACCGGATCGGCTGCTACGTGGCCCTGGAGGCGGCGCGGTTGGTGGCCGAAGACGGTGGCGCGGCCGGTGACGTGGCCGCCGTCGCGGCCGTACAGGAGGAGATCACCTTCGCCGGCTCCCGCACGACGGCGTTTGCGCTCGACCCGGATGTGGCCGTGGCGGTCGACGTGACGTTCGCCACTGATCAGCCGGGGGTGGAGCTTGGAGAGCTGACCAGACACCCGCTCGGCTCGGGGCCGTCTCTCACGCGCGGCTCCACGATCCACCCGCGCGTGTTCGAGCTGCTTCACGAGACGGCCGAGGCCGAGGGAATCCCCTTCACCGTCGCCTCTGCCGGCCGCGGCACCGGAACCGACGCCGACGCGATCCACCTCTCTCGCGCCGGCATCCCCACCGCCCTGGTCTCCGTGCCCCTGCGCTACATGCACTCCCCGGTCGAGCTTTGCCAGCTCGAAGACGTGGCGAACGCCGCGAGGCTGCTCGCGGCGTTCGCGCTGCGGTTGGGCGGTGGGTTTGACGTCGTGCGGTGAGGGACCGCCGGCGCCCGCTTAGCACCGTCCGCCTATATTAGGGTGACGGTGCTCCTTGCCGTGCCGTTTAGCACGGTGGGCGTGTTCTTTGACGAGGTGAAGCCGAGGCTAATGTTGAGGCAGCTGGTCCTTATGGTGCCGTTGATTTCAGCTCCAGTGAGCTCCCTCGTCGCTACTTCACGTTCAAAGGTGTTTATGAGCGGTTCTTCCGGGGTGCTCCTCGCTAGGCAGTTGGCTCCGGTCGGGAACCTAAACTTGAAGGCGAACCCGATCACGTTGCTTATGAGACTGGTTATGTTGGGTAGGGTGCCGCGGAAGGCTAGGTAGCGGATGTGCCAGGGGAGGGTTTCGGTTAGGATTGTCGCGGTGCCGGCGGTGCATGTGCCGAGGTGGGCGCTGGTGATGTAGCCGATTAGTGTGCCGGCGACCTTTTGTATGGTCCTGGAGTGCAAGGATCCTTCGAGCGTCATCGCGCATCCGGTGGTGCTGCCGAAGGTTTCCCTTATCCTCACGCTGGTGAATGCGGTTCTGAGGGTCTGGCTGCTGGTTTCCAGCTGTGTGGCTGATGCAGTCGATACGAGTGTGGCGAGGAGCCCGATGGCTCCGACGACGCAGACAATGCGCTTGAGCACCTTCATTTCGGTTGCTTCCCTCCAGTGAAGAGTAGGTAGCTCGCGGCCCGGGGTCTGCCCTGACGACTGGACGCTCGAGGACGGCGGCGCCGCTACGTAGCGGCGCCGCTGAGCCCTCCCCGAGTGGCTTATATTAGGGTGACGGTGATCCTTGCCGTACCGTTTAGCACCGTCGGCGTGACTCTTGAAGAGGAGAAGGTCGCGGTGGTGTTGAGGCAGCTGGTCCTTATCCTGCCGCTGAGTTCGGCTGCGGTGAGCTCCCTCGTGATGATGTCGCGTTCGAAGGTGACTACGAGGGGTTCTTCTGGAGCGCTCCTCGCTAGGCAGTTGGAACCGGACGGGAACCTTATCCTCATCGCAAAACCGATCATGTTGAACAAGAGTCTGTTTATGCTGGGTAGGGTTCCCGCGAAGCTTAGGTAGCGGAGATGCCAGGGCAGAGTTTCCGTTAGGATCGTCGCGGTGCCGGCGGCGCACCTGCCCAGGGCGGCCCTTTCGATGTAGCCGATTAGGGTTCCAGCGACCTTTTGAATGGTCCTGGAGTGCAATGAGCCTTCGAGCGTCACTTCGCAATCGGTAGTGCTACCGAAGGTTTCTGTGAACCTGGCGCTGGTAAATGCCGTTCTGAGAGTCTGGCTGCTGCTTTCCAGCCGTGCGGCTGATGCGGTTGACACGAGTGTCGCGAGGAGCGCGATGGCTCCCACAGCGGACGCGATGTGCTTGCAGAACATCATGGGTGATTGCCCTCCTACAAGTGATTGAGCGGTGTGGCCCGGGGCCCTGGCTTCTCTGCTGCCGAGAGTCCTGAGGACGGCGGCGGTGCAACTACGTAGCGGCACCGGCCGAGCTGTCGAGGTGGCGGCTTATATTAGGGTGACGGTGATCCTTGCCGTACCGTTTAGCACTGTCGGCGTGTTCTGCGATGAGGAAATTCCTAAACTGATGCCGAGACAGCTGCTCCTTATCCTTCCACCGAGTTCAGCAGTGGTGAGCTCCCTCGTTGCGATGCTACGTTCAAAGGTGTTTATGACGGGTTCTTCGGCCGTGCTCCTCGCTAGGCAGTTGCTCCCGGTAGGAAGCCTGGCCCTGAAGGCGACGCCGATGATGTTGCTTACGACCCGCGTTATGTTGGGTAGCGTGCCGTTGAAGCTTAGGTAGCGGAGGTGCCAGGGGAGCGTTTCGGTTAGGATCGTCGCAGTGCCGGCGGCGCAGGCGCCCAGGTCGGCCCTGGTGATGTAGCCGATTAGGGTTCCTGCGACCTTCTGGATGGTCCTGGAGTGCAATGAGCCTTCGAGCGTCACTTGGCATTCGGTGGTGCTTCCGAAACTTTCCGCGATTATCAACCTGCTGAACGCAGTTCTGAGTGTCTGGCTGCTGATTTCCAGTCGTGTGGCTGATGCGGTTGAGACGAGCAGCGCCAGCAGGACGGTCGCCGCTATGGTGCTGAGGATCTGGATGGACAACTTCATGTGTGGTCGCCTCCCGGTGACTCTAGTGCGGAGTACGACCTGATCCGCGATTGTTGGCGGAGTTGCGGCGCCTGGTCTTCCCGAGGACTGGAGCCTTAGGGACGGCGGCGCCGCTACGTAGCGCCGCCGCCGCAGGCTCGTCGAGATGAGGCTTATATTAGGACGACAGTGAGCCTTGCCGTGCCGTTTAGCACCGTCGGCGTGTTCCTCGAGGATGTGAAGCTTGCGCTGATGTTGAGGCAGCTGGTCCTTATGGTGCCGCCGAGTTCAGCGCCGGTGAGCTCCCTCGTGGTGACGCTGCGTTCGAAGGTAGGGATGAGGGGTTCTTCAGGAGTGCTCCTCGCTAGGCAGTTGGAACCGGTCGGAAACCTAAACCTGAAGGCAAAGCCTATTAAATTAAATATAATCCTGGTTATGTTGGGTAGGGTGCCGCTGAAGGCTAGGTAGCGGAGGTGCCAAGGGAGAGTTTCGGTTAGGATTGTCGCGGTGCCGGCGGCGCATGCGCCGAGCGCGGCGTTGGTGATGTAGCCGACTAGGGTTCCAGCGACCTTTTGTATGGTCCTGGAGTGCAAGGAGCCTTCGAGCGTCACTGCACAGTCGGTCGTGCTGCCGAAGGTTTCCCTGAACCTCAGGCTGGTGAATGCGGTTCTGAGTGTCTGGCTGCTGCTTTCCAGCCGTGCTGCTGATGCGGTTGATGCGAGCAGCGCGAGCAATACGGTTGCAGCTACGGCGCTGAGGACCTGCATGGACAACTTCATGTGTGTCGCCTCCCGGTGACTCTAGTGCGGAGTGCGACCCGATCCGCGATTGTTGCGGAGCTACGGCGCCTGGCCCTCCCCTGATGGCCGGAGCCGTTAAGGACGGCGGCGCCGCTACGTAGCGGCGCCGCCGAGCTCTCGTCGAGACGAGGGCTTATATTAGGGTGACGGTGATCCCTGCCGTGCCGCCTAGTACCGTTGGTCTGTTCCTTGAGGATTCGAAGGTCCCGCTAATGTTGAGGCAGCTTGTCCTTATCCTGCCGCCGATTTCAGCTGCGGTGAGTTCCCTCGTCGTGATGTCGCGTTCGAAGGTGCCTATGGCGGGTTCTTCAGGAGTGCTCCTCGCTAGGCAGTTGGAACCGGTCGGGAACCTCACCCTGAAGGCCGACCCAATCACGTTGATTATGAGCCTGGTTATGTTCGGTAGGGTGCCGGAGAACGCTAGGTAGCGGACGTGCCACGGGAGCGTTTCGGTTAGAATCGTTGCGGTGCCCGTGCCGGCGCATGGGCCGAGGTCGGCCCTGGTGATGTAGCCGATTAGGGTGCCGGCGACTTTCTGGATGGTCCTGGAGTGCAAGGAGCCTTCGAGCGTCACTGCACAGTCGGTCGTGCTGCCGAAGGTTTCCCTGAACCTCACGCTGGTGAAGGCAGTTCTGAGCGTTTGACTGCTGGATTCGAGGCGAGTCGCGGACGCTGTCGAGACGAGCGCACCGAGGAGGACGGTTGCGCCAACGGCAGCAAGGAGCAGCTTGCAGAGTTTCATGTGATTAATCCTCGTATTGCGAATTGAGATTGGCTAAACGTAGCGCGCCGTGCGCGCGCAGCAGAGTCGTGTCGCGGCAGTCCCCCTTTCGCCGACGTAGCCATACGCACGCGCACTCGCAAAGGGCTGCTCCGCAGCGCGCGGCGACATTCAGCGTAGGCTGACGAAGCACCGATGTCAAGCAAAACACGCTCTGCTTTGCAGCCGAGCGACATGGGCGCTATGGTAGCCACGTCCGTTTTCAGAGGAGAGGGTCAAGTGGTATTGCGAGGACAAGCAGGCTGGCCGCGTCGTGCCCGCTGGATCGTCGTCAGCGCAGCGCTTGGGATGTGCGCGCTCCTTGGCGTGCTGCCCGCCGCGGCGAGCGCGGCGCGCCACTTCGAGCAGGTCTCACCGGAGAGGAAGGGGAACGGGGACATCGTCGGTGACGGGGACACGACGCTCGCGTCCCGGCTCGGGGACGCCGTCGTGTTCAGCTCTCGCACCCCGTTCGGCGACACGGCCGGGTCGGGCCAGGCCGGTCAGACGCAGTACATCGCGCGCCGCACGGATGCCGGGTGGAGGACGCACGCGATTACGCCATTGGCGCAGCCCGAGGCGTCACAGCTCCTGTTGGGCGTGACGGCCCTTCAGCTCTATTCGGAGGATCTGCGTACGGCCATCGTCCGCGCGTACGACCTGCCGGCGGTCAGCGACGACACGCCGCATCGCTTCAACATCTACACCGAGGACACCGCGACACGGCAACTTGAGACGGTCGGGAAGTCGCAGGTCGATCCGTTGAGCTTCTTTGACTTCAGTCTTTACCCGTCAATAGGCTTCTTCTGGGGCCTCTCTGCGGACGCCAGGCATCTCGCCTTCGTTTCCGTGCCCGACCCCTTTTTGGGGACAGTGACGCAGTTCCTGCCCGAGGCCGCCCCCGGCGTGCCGAACGTGTACGAGTGGGACAACGGCGTGCTTAAGCTTGTCGGAATTCTTCCCGATGGCACCGTTCCGCCCAGCGGCTCCGACATGCCTGCGTCATATCGGGCGACAGTGTCAGCGGATGGGAGACGACAGATCTTCACCGCTTCATCGCAGCTTGGCCCATCGCAGCTGTTCATGCGGATTGATGGCAACAGAACTGCGTGGATCTCGCAGCCAGAGCTCACCGATGATCCGCAAACCTCTTCGGATGACCAGCAGAACGATTCCGACCCGAGCCAAGCTTCACTTCAGGCGGTCACGCCCGACGGTCGCACGGTGTTCTTCACGACGGATGCCGGCCTGGTGGATGAAGACACGAACGGTGCGACGGATCTTTACCGCTACACCGAGAGCAGCGATCCGTCCACAGACAGAAATCTGACGTTGATCTCACACGACGGCGATCTCGGCGGCGGCGAGGTGGTCGGCATGAGCGACGACGGCGGGCGCGTCTACTATCAGACTGCGGCCGACCACTTGGTGGTGTGGGATCACGGCACCACGAGACTGATCAGTGGCGCGGTCACCCAGCGAACTGAGGGCGCCGACCTTGGTGTGAAGGGCTTTGCTCCGGGCGCCGCCCGGGTCACACCCGATGGCAACTACCTCGCTTTTGTGTTCCAGTCCGGAACTAGCACTGATCCGCTCGGATACCAAGCGAACCGGCATGCCGAGATGTACGTCTACAGTCTCAGAGACGACAGAACCACGTGCGCCTCATGTCCGCAGCAGCCTGCGACGTCCGATGCGACGGTCCTTCCGGCTGCGACAGAAGGCAGAATCACCGTCAGCGACATCGTGCGGCCGCGGTTCCTCACCCCCGACGGGCATGTCTTCTTCTCGACTGCCGAGGAGCTGGTCCCACAGGACAGAAACAACGTGCTCGACACGTATGAGTATGACCCGATCAGCAGAACGGTCACGCTCGTGTCGACGGGCAAGGGGAGCGATCCCGCCACCTTCGCGGACGCCAGCGAGAACGGAGACGACGTCTTCTTCGTGACGCGCCAGCGTCTGGTTGCGTCGGATCACGACGACCTCGTGGACGTGTACGACGCCCGCGACGGCAGCACCCTGAACGAGCCGGCGGGGTCGGCGACGCCGCCCTGCGAGGGCGACACGTGCCAGCCACCGCCGTCGGCAAGTCCGCCGGACGACACGCTCGGAAGCCTGTCGCTCGACGAGGGCAGCGCTCAGCGCAGCTCGAAGCTCCTGGTGGTGCGACGGCGCATCGTGCTCCACGGCGCGGCCGGATCGCTCCGCGTCGAGCTGCTCGCGAGCGGCCGGCTCGCCTGGAGCGGCAAGGGCGTTCGCGCGGGCTCGATCGGACACGCCAGACGCGGCGCGCACACCGTGCGGCTGCGTCTCAGACGAGCCGCCCGTGTGCGCCTGAGGACCTCTGGCACCTACACGACAGCGGTCCACCTGAGGTTCGTCTCCGTCGGCGGAGACGAAGTCGAGCGCACGATCCGCGTGACGTTCAGAGCCGCGAGAAAGGGACGCTGAGATGAAGCGCATCAGAACGCTGAGCAGGCTCGGCTGGAGCCTCGCTCTCGCCGTGGTCCTGAGCGCGGCGGCTGCGGGCGCGGCCGCCGCGGCGCCGGCGCTGAGCGTCGCGACGTTGCATCCGGATCATGTCGCGCCGGGGAGGTTCCTGCAGCTGTGGGTGACGGTGATGAACACCGGGACAGACCCGCTCAGCGGCAATCTCACCGTCAGATACACGTTCCCCCCCGGTGTGTCACCGGCGGATCCCTCCCCCGACGGGCCGTTGGGGAATGTGCAGTGTCAGACGACGGGGCAGGTGACGGAATGCACCGGCGACGTGTCCGGCGTAGGGCCGGACCAACAGGTTCGCCTCGTGACCGTCACCTCCGTTGACTCCAACGCAAGCGGCAGCGTGGACGGGGCGATCGAGGTGTCTGGCGGAGGGACCAGCGACAGCTTCACCGATCCGTTCACGCTCATCGTCGGGCCGATCGGCCCGTTTGCGATCAACGCCTTCGACGTCGGGATGAGCGATGGTCCAGTTGTGCCTGCCACACGTGCCGGTAGCGACCCGGCGGCCGTTACGACCGACGTCAGATTGCTGTCTGAGCAGCGGGAGCTGCTCGACTTCCCGGCCCCGCTTCCGTTTCTCATGGCGATCGCGCCGACGGAGAGCTTTCGAGACACGATCGTCCACGTCCCGGCGGGCTTCGTCGGCAACCCGACGGCGACGCCGATCCGCTGCGCGCCGTCGCAGCTGACCACGCCCTTCGCGCTGAGCGACACCCCCAGATGCCCGCTTGAGAGCCAGATCGGCCTGGTGCAGCTCAACGCCACTGACATCGCGCCCTTATGGAATGTCGAGCCACCGGCCGGCACGCCAGCGATGTTCGGCTTCTACTACAACAACATCGTCGTCCTGTTGAAGGCGAAGGTGCGGCCCTCCGACAACGGGATCGACATCGTCACGGAGACGGCGCCGAACGCGATCCCGATCCCGAAGTTCACGGTCACGCTGTGGGGCAATCCGACCGACGCGTCGCATGACCGGCTGCGCGGCATCTGCATGGGTAGCTCCGGAAACAACCCGAGCCGAGGCGACTGCACGCTGAGAGCGCGCAGCGAAGTGCCGTTCCTGCGCACGCCGACGTCATGTCCTGGCAGACCCCTGGAGTGGGGCATCGACATGGATACCTACGAGCACCCCGACGTGTTCGTGCACAACAGAACCGAGACGCCCCCGATGGAAGGGTGCCAGTACAACCCGTTCGATCCCGGGTTTGCGTTCATGCCCTCGACCTCGGCGCCGCATGCGCCGAGCAGTGTGGATGCGACCGTCACGCTGAGCCAGGACTGGGGCATCAACGGCATCGCGCCGGCCGACCTCAGAACGGCAGTGGTGACGCTGCCGGAGGGGTTGACGATCAACCCGTCCTCCGCGGACGGCCTGCAGGCGTGCACCGATGCGCAGCTCGGCATCGGCCAGGAAGGTGTGGCGACGTGCCCGGATGCGTCGAAGCTCGGCACGGTGACGCTGCAGACGCCGTTGCTCGACCATCAGGTCAGCGGGTCGATCTTCCTGCGCACGCAAAACTCGGACGATCCGATGTCCGGGCAGCTGTTCCGTATCGCAGTGGAGGTTCGCTCCGACGCTGATGGCATCGACATCAAGCTCCCGGGTTCCATCATGGCCAACCCGGCGACGGGTCAGCTGACGACCGTCTTCGACGGCCTGCCGCAGCTGCCGTTCAACGCGATGACGCTGCACTTCAAGCAGGGCCCGCGTGCGCCGTTGGCGTCACCGAGCCTGTGTGGGACGCACACCACGAGCGTGGATCTGCTCTCGTGGAGTGACGCGCCGCGGCACATCGAGACCTCGTTCACCACGACGGGCTGTAGAGCGCCGAGCTTCGCTCCGGCGTTCCGCGCCGGCGTCGAGAACCCGGTGGCAGGCTCGAGCAGCCCGTTCCACGTCTCGCTCGCCCGCTCGGACGACGACGCCGAGTTCAGAGGCGTCACCGTCGACACGCCCAAGGGCCTGCTCGCGCGTGTGAAGGATGCGGAGCAGTGCTCGAACGCGGCGGCCGGCACGGGCAACTGCCCGGCTGGGTCGCTGATCGGCCACGCGAAGGTCGCCGCCGGCGTCGGCAGCGATCCCTTCTGGGTGACCAACGGTCGCGTGTACCTCACGGGTCCCTATAGAGGAGCCCCGTACGGTCTCGCGGTCGTCGTCGACGCGGTGGCCGGACCCTTCAACCTGGGGACGGTGATCGTCCGCGCGGCGATCCACGTCGACCCGCTGACCGCTCAGCTGAGCGTGGTGTCGGATCCGTTCCCGACGATCGTCAAGGGTGTGCCGCTGCACATCCGCGCGGTGCGGATCTCGGTCGACAAGGCCAGATTCATGGTCGCGCCGACGAACTGCTCCACGCAGCAGGTCGGTGGCACGGCGACGGCGCTCGACGGAGAGACGGCGTCGCTGAGCTCGCGGTTCAAGGTGGGCAGCTGCAAGAACCTCCGGTTCGCGCCGAAGCTCAGCTTGTTCGTGGGCGCTGCCGGGCACAACGGAGTGCGCAGCTCCACGCCGTTCAGAACGGTGCTCACCCAGAAGCCGGGTCAGAGCAATCTGAGATCGGTGAAGGTCGTCTTGCCGCAGACGTTGTCCGCGTTGCTGAACGTGGTCAACAGAGCGTGCACGTTGACCGAGTACAAGAACGACGATTGCGATAAGGCCAAGGCCGGCTCGGCCGTCGCCAAGACCCCGCTGTTGAAGAATCCGCTGAAGGGCGGCGTGTTCTTCGTCAGACATCCGGGTCGTCCGTTGCCCGACCTGATGGTCGCGCTGCGGGGCGAAATCGCCATCGACCTCGTCGGCCGGGTCACGATCCCGGGCGGCAAGCAGTTGGCGACGAACTTCGACACCATCCCGGATGCGCCGGTGACGAAGTTCACGCTCAACCTCGTGGCGGGGAGCCATGGGCCCCTCGGCGTCCGGACCAACCTCTGCTCCAAGCGAGGGAAGCGCGCACGCGCACTGATCCAGATGCAGGGCCAGAACGGCGACGCGATCACTACGCACCCGCGGCTCCACATCCGCGGCTGCGGCAAGTAGCGTCGCCGGGGGACGGCAGGTACACGGCGCGGTCGGCCTTGGGGGAGGCCGGCCGCGCCGCTGCCGTGCGTTGTTGCGCCGCGTGACGGCGCGCCCAGCCGCTACTTCGGCGTCGGGAACTGCGCGCGCATCAGCGCGTCCCACGCGCGGTCGGGCAGCAGCCGACGCGAGGGGATCGACAGCTTCGCCGACGGCGTGATCGTCACGCGCGTCGGCGCCCGGCGCTTGCGAATCGACTTCTCGATCACCTTCGCGACGCGGTCCGGCCCGCCGCCAAGCAGGCGCAGCGGACCCTCGTAGGCGCCCTGCGTGGCGCTGCCGACCGTGGCGTTGAACGTCGCATACGGATCTGTGGGAGCCGCGCCGGAGGGCGGTCCGTCCACCTCGCTCATGCTCGCGACCGCGGCGTTGCCGAATTCGGTCGTGATCAGGCCCGGCTCCAGCAGGATCACGTCGATGCCGAAGCCCCGCACCTCGAAGCGCAGCGCATCGCTGACGGCCTCCAGCGCGTGCTTGGTCGCGTGGTACCAGCCGCCGCCGGGGAACACCAGCCGCCCGCCCATCGATCCGAGCATCACGATCTTCCCCCAACGCTGCTCGCGCATCTGCGGCAACACGAGCTGCGTCAGCCGCGCGAGCCCGAAGACGTTCGTCTCGAACTGCTTGCGCACCGCGTCCAGCGGCACCGTCTCGATCGCGCCGCTCTGCGAGTAGCCGGCATTGTTGATCAACACGCCGACCGCGCCGTGCGTCTCCTCGATCGTCCGCACGGCCGCGACCATCGAAGCCTCGTCGGTCACGTCGAGCGCAAGCGTGCGGCAGCCGGCTGCCTCCAGATCGGCGATCGACTCCAGCCTCCGGGCGGTCGCATACACCGTCCATCCACCTCTGGCGAGTCGCCGTGCCGTCGCCCGCCCGATCCCGGACGAGCACCCCGTGATGAGCACTGCCTTCGAGACATCTCCCATGGTGCTTGACCCTAGCGCGTGCGACTGGCTGCGGAGCCAGGGCGGCCGCGCGGCCCCGCTCAGGACCGCACGAGTCTCTTGTACGCGATCCGGTGCGGCCGATCCGCCGCGTCACCCAAGCGCTCACGGCGCTCGGACTCGTACGCCTCGAAGTTGCCCTCGAACCAGCGCACCTGCGAGTCGCCCTCGAACGCGAGCACGTGCGTTGCGATGCGGTCGAGGAACCAGCGGTCGTGGGAGATCACAACCGCGCAGCCGGGGAACGCCAGCAGCGCCTCCTCCAGCGCCCGCAGCGTGTCGACGTCCAGGTCGTTCGTCGGCTCGTCCAAGAGCAAGACGTTTCCACCCGACCGCAGCAGCTTCGCCAGATGAACGCGGTTGCGCTCGCCGCCGCTCAGCTTCCCGACCTTCGCCTGCTGGTCGGTGCCCTTGAAGTTGAAGCCGCTCACGTACGCGCGTGAATTCATTCTGTGATCGCCGACCATGATGTGGTCCTCGCCGCCGGAGATCTCCTCCCAGACGGTCTTCTCCGGATCCAACGCGTCGCGCGACTGGTCGACGTACGCCAGCTCCACCGTGTCACCCAACCGCAGCGACCCCGCATCCGGCTGCTCTTGCCCCGTCAGCATCCGGAAGAGCGTCGTCTTGCCGGCGCCGTTGGGACCGATCACGCCGACGATCCCGCTGCGCGGCAGCTTGAACGACAGGTCCTCGATCAGCAGCCGCTCGCCGTAGCCCTTCGACAACCTCTCCGCCTCGATCACGACCTCGCCGAGGCGCGGTCCGGGCGGGATGTGGATCTGGACCGAGTCCAATCTGACATTGCGCTCCTCCGCCAGCAGCTGCTCATACGCGTTCAACCGCGCCTTCGGCTTCGCGCGCCGTGCGGACGCGTTCATCCGCACCCACTCCAGCTCCTTCGCGATCGTGCGTCTGCGCGCCTTGTCGCTCCGCTCCTCCTGCTCCAGCCGCTGCTGCTTCTGCACGAGCCAGCCGCTGTAGTTGCCCTCGTAGGGAATCCCGCGGCCGCGGTCCAGCTCGAGGATCCAGCCGGCGACGTTGTCGAGGAAGTAGCGATCGTGGGTGATCGCGACGATGGTGCCTCTGTACTCGCTCAGGTGCTGCTCCAGCCACGCGACCGACTCGGCGTCGAGGTGGTTCGTCGGCTCGTCGAGCAGCAGCAGGTCGGGCGCTCTCAGCAGCAGCCGGCACAGCGCCACTCGGCGCCGCTCCCCGCCGGACAGCGTCGTTACGTCCGCGTCGCCGGGCGGCAGCCGCAGCGCGTCCATCGCCGTGTCGAGCATCGTGTCGAGGTTCCACGCGTCGGCCGCGTCGATCCGCTCCTGCAGCCGCGCGAACTCGTCGGCCGTCTCGTCGGAGTAGTTCGCCGCCAGCTCGTTGAAGCGGTTCAAAAGGTCGCGCAGCTCGGCGACGCCGTCCTCGACGTTCCCGCGCACGTCCTTGTCCGGATCGAGCGCAGGCTCCTGCTCCAGCAGGCCGACCGACGCGCCCGGCGCAAGCTGGGCGGCGCCGCGGTACTCCGTGTCGGTGCCCGCCATGATCCGCAGCAGCGTCGACTTGCCCGCGCCGTTGTAGCCGAGCACGCCGATCTTGGCGCCCGGATAGAAGGACAGCGAGACCTCTCTCAGCACCTCCTTGTCGGGCGGGAACGACCGCGACAGGCGGTGCATCGTGAAGATGTACTGGGCGCTCATGGGGAGCCGCGGAGGATAGATCAGGCAGGCGGTGCAACGGCGTCCGGCTGCCGCGCGCCGCTGCGCTCGCGCACCGCCAGCACCGCCGCCGGCACGATCCCGAGCGCCGTGATCCCGACCGCCCACCAGAACGTCGTCCCGAACGCGCTCGCCAGCGGCTCGGCGGCGCGCGCGCGGACCGCGTCCGGCACGGACCCGAGCGACCCGCCGCCGGCGGCGCCGCCGAACGCCTGCGTCAGCTCATGCGTCAGCACGACCGCCAGCAGCGCCGTGCCGATCGACCCGCCGGTGCGCTGCAGCGCGTTCAGCGCCGCCGTCGCGCGGGGGACCTGCGGACGCTCCAACTGCGCGAACGCGGCCGCCATCGTCGGCATCATCGCGCAGCCGAGGCCGATCCCCCGCACGACGAGCGCGATCGTCAGCACCCCATACGACGTGCTCGGGCCGACCCACGCGAGCGGGAGCGTGCCGAGCGCCAGCAGCGAGAAGCCGACGGTCGCGACGTGGCCGCCGCCGACGCGGTCCGACAGCCGCCCTGCGATCGGCATCACCGCCGCCGCACCGATCCCCTGCGGCGCCATCAGCAGGCCCGTGTCGAGCGCGCTCTCGCCGCGGGCCACCTGGAAGTACAGCGCGATCACGAGGATCGAGCCGAACAGCGCCGCGCCGGCCAACGTCATCGAGATCGCGGCGGGACGGAAGCAGCGCTGCGCGAACAGACGAACGTCGATCAGCGGCCGCTGCACGCGCCAGCCGTGCACGGCGAACAGCGTCAGCAGCACGAGCCCGACCACGATCGGCCCGAACGCGATCGGCGCGCCGATCCCGCCGTGCGACTCGACCTCGCTCAGCCCGAACACGATCAGCGCCAGCCCGGGCGGCAGCAGCGCGACGCCGAGCCAGTCGAGCCGCCCGGCGTCGGCGCGGCCGTGGTCGGCGTTCAGCACGCGCGCCGCCAGCACCAGGGCGAGCAGCACGATCGGCACGTTCACGTAGAAGATCCAGCGCCACGAGACGCTGTCGACGATCAGGCCGCCGATCACCGGTCCGAACACCGGCGCCAGCAGCATCGGCACGCCGATCACCGCCATCACGCGCCCGACGCGCCGCGGCCCGGCCGTCTGCGCGAGCAGGCTCATGCCGACCGGCATGATCATCCCGCCGCCGATCCCCTGCACGATGCGGAAGGCGATCAGCGCGCCGGAGGACCACGCCGCGCCGCACAGCGCGGAGCCGATCCCGAAGATCGCGACCGAGCTCATCCACACGCGCTTGGAGCCGAAGCGCTCGGAGAACCAGCCGCTGAGCGGGATCACGATCGCCAGCGACAGCAGGTAACCGGTCGCGACCCACTGGATCGTGTCGAGCGAGCTGTGCAGCTCGCGCGCGAGCGTCGCCAGCGCGACGTTGACGATCGTCGTGTCGAGGATCGACATGAAGACGCCGAGCACGACGACCCCCGCGACGACCCACACCTCGCGCCCGAGCGGGGCGTCGGCCTCAGCGGCCCGCATGCCCGCCCGCTGCTCGCTTCGGCTGCCTGCTGCCACCCTTCGCCGCTACCCTCGCACGAGTCATGCCAACCGTCTTCGACGTCGAGCAGGCCATCCTGCTGCTGGAGCTCGAACCGCCCTTCGACAAGCGGGCGGTCCAGCTCGCGCGCCGCAAGATGGCGAAGCGCTGGCACCCGGACATCGCGCCGCCGGGACGTCAGCACGAGCACCAGCGCCACCTGCAGGCGATCAACGAGGCGGCCGACCAGCTGGAGCAGCTGGCGGAGACCTCGCGGGGCGGCAAGGTCTCCAACAACGCGGTCAAGGTCGCGGCCGCCGCGGCGCGCAAGCGCCGCGCCGAGGAGGGCGCGCGCGCCTACGCCGAACAGCAGCGTGCCGCCAGAGCCGCTGAGGAGCAGGCCAAGCACGACCCGTTCGGCTCGCGCGTGCCGGACCACTCGGTCGTCCACCGCTATGCGCGCTGCAACGCCTACCCCGAGTGGGGCGTCGGCAGCGTCACCGGCATCTACTTCTCCGGCGAGGGCGACGACACGCAGCAGTGGGCGCGCGTGAAGTTCCAGCACGGGATTCGCACGATCCCCGCCGGAACGCTGCACTTCGTCGACTTCTCGAAGCCCGATCCCGCGGCCGAGCGCGTCGAGCGCTTCATGACCGCCGCCCGCCACGCGCTCGCCGAGGGGGATCCCGAGCTGGCGGCGCAGCGGCTCGTCTACGCGCGCGACGCCGATCCGCGCAACCCGGTCGTGCTGCGTCAGCTGACGGTCGCCTTCTGGCAGTCCGGGAACCTTCCCGCCGCCGCCCGCGCGGTGCGCGACTGGGCGCGCGCCGAGCCGGACCGGCCGACGCCGTACCGCTTCGCCGCGCGCATCTACGAGGACATGCGCGCCTACGACCTCGCGCGCGACGCGGCGGTCAGAGAGACGACCGCCGCGCCCGGCGACGCGTCCGCGTGGGAGCGCCTGGGTCGCCTGCGGCTGCGGCTCGGCGACCGTCCGGGCGCGCAGGAGGCGCTGGAGCGGGCGCGCGGGATCGCGCCGACGGTCGAGGGCCTGCTCGACCTCGCGCTCGTGCACCAGCTCTCCGGCGACGTCGGCGCCGAGGTGACCGCCTGCGAGGCCGCGACGCTGCTCGCGCCGGCCTCGACGACCGCCTGGTCGCGCTACGCGCATGCGCTCGCGCGCACCGACCGCGTGAGCGACGCGATCGAGGCCTGCGAGCACGCGCTGACGCTCATCCGTGACCCCGAGGTGCTGTCGCTGCTGGGGGCGCTGCGCGAGCGCGCGCCGCGCGTCCTGCCGGCCGAGAGCATCGCGTCGTGAGGCGCGTCTCTACTAGACTCCACCGGGGTTCGGGACCCTCCATCCGGCGGATCCGCGGGCCACATGCGCGAGTAGCTCAATTGGTAGAGCACCGGCCTTCTAAGCCGATGGTTGCGGGTTCGAGCCCCGTCTCGCGTGCTGACATGGGGGAGGGGACGTGACCGACAACCTGCTCGACGCCGTCGAGGCGACGCTGCGCGCCGTCGACCCCGCCGCGTTCCGCGTCGTGCCGATCCTCAGAGCGGACGTGGGCGCCGACGTGAGCGCGATCGCGCTGAAGCCCGAGGCGGCCCCGGCCGCTGACCAGGCGCTCGCGGCCGATCCGGCGATCGCCGCCGTCGAGCAGCAGGGCCAGCGCTTCCTGATGCGCTACGCGGACGAGCGGATCGCCGCCGTCGGCGCGGGGCTGGAGGCCGGCCGCTTCACCGGCATGGAGACCGACGACCTGCGCGCCGGCACGCGCGCGATCGTCGACTTCTGCGACCCGAACGCGACGAAGGCGCTGCACGTCGGCCACCTGCGCAACATCGCGCTCGGCCAGGCGGTCTCGATGGCGCTGCGCGCCGCCGGCGCCCACGTCGAGCGCCAGTCGCACATCGGCGACGCCGGCCGCTCGATGGGCGAGGCGATGGCCGGCTATCAGCGCTACGCGGCGCCCCAGACGCCGGACGAGGCGGGCGTCAAGGGCGACCAGTTTGTCGGCGAGTTGTACGCGCGCTACGCGCGCGAGGAGGGCCCGCCGGCCGAGGTCCACGACCACGACGCGCCCGTCGCGCGCGACCTCGACGAGCGCGACGACCTCGCGCAGCAGCTGCTGACCGGCGTCGAGCAGGGGGACCCGGACGCGCTGAGACTGTGGCGCACGGTGCGCGACTGGGCGGTGGACGGTCAGAACGAGACGCTTGCGCGCCTCGGCCTCCGCTTCGAGCGGATCATCTACGACTCGCAGCGCACGCAGACGAGCAAGGACGTCGCGCGGCTGGGGATCGAGCGCGGCGTCTTCGTCAAGGAGCCGCGCGGCACGATCGCCTACCTGACCGGCGACGACAGCTACCCGGTGATGCCGCTCACGCGCGCCGACGGCTTCCCGACGCACCACCTGCGCGTCGTCGCGATGTGGCGCGACCTGATGATCGCCGAGCAGGGCAGCGAGCTGATCCACCTCTCCGGCGACGAGTGGAAGGCGCACGTGATCCACGCCGAGGAGCTGCTGAGCAGACTGGAGCCCGACCTGCGCGTGCTGCCGAGCCTGCACATCGTGCACGGGATGGTCTCCTCGGAGGTCGACGGCGAGCTGTCCTCCTCCAAGGGCACCGCGCAGCTCGTCGACACGCTGCTCGACGAGCTGGCCGCCAGGCCGGAGGTGCAGGCGCTCGCGCGCGAGGGCGAGCCGCTGCTGGGCGCCGACGACCTCGTCGCGATCGCCGTGCTCGGCTTCTGCCTCGACAAGCCGGTCCACAAGGGGCTCGTGATGCCGAGCGTCGAGCACTTCCTCGACCCCGACCACAACGTCGGCTGGCGGATCGCGCTCGCGTGGGCGAAGGCGTGGGAGGCGGCCAACGACGGCGCGCCCGATCCCGCGCCGGAGGACCCGGCCTACCGCCACATCGTCCTCCAGGCGCAGGTCCACCGTCGCAACCTCGCGGTCGCGCTGGAGGACCTGGACCTGCTCAAGTACGTGCGCTACGTCGGCCATCTCAGCGGCTGGTACCTCGACGGCGGACACGACGCGCGCGTCGGACGCGTCATGCGTGCGATCCTTGTGTGCGGGCTCGGGACGCTCGGGCTCGTGCGCGCCGGCTACGACACCGCCCGCGCCGAGACGCTGCGCCGGGCCGAGACGACGACAGGAGCCGCGACGCCATGAATCCCCCACAGGGCACAGCGACCACCACCGACGAGCGCGTCCTCAACGAGCTGGACACGTACGGCCCCGCCTACATGCGCGTTGCCGAGGCGCTTGGCGGCTACGAGGAGACCGAGCTGGAGGCGGCGCAGGTCGTCGAGCTGCTGGGCCTGCAGCCGGGCGATCTCGTGCTCGACGCCGCCTGCGGCTTCGGCCGCTTCGCCGAAGCGCTGTCGAGACACGGGATCGAAGCGGTCGGGATCGACATCTCGCCGGCCGCGATCGGGGAAGCGCAGCGCAGATGCCCGGGCCCGCGCTACCTCGTGCACGACCTCACGCAGCCGCTGCCGGACGGCGTCGGCCCGTTCGACGCGCTCGTGAACGTCTACTCGTCGTTCGGCTACGGCGTCACCGAGTCCGAAGACCAGGAGATGCTGGCCTGCTTCCACCGCGCGCTGCGGCCGGGCGGCTGGATCGTGATGCAGCTGAGCGACCTGGAGCGCTCGCGCTTCCGCCTCAGAAGCGACGACAGACCGGTCGAGCGCTGGACGAACGGCGTGAAGGAAACGCTGACGGTCGACTTCTCGACCGGCAGACTGCACGTCAGATACGAGCTGGATGGCGACGAGGTCCACTCGCGCATCCGCATGTACGAGAAGGAAGACCTCGTGCGCATGCTGGAGGACGCCGGCTTCGGGGACGTGAGCATGTACGGCGACTTCACCGGCAAGCCGAAGGAGCCGGCCGACCGGCTCGTGCTGGTGGCGCGCGCGTGAGCCAGGGGACGGGGGACGTGGGCAATCTGAACGACGTCGACGCGATGGGGCCGGCGTTCATCGCCGTCTCCGACGCGCTCGGCCGCTACGAGGAGACACGCCGCGAGTGCGAGCAGATCGCCGCGCTGCTCGGCCTGGAGCCGGGGGCGCGCGTGCTCGACGCCGGCTGCGGCTTCGGCCGCACGGTCGGCGTCTTCGCCGAGCTGGGCTTCGACGCGGTCGGCGTCGACATCTCGCCGGCGGTGATCGCCGAGGCGCAGCAGCGCAACCCCGGTCCCACGTACCTCGTCCACGACCTCACCGAGCCGCTGCCGGCGGACGTCGAGCGCTTCGACGCGATCGTCAACGTCTACTCGTCGTTCGGCTACGGCGAGACGGTCGCGGACGACCAGGCGGTCCTCGACACCTGGCACAACGCGCTCAAGCCCGGCGGCGCGCTCGTGATGGAGCTGAGCGACATCGAGCGCTCGCAGGCGCGCCTCGGGCCGCTCGGGACGGTCGTCGACCGCGAGGACGACGGCGTCCACGAGCACCTGTGGTGCGATCCCGAGACGCACATCCTCCACGTCAGATACACCGCGCCCGACGGGCAGACGCTCGACGTCGACACGCGCCTCTACGAGGCCGACGAGCTGGTCGCGATGGTCGAGCAGGCCGGCTTCCGCGACGTGCGACGCTACGGCGGCTTCGACGCGCACCCCAAGCAGCCGACCGACCGGCTCGTGCTGGTGGCGCGCGCATGAGCGCGCCCTCGCGCGAGCGGCGCACCGCCGTCGTCGTCGACGCCTACTCGACCGGCGCGAGACTCGCGCCGCGCTTCCACGCCGCCGGGCTCGACGTCGTGCACGTGCAGTCCTCCGCGACGCCGCCCGACTTCTACCTGCGCGCGCTCAAGCGCGAGGACTTCGTCGCGAACGTCGTGCACGACGGCGACGTCGAGGCGACGGCCGAGCAGGTCGCGCGCTTCGACCCCGCCTTCGTCGTCGTCGGCTCCGAGCCGGGCGTGCTCGTCTCCGACGCGCTCTCCGAGCGGCTGGGCCTGCCGTCAAACGGCACGCGCCTGAGCCCCGCACGCCGCGACAAGCACCTGATGGCGCAGGCGCTGCGCAGCGCCGGCGTGCGCGCGATCGAGGAGATCAAGACCGGCGACGCCGACGAGGCGGTCGCGTGGGCGCTCGGCCGCGGCGACTGGCCGGTCGTCGTCAAGCCGGTCGACAGCGCCGGCACCGACGGCGTCGTGCTGTGCGAGACGCCGGACGCGATCCGCGCCGCCTTCGCCGCGACGATCGGGCGGCCGAACGCGCTGCACGGCGCGAACGAGCAGCTGCTCGTGCAGGAGCTGCTGCGCGGCACACAGCTGTTCACCGACTCGATCAGCTGGGACGGCGTCCACCACGTCTCCGAGTGCTGGCGCGACAACAAGCGCCGGCTCGGCGAGGCGTTCGTCTACGACTACGAGGAGCTGCTGGACCCGCGCGGCGAGCAGCAGGACCAGGTGATCCCGTACGTGCACACGGTCCTCGACGCGCTCGGCATCAGATACGGCCCCGCGCACACCGAGGTGATGCTGACCGCCACCGGCCCCGTGCTCGTCGAGTGCGGCGCGCGCATGCACGGCTCGGTGCGCGACGACGTGATCGACCGCTGCACGCCCTCGCACGTCACCGTCACGGTCGACGCCTACCTCGACCCCGCCTCCGTCGAGCGCCGCGCCGCGACGGGCTACACGCTTGACGCCGCCTCCTACTGCGTGATGCTGATCTCCCACCAGGAGGGGCGCGTCGTCGCGCCCGCCGGCATGCGCGAGGTCGAGCAGCTGGAGTCGTTCGCCGGCACGATCTCGATGGTCGAGCCGGGCGACGCGATCACCCGCACCGTCGACCTCTTCTCCTGCCCGGGGATCATCTATCTAGTGCACCCCGACCGGACCGTCCTCCAGCGCGACTACGAGCGCATACGCGAGCTGGAGGAGACGGTCGGGATGTTCGAGCTGGACGCCTCGCCCGTCGGCGCTTAGAGGTACGCCAGCGACGTGGGCACGCCGCCCAGCTCGTCGCGGATCTTGCGCAGCGTCGGCGCGAGCACGCTGTCCTCGCGCCAGCCGTAGGTGTCGAGCACGCGCTGCACGGACGGCGGCTCGGGCGCCGAGACGACGTCGCGCTCGAGCGTCGTGCACAGCTTGTGGATCCCGTCGACGACCTTGCCGGTCTCCCACGAGATCGTGCCGTCCGGGTGGACGTCGATCGCGCCGTGCGTGGCGAGGAAGCTCAGCTCGACCGAGGCGGCGCCGGCGTCGCCCCAGTTGCGCGGGTGGCGACGCAGGTAGTGCAGCGCCTCGGCGAGGTAGACGGCGACCATGTCGTCGAGCGTGCAGCCGGCCAGCTCCAGCCACGTGTCGGTGAACGCCATCGCGCTCCCGTACGCGTCCGCTATCGCCTCCTGCAGCGCGTACCACGGCTCGTGGCCGACGTCCTTCGGCTCCACGCGCCCGACGCGCGGCGTGGTGACCGCGTGCGCGATGTCATGCCCGCGCATCCAGGTGATCAGCACGTTGCGCACGTCGACGGTGGGGTTGCAGCGGTAGCCCTTCAGCAGCGCGTCGCCGAGCGGCTTGGAGATGTACTCGTAACGCAGCCCGTAGACGTTGCGGAAGAGGATCGTCTTGTTGAAGACCTCGCCGTAGCCGGCGCCCTCGTCCTCCGGCAGGAAGTACGCGAAGTGCTTCGGGAAGGCGTTGCTCTCGCCGCCCATCGCGATCAGGTCGGTCACCTGCATCGCGAAGATGCCGCCGACGGTCACGTCCGGCGTGCCGCAGTAGCCGTTGACCTCCTGCAGGACCGTCCCGGAGGACGCGTCGAGCGCGGCGATCAGCTGGTCGCCCTGCTCGTGCGCGCTGCACGCGACGACGGAGTGCAGCGGCGTGCGCGTCTTGTTGCGGAACGTGCACATCGGTCCGGCGATGACGGTCAGCGGCTGCGGCGTCGTGAGCGCCGCTTCGTCGTGCGCGATCGCGGTGTCGTGGCGCAGCTCGACGAGCGCGGCGGCGCGCCGGCGCAGCAGGTCCGCCTGCGCGGACGAGATCGCGTCCGCGTCGGCGATCTCCTCCATCAGCTCGGCGGACGCCTTCGCGAGCGCGCGCGCATGACCCTCGTGGACGAACGTGCCGTCGATCGCCTGCAGCGCGCGGAGCGAATCGCCGAGCGCGGCGAGCTGGCGCAGCTGCGGCAGCAGCGCCTCGACGCCCTTCGGCAGCTGCGGGTCGAGGTCGACGCCCGTGAGCGTGTGGTTGTCGCGCTCGGGCCAGATCAGCGGCGCGGGCGTGCGAACGGCGGTCGTGGCGGCGGAAGCGGTGGCAGACATGGTGTGCGGTGATCTCCTGAGGTCGAAAGCTGACGGTGGCAGGTGCGGCTGGCTCGTCGGGGCCGCTCGCGGCCCGCGGGGACGAACTAGCGTCTTCGACCTGTGATGTCAGCGATAGGGATCACGGTGTACCGGGACGCATGGTAGAGGAGGCGGCAACGCGCTCGCAAGGCGCGTCAGTGCTCCTGCGCGAGCGCGGCGTCGCGCGTCTCGTGCGTCGCCATCGCGCCTGCCAAGCCCGCGATCGTGAGCATCCGCAGGATCGGCGTGTCCGACGGCACGACGAGCCGCAGCCGCTGCTGGCGGTCGCTCAGCTCGCCCGCCAGCTCGAACAGCATGTTGATGCCGGCGCTGTCGAGGTAGGTCGTGCCGGTCAGGTCCACGACGAGCGCGGTGCTGTGGTTCGTCAGCAGCGCGCGCAGCCGCCCGCCGAGCTCCTCGACGTTCGAGGCGTCGATCTCGCCTTCGATCGCGGCGATCGAGACGTCCTCGCGCCGCTCCTCGACGACGCGCGCGAGCAGGCTCACGCGACCTGCTCCTGTCCGAGCGTGCGCTCCAGCACGACGGTGGTCCCGTCATCGGTGTGCTCGATGTCGACGGAGTCCATCAGCCCTCTCATCATCATCACGCCGCGACCGCGGTGCGAGCCGCGCGGCGGCCGCCATCTGCCCCGGTCGCGGATCGTCACCCGGATGCGCCCGCCATCATAGGTCGCGTCGAGCTCGAACGAGTGCTGTCCCGGTCGATACGCGTGCTCGACGGCGTTCGCGCACGCCTCCTGGCAGGCGACGACGATGTCGTAGATCTCGTCGGCGCTCGCGCCGCGCGTCTCCAGCCAGCGACGCAGCAGCTGGCGCACGCTGGCGAGCACGCCGCGCTCGGCCGGCCAGCTGCCGCTCAGCCGCTCCGGCACCGGCTCGATCCGCGCGGCCAGCAGCGCCACGTCGTCGTGACGGTCGCTCGGCACGAGCTGGCGCACGAGCGTCGAGCACAGCAGCTCGACGCCGCCGTTGCCGCCGGCGAGCGCGCGCAGCCGCTCCAGCCCCGCGTCGATCGACTCGGTGCGCGTCTCGACGAGTCCGTCCGTGTACAGCACCAGCGTCGACCCGGGCTCGAACGCGAACGTCGTCGCTTCGTAGCGGGCCAGCTCGGAGACGCCGAGCGGGATGCCGGTGACGCCGTCCAGGAACGAGGTCTCGCCGGACGGCGCGATCATCAGCGGCGGGGGATGGCCGGCGACGACGAGCTCCAGCTCATTCCGCTCGCTGTCGATCACCGCGTATGCGAGCGTCGTCATCGCTCTCGGGCCAATCCCGGTCATCAGGCGGTTGACGAGGTCGAGCACGACCGGCGGGTCGTGGCCCTCGACGGCGTATGCGCGCAGCGCCGTGCGCAGCTGCGCCATCACGGCGGCCGCCGGGATCCCGTGTCCGACGACATCGCCGATCGCGACGGCGACTTGGCCGTTGCCGAGTGCGAACGCGTCGTACCAGTCGCCGCCGAGGCTCTCGTGGCTCGCCGGCAGGTAGCGGCGCGCGCGCTGCACGCGCGCGCGCCCCAGGCCCCCGGGGATTAGCACGTGGGTAGGGAACACGCGGCGCGGCAGCCCCTCGGCGAGCGGGCGCGGGACCTACACCGTCGCGTGGTCC
>JBQCIQ010000152.1:0-6329 GCA_051953595.1 Conexibacter sp. | reverse complement strand
CGCGCTGTTGTCGCCTACGTGCCCGACTCCTGGGCGGGCGTGGTTGTTTATGTCCTCGCCGGCTCGCGCCTGCACCGCGCCGAAGCGCTTACTGATGCCGTGCAGGTCGAGCAGCGGCGCCATCAGCCCTGCGTCAACCCGATTCTTCTGCAGCCCGACGCATAAGCCGAGGTGCAGATCTGGGGGATCGTGTAGAGGCCGTCTCTCACGACGGTGTCTTTGATGTTTCTCTGCGTCACCGCGACGGGTGTGAGGATCACGCTCGCCACGCTCTTCTGGCCGTTGTTCACCTGTCTGTTCGTGAGATTGCTCGTCGTCTGGCCGTTCAACAGCGCGACCGCCAGCTGCGCGGCTTGCGTGGCCTCCGGCTTGTACGCCTTGTAGACCGTCATGTACTGGTCGCCGATCACGATCCGCTGGATGCCGGCGAGCTCCGCGTCCTGGCCGGTCGTCGGCCGCGTCGAGGGGGTGATCCCGTTCGACTTCATCGACGCGATCGCGCCGCCGGCGGTGCCGTCGTTGGCGGCATAGACGCCGACGAAGCCGGTTCTGCCGAGCGCCGAGATCGCCTGGTCCATCTCCGTCTGGGCTCTGTCCGGGCTCCAGTCGGGCGTGTCGTACTGCTTGGCGATTCTGTAGCCGCTGCTGTTGAGCACGCTGAGCGCGCCGGCCTTGAACTGGGCGGCGTTCGGATCGGTCGGGGCGCCGTTGATCATCACGAGCGAGCCGCTTCTGCCGTCGCCTCTGAGCTTGGCGACCAGCGTTCTCGCCTGCAGCTCGCCGACCGTTCTGTTGTCGAACGAGATGTAGTAGTCGACGTTGGCGTTCTGCACCAAGCGGTCGTAGGAGACGACGCCGATGCCGGACTGCTTCGCGCGCGTCACGATCGCCGCGGCGGCCTTCGCATCGACCGGGTCGAGCACGATCACTCTCGCGCCGTTCGTGATCGCGGCCTCAGCCTGCGACTGCTGCTTGGCCGCGTCCTGCTCGGCGTTCGAGTAGATCAGCTTGCAGTTCGGGCAGTATCTGCTGAGCGCTCTCGTGAACAGCGGGCGGTCCGCGGCCTCGTAGCGCGCCGTCTTGTTCTCCGGCAGCAGCAGCGCGACCGTGCCGCTCTTGCCGGAGCCGCCTGAGCTGCCGCTCGTGCCGCTCGTCGAGGTGTTGCTGCCGCCCCCGCCGCCGCAGGCGGCGAGGCCTCCGGCGCACAGCGCAGCGACGCTCGCGAGCGCGAACGCGCGACGGATGGATCTGGAAAGCATGCGCTCCTCCTCCAGGAGATCTACCGGAGGCTTCTCCCAGCGGAGGCGCCGTGAAACCGCGCTGTCTCTCAGTCGGACACGGGTGCGTCCGGGTCGCGCTCCTGCTCGGGATCGAGCTCGGCGACGCCGTCCGTGACGGTGCGCACGGGTGGCAGCTGGGCCGCGAGCCGGTCGCGCCGCGCGCGCACCGCACCCGCCGCCTCGCCGATCACGGCGCGCTCGGCGGCGGACATCTCAGGCCAGCGCTCCCGCAGCGTCGCGAGCGCGTCGTCGGCGCGGTCGAGCGCGTCGCGCGCCGAGCCGGCCTCGCCCTCCTCAAGCGCCGTCTCGGCCGCGGACACCTCGACTCCGGCGTCCGCGGCGAGCTTCAGGAGCGCGTCCATGCGCGCGCAGGTTACTCAGGCTCGGGCTCAGGCGAGCGCGGGCAGCCCGAACTCAGAGCGGAACTCGGCCGTGTCGTGCAGGCGCGGGAACGGCTCGTCCGGCACCTCGACGTCGAGCATCGCGGCCAGCGGCTCCCAGCCGTCGACGCCGAGCTCCCACACCGTGAGGCGGTCCGGCGGGATCGTCGCCTTGATCTCGGCGATGCGCGTCTCGTACATCTCGCGCACCCACGCCTTGTCCTCGAAGCGGCCCTGGAAGTCGCCCTCCCAGATGAGCCGGTCGATCACGCCCCACAGCGCCGGGTTCGGCGGCGGGCGGTTCGCGTCCTGCTGGAGCTCTTCCGGCGGCGTCACCTTAGCCGCGCGGATCGTGTTCTCCATGCTCTTGTACCAAGGCTCGAAGTCGCGCACGTTGAGCAGCACAGGGGCGTCGGGGAACGCCTCGCAGATCTCGCGCCAGCGCGCCGCGGCCGGCCAGTCGACGGTCGCCTCGAAGCCGTCGAAGACGTCGTGCCAGTCGGCGCGGCCCTCCGCGACGTCGATCCACTTCGGGATCAGGCTGTCGCGATCCTCGCCGACGATCAGATCGATCATGTGGAAGCAGGGCCCCGCGCCGAGCCGCTCCAGCGCCGCCTTGAGCGACATGGTTCCCGTGCGGCCGAAGCCGACGCCGATCACCTTCACGTGGGACCTCCTTCGGGGGACTGGAACCTGCGCGGCGGACCCTATCGGTAGGCTGGCCGCATGGCCAGTGACGTTGGTCCGCGGGCGCCCGCGACGCCTATCGACAAGCTGCCCCTTCCGACCTTCGACTACACGGACGCGAGCCTGCACGGCCCGCGCTTCCACGCGACGATGCGCGAGCTGCGCGCACAGGGCTGGCTGGCTTCCACGCCACTCGGCTACGTGGTGCTGGAGCGCGAGGCGGCCGCCTTCTTCCTGCGCTCGCGCGCGGCGGAGTTCCCCGGCATGAAGATCGCCGAGATCTTCGGAATCTCCGACGGGCCGCTGTACGAGGAGATGCGCCGCAACATCCTGCACATCGGCGGCGCCGACCATGCGCGCCTGCGCGGCCTCGTGAACCCGTCCTTCACCCCGCGCGCGGCGGAGCGCTGGCGCCCGGCGATGCGCGCCTTCATGGGCCGGCTGCTCGACGCGGCGCTGTCGGCGGAGGACGGCGCGGTCGAGTTTGTCTCAGCGGTCGCGAAGCCGTACCCGTCGCTGGTGATCGCGACGGTGCTGGGTGCGCCGCTGGAGGACGCGCCGCGGCTGCACGAGTGGTCGAACTGGGTGCAGCGGCAGTTCGACGCGCCGACGCTGATGGCGGAGCGGCCGCGCATCGAGCGCCACGTCGTCGAGCTGTACGACTACCTCGACGAGCTGCTGGCGGCACGGCGCGAGGATCCGCGCGACGACCTCATCTCGCAGCTGATCGCCGCGCGTGCCGAGGACGGCGACCGGCTGTCGGACGTGGAGCTGGTGAACCTCGTGCTCGACGTGCTGATCGGCGGGATCGACACGACGCAGTCGCAGCTGGCGCATACGCTGCGGCTGCTGGCGGAGCATCCCGAGCAGTGGGCGCTGCTGCGCGAGGACCCCGCCGGCCGCGCGGCCGCGGTCGTCGAGGAGGCGCTGCGCTACGAGCCGATCACGCCGTTCACGGCGCGGATCCTGACCGAGGACGTCGTCTACCGGGACGTCGCCTTCCCGCGCGACACGGTCCTGCTGATCTGCGCGCACACGGCGAACCGGGATGGCGAGCGCGGCGGCGTCGACGACGCGTTCGACGTGACGGCGACGCGCGAAGGCAGACCGCTCACGTTCGGCGCCGGCATCCACTACTGCCTCGGTGCGAACCTCGCGAGAGCGGAGCTGCAGGAGGGGCTGCGGCTGATCGCCGAGCGCGTCGAGCGCCTGGCGCTCGACGGCGAGCCGGTGTACGAGGGCGTGCAGGGCGTCTACGGCTTGCGCGAGCTGCCGCTGCGGCTCGTCGGCTTCTCGTAGTCGCGCGCGATCTCGGACAGCGGCACGCCGGTGCCGGCGACGATCCGCAGCATCGTCGAGGTGTGGACGTCGGCGGCGCCGCGCTCCAGGCGGCCGACCAAGTTGGGATGGACGCCGGCGGCGTGCGCGACCGCCTCCTGGGTGAGATCCTGCTGGCGCCGGGCGCGGCGGACCGCCTCCCCGAGCGCGCGCAGCTGCTCCTCTGCGGCGGGCGTCATTCATCAGCAGGCTGAACCACATCTCAGGTGTATTCCAGACCGCTATCGGTGGTCTTTCAACCTCTATCGGTTTGATTCTGTAGTCTGCGGCCTCGCCACACCGGATTCGGGCGGCACATGTCCCGTGATCGTCCCCGCGCACGGGCGCCCGATCCCCGGGAGGGTGTGTCAGAGGCCACCTACCGGCCGCTGGTGCAACGCGAGTCCGGGCGGTCCCCGCAGCGCCCCAAACTGGGGATCGCCCGGCCGCGGCCTCTACGCTCTGGTGCGTCGTCCG
Organism: Conexibacter sp.; assembly: GCA_051953595.1. Classification (GTDB taxonomy): domain Bacteria; phylum Actinomycetota; class Thermoleophilia; order Solirubrobacterales; family Solirubrobacteraceae; genus Conexibacter. The sequence goes on along the minus strand of JBQCIQ010000152.1, from coordinate 2,188 downwards.
TCGTAGACGCGGCCGAGCTCGGCGAGGCCGACGCCGAGACCGTCGACGACCGCGAGCAGCGTGCCGATCTGCACGTTCGTGCCGCGCTCGAGGCGGCCGACCTGGTTGGTGTGCAGGTCGGCGCGCGCGGCAAGCGCCTCCTGCGAGAGGTCGAGCTCGCGCCGGATGGCGCGGACGGCTCTGCCCAGCTCGGCGACTCGGGTCGGCTTCGGCACCCGCAGGACCCTTTAGGACAGATGCGGTTGTCACCAGACCTTGGTTGAAGCAAAAGCAACCCGACGCGGTGCATTTCGACAGATGTCACTGGTTTACGGTGGAGAGCGTGACCGCTTTGGCCCGCCGCAACGGCGAGGTGTCCTTCTGGCAGGCGTCGCTTGCGGCACCCGTTGCACGGCTGCCGCTGGCGGGCGACCGGGAGGCCGACGTCTGCATCGTCGGCGGCGGCTACACCGGCCTGTGGACCACATACCACCTCGCGCGAGCGCGACCCGAGCTGGAGGTCGTCGTGCTGGAGCGCGAGCGCGTGGGGTTTGGCGCCTCGGGCCGCAACGGCGGCTGGCTGACGCCGAGCGTGGCGGCGCCGCGCGGAGCGGGTCCGGCGGCGGCCGCGGCGCTGCGGCGGGCGATGCGCGCGAGCGTGGCCGACGTGCTGGCGGTGTGCGCCGAGGAGCGGATCGCGTGCGACGCGGTCGCGGGCGGGGTGGTGCGCGTCGCCCGCAATGCCGCGCAGCTCGCGCGGCTGCGCGCGCAGGCAGCGGCGGTGCGGGCGGCGGCGGGACCGGACGAGCTGGTGGAGCTGGACGCCGACGCGGTGGCCGCACGCGTGCGCGTCGCGGGTGCTCTGGGCGGGACGTGGACGCGCGATGGCGTGCGGATCCAGCCGGCGAAGCTCGTGCGGGGGCTGGCCGATGCGGTCGAGCGACTTGGCGTGCGGGTGCATGAGCACACGACCGTGCACGAGCTGCGGCCGGCGGCGCGGGCGGGTGGGACGGCTGCGGCCGTGAGCGACCGGGGGACCGTGCGGGCGCCGGTGGTGCTGTGCTGCCTGGAGGGCTTCACCGCGAGCCTGCGCGGCGAGCGCCGCCGGCTGCTGCCGCTGACCTCGGCGATGGTGGTGACCGAGCCGTTGGACGCGGCGGCATGGGCGGCGATCGGGTGGGAGGGCGCGGAGCTGCTGGGCGACGCCGCGCACGCGTTCTTCTACGCGCAGCGGACCGCCGACGGCCGCCTCGCGCTTGGCGGCCGCGGGACGTATCGGTACGGGTCGCGGTTGGACCGGGCCGGGCACGTCGAGCGGCGCACCGTCGCGTGGCTGGCGGCGCGCGTGCGGGAGCTGTTCCCGGTGGCCGCCGACGCGTGCATCGACCACGCGTGGTGCGGCGCGATCGGGGTGGCGCGCGACTGGACGGCGTCGGTGCGGTTCGACCCGCTGAGCGGGCTCGGCGGCGCCGGCGGCTATGTGGGCTACGGGGTCGGGGCGGCGCAGCTCGCCGGGCGGACGCTGTGCGAGCTGGTTGCCGGCTCGGAGCGTGAGCTGACGTCGCTCCCGTGGGTGGGCCACGCGGCGCGGCGATGGGAGCCCGAGCCGCTGCGGTGGCTCGGCGCGACGGGCGTCGCGGCGCTGTACCGGTTGGCGGATCGGGTGGAGGCGCGCAGCGGAGTCGCGCGCACGAGTCGGTTCGCGCGCGCGGCGGATGCCGTCGCCGGGCGCGGGTGAGCGCGTCAGCGGTTGCGCAGCTCGCGCTTCGCGCGCCGGACGATCGTCATGTGGTCGATGCGCTCCAGCATTCGGGAGCGCGGCGGCGCGGCGGCCAGCACCTCGGCGGCGGGAACGTTCAGCGTCACCATGTGCTCGGCGATGCGCGCTACCTCGGGCGCGTCGACGAAGCGCCGCCCCTGCTTGGTCTCCACGACGATCCCGTCGAAGATGTGCTCACGCGCGTTGTTCTGCACGCGCCGCACCCGTCCCACCTCGACGCCGTCGCTCCCCCGCACGCGCGTGCCGCGCCGCAGTGCGAGGTAGGAGATCGCGGGACCGTCGTCGTGCGAATGGCTCACTGCGTGTGAGTAGAGCAGATCGGCGGGGCCCCCCGAAACCCGCCGGGGCGCCCCCACCTCCCCCCACCCCCCCCCCCCCGAATACGCCCAAACGCGGGGAGGGCGTAGGAGTGAAAAGCGCCCGATTCCG
>JBQCIQ010000151.1:0-17579 GCA_051953595.1 Conexibacter sp. | reverse complement strand
GCGCCTCATAATCTACATGCCCGTTTTCTTGTCGCCGCCTACGTGTTGCGCCGCTATGCCTGTCGGCGTCACGGCGACGTCGACCGCGCATGCCATCGCGCTGCTCTCGACCCGCTATCAGGTCGGGAACTGCGGCGAGCTGCGCTTCGCGCCGCGAATCAGCATGACGGTCGGCGCTCGCGGCCACACGTCCGCGCGACGTTCGACGCCGTTGACGACGACGATCGTCCAGCGACCTGGCCAGGCGAACCTCAAGGCGGTGAAGGTCGTCCTGCCGCGAACGCTCGCCGCGCTGCTGCCGGTGATCGACCGCGCCTGCACGCTCGCCGACTACCAGGCGAACCGCTGCGGGCGTGCGCGCGCGGGCTCCGCGGTGGCGCGCACCCCGCTGCTCAGAGATCCGCTCCGGGGCGGGGCGTTCTTCGTGAGGCACCCGGGCCGGGCGCTGCCCGACCTGATGATCGCGCTGCGCGGGGACGTCAGCATCGACCTCGTGGGCCGTGTGTCGATCCCCGGCGGAACGCGGCTCGCGACGGACTTCGGCTCGATCCCGGACGCGCCGATCACGCGCTTCACGCTCAGGATCTCGGCAGGCCGCAACGGGCCGATCGGCATCGCCGCGAACCTCTGCAGCAGACAGGGCAGGGCAGCCGCCGCGACGATCTCGCTCCGCGGTCAGAACGGCGCCTCGATCAGCCGTCATCAGCGGCTTCGCGTCAAGGGCTGCGCGAGCGGACGACACCGCCGGCGCTGAGCGGTCGCGCCGCGCGCGACAATGGCGCCGTGCGCGCGCTCGACCCTCACGACGTCGCGCTCGTCCGCGCGGAGAACCCGAGTCCGTTCACGCTGAGCGGGACGAACACGTGGATCGTCGGGCGCGAGCGCGCGTGGGTGATCGACCCCGGCCCGGCGCTGCCGGCGCATGTCGAGGCGGTGGCGGCCGAGGTGGCGCAGCGCGGCGGGCTCGCCGGGATCGCGCTCACGCACGACCACCCGGATCACGCCGAGGGCGTGCCGGCGCTGCGCGAGCGCTTCCCCGACGCGCCGCTCGCCGGCATGCGCGGCGAGGTCGACGTGCGCGTCGCGGACGGCGGACGCGTCGGTCCGTTCGAAGCGGTCGCGACGCCCGGCCACGCGCCTGACCACGTCACGTACGTGTACGGCTCGATCGCGTTCACGGGGGACGCGGTGCTCGGCGAAGGCAGCGTGTTCGTCGCGCCCGACCCGGGCGCGCTCGCCGGCTACCTCGCCGGGCTGGAGCAGCTGCGCGCGCGGCGGCTCGTGCTGATCTGCCCCGGCCACGGCCCGCTCGTCGAGGAGCCGGACGCGAAGCTCGCTGAGTACATCGAGCACCGCCTCGCGCGCGAGCGGGCGCTGCTCGACGCGCTCGCCGCGGGCGCGCGCAGCGTCGACGACCTGCTCGACCGCGCCTGGGCCGACGCGCCCGCGATCCTGCGTCCGGCCGCGACGATCACGCTCACCGCCCACCTCGACAAGCTGGCCGACGAGGGCCGGCTGCCGGAGGACGTCGAGCGGCCGCCGCGGCCGGACTGGCTGCGCTGAGCTACGGCGCTTCCGCCATCCGCCGCTGCGCCAGCGCGTTCGCGGCGGCGAGTGGCGTGGTGCCGGCGGCGTCGGCCGCGTCGAGGACCGTCGCCAGCGTGTCGCCGATCGCGCGCGTCCGCTGCCGCGCGACGGCGGCGTCGTAGCCCTCGGGGCGCAGCTCGACGGCGAGGTTGATCACGCCGCCGGCGTTGACGACGAAGTCCGGCGCCCACAGGATCCCGCGCTCCGCCAGCAGCGCTGCGACCGGCTCCTCCGTCAACTGGTTGTTCGCGGCGCCGGCGATCGCACGGCAGCGCAGGCGCGGGATCGACGCCGCGCCCAGCACCCCGCCGAGCGCGCACGGCGCGAGCACGTCGACCTTCGCGGTCAGCGCGCGGCCGGGCGTCGTCCAGCGGGCGCCGAGCCGCTCGGCCAGCGTGCGCTTGCCGTTGTCCACGTCCGCGAGCACGAGCTGCGCGCCCGCTCGCGCGCAGCGCTCGGCCAGCCGTGCGCCGACGTGGCCGAGCCCGACGATCGCGATCGAGCGCCCGCGCAGCGAGCGCGCGCCGAACAGCCGCAAGCAGATCGTCTCGATCGCCGCCTCGACGCCGAGCGCCGTCAGCGGGCTCGGGTCGCCCGAGCCGCCACGCGAGCGCGACAGGCCGGTCACGTGCCGGGTGCCTTGCGCGATCGTCGCCATGTCGCGCGCCGTCATGCCGACGTCCTCCGCCGTCAGGTAGCGCCCGTCGAGCGCGTCGACCACGTCGGCGAAGTCGAGCAGCGCGGCGGTGCGCGCGCGGCCGGTCAGCGGCGCGCCGCGCCTCGACGCAGGCAGCGCGATCACGCCCTTGCCGCCGCCGAGCGGCAATCCCGCCCCCGCGTTCTTGTACGACATCGCGCGCGAGAGCCGCAGCACGTCGAGGACGGCAAGCGGCTCCGACGCGTACGTCCACAGCCGCACGCCGCCGAGCGCCGGGCCGCGCGCGGTCGAGTGCACCGCGACCATCACCGGCAGCCCGGAGCGTCTACCGCGCCGGACGAGCAGCTCCTCGTGGTCGAGTGGGGGCAGCAGGTCGTCGATGGCGCGCGACGCTATCAGCGCGTGCGCGCGCTCAGCGCGCGTGGTACGTCGCGCCGCCGACCGTCGCGGAGGTGGGCGGTGCGGTCGGCGCCGTCGTGCTGGTCGGTTCCTCGCTCGTGGCGGGCGGCGCCGGCGTCGGATCGCTCGGCGGGGGCGGTTCGGGCGCGGTCGTGCTGCTGCCGCTCGCGGGCGGGGCCGTCGTGGTTGAGCCGCTGCTCGCGCCGTCGCCGGCGTCGACGGTTGCGCCGTCGGTCGGCGGTGTCACCGGGTCGAGCGTGTCGGCCGGCGGCTCGGCGGGCGCGGCGGCGCCGCCGTTGCCGAGCCCGGGCGCGTCGAGCACCGGAGCGGACAGCTCGACGACCGGCGGCTCGCCGGCCGCTCTCTGGACGACCCGAAGTCTCGGTCTCTCGATGCCGGCGGTGATGCCGGGCGCGAGCGCGGGCGCGGCAACCGCGGGCGTGAGCAGCGATGGTGCCTCCGGGAGCGTCGCGCTGCGGTGCAGCGCCGCGCGGTGGTGCCGCGGCGGGGCAAGCCGCTGCTGGACCTCGACCGCGCCGCCGGCGCTCACGACCGCCACCGCGACCGCGGCCGCGACATGGCCGAGCGACACGCCCGCGACACCGGCGCCCGCCGCCGCCGCGCCGCCGCCCGCGGCGGCCGCTGTCGTGCCGGCTCCGCCCGCGGCGGTCGCACCGCCGCCGGCGGCGGCGCCTCCGCCGCCGATCCCCAGCAGCTTCGCGACGAGCGCGGCCGGCCCGAGCGCGGGCACGAGCGCGGCGAGGCGCGCGTCGAGCGCGCGCAGCTCGCGCTTGTAGGCGCTGCAGCCCTTGCAGTCATGCAGATGGCGCTTCACGAGTCCGCTCGCGCGCACGCCGCGCTCATGCGCGTCGGCGAGGTCGGCGCGGATCGCGGCGCAGGCGGTGTCGCGCGCCTCGGCCGCCTGCGCGAGGCCGATGCGCGCGCGCACGAGCAGCGACTTGACGGCCGGAATGGTCACGTCGAGCGCGGCGGCCAGATCGGCGTATGCCATCCCGGAGATCTCGCGCATCAGCAGGGCGGAGCGCTGCTGCTCGGGCAGCCGCTGCACGTCCTCCACGAGCCGGCGCAGCGACTCGCGCCGCTCGACCGCGTCCATCGGGTCCGACGCCGGCGCCTGCACGAGCTCCAGCACCTCGATCGGGGCGCTCGGAGCACCGGCCGGCCGGCGCAGCTCGTCGATGCAGCGGTTGTGGGCGATGCGGTAGAGCCACGCGCGCAGCGAGACCTCGCGGTCGTTCGCGCGCAGCGCCCCGTAGGCGCGCACGAACACGTCCTGCAGCGCGTCCTCGGCGTCGGCCCGCGAGCCGCCGAGCATCTGCCGCGCGTACGCGAACAGGCGCGTGCGGTAGCGGTCGTGGATGACGCGGAACGCCTCGTCGCTGCCGGCACGGAACAGCCGCACGAGCTGTTCGTCCGAGCGCAGGCGCAGCAGGGGCCCTGCGGTGATTCTCCGGCCGGTCGTCGTGACCGGCGCGGGCACTGCGGTAACTGGGATGGTTGACGCCTCCACGCTGCCTCCTTGACCGCTCAACGGAGCCTACAGCGTGGAGTTGCGGATTTGGCGTAGATCAGGCCAAGTTGGCCATCACGTGCTTGATCTGCGTGTAGTCCTCGAAGGCGTACTTCGAGAGGTCCTTGCCGTACCCGGACTGCTTGAAGCCGCCGTGCGGCATCTCCGACACGAGCGGGATGTGGTCGTTGATCCACACGCAGCCGAACTTCAGCGCCTTCGCCGTGCGCAGCGCGCGGCCGACGTTCTGCGTCCACACCGACGACGCGAGCCCGTACGGCGTGCCGTTCGCCCATGCGATCGCCTCCGCCTCATCGGAGAAGCGCTGCACGGTGATGACGGGCCCGAAGATCTCGCGCTGGATCAGCTCGTCCTGCTGCTGCAGGCCGGCGACGACGGTCGGCTCGTAGTACCAGCCCGCGCGATCCGCCTCGCGGCCCCCGGTGACGACCTCGGCGCCGCTCGGCCGCCGCTCGACGAACCCCGACACGCGCTCGCGCTGGCGCGCCGAGTTCAACGGCCCGAGCGTCGTGTCGGGCGCGAGCGTGTCGCCGAGCACGAAGCCCTGCGCCTGCGACGCCAGCCCGGCGACGACGTCGTCGTGCACGCCGGGACCGGCGAGCACGCGCGTGGCCGCGGTGCAGTCCTGACCGGCGTTGTAGTAGCCGGTGCCGGCGATCGTCTCCAGCGCGACGTCCAGGTCGGCGTCGTCGAAGACGATCACCGGCGCCTTGCCGCCCAGCTCAAGGTGCACGCGCTTCAAGCTGTCGGCGGCCGCGCGCGCGATCCACTTGCCGGTCTCGACCGAGCCGGTCAGCGAGACCATGTCGACGTCGGGGTGCGTGACGAGCGCCTGCCCGGCGGGATCGCCGTGGCCGCACACGACGTTGAGGACGCCCTTCGGCAGCAGCTCGGCCGCCAGCTCGGCGAGCCGCAGCGTCGTCAGCGGCGTCGTCTCGGCCGGCTTGAGCACGACCGTGTTGCCGGCCGCGAGCGCGGGCCCGATCTTCCAGCCGGCCATCATCAGCGGGTAGTTCCACGGCGCGATCTGCCCGACGACGCCGATCGCCTCGCGGCGGATGATCGACGTGTGGTCGGCCATGTACTCGCCGGCCGACAGCCCCTCCAGGTGGCGGGCGGCGCCGGCGAAGAAGCGCAGGTTGTCGGCGACCACCGGGATCTCGTCCGCCTTCACCGCCTCGATCGGCTTGCCGGCGTCAAGCGCCTCCAGCTCGGCCAGCTCGTCGCCGTGCTGCTCGACCGCGTCGGCGAGCTTCAGCAGCGCCGTCGAGCGCTCGGCCGGCGTCGCGTTCGCCCAGCCGTCGAACGCGCGCCGCGCGGCCTGCACGGCACGGTCGACGTCGGTCGCGTCCGACAGCGGCGCGGTCGCGATCTGCTCGCCGGTCGCGGGGTTGAGGATGGGCTCGCTGCGGCCGTCCGCCGGGTCGACGTGCTCGCCGTCGACGAAGTTGCGCAGCGTGCGGGTGACGGTCGCCATGGCGGATCCTCTCCTTCGCGGACTTGTCCGCAACGTAGCACCGCACACCGAGCCGGTCTGGAGCATTCGCCGGTAGCGTTCGCGCCATGGAGGCGATCCGCGCCGACGGGCTGACGAAGCGCTACGGCGCGACCGTCGCGCTCGACGCGCTCGACCTGCGCGTGCAGCCCGGCGAGGTGTACGGCTACCTCGGTCCCAACGGCGCCGGCAAGACGACGACGATCCGCCTGCTGCTCGGGCTGCACCGGCCGACCGCCGGCGGCGCCTCGCTGTTCGGGCTCGACGCCTGGCGCGACCCGGTGACGGCGCACCGCAAAGTCGCGTACGTGGCCGGCGAGCCGTTCCTGTGGCCGTCGCTGACGAGCGCCGAGACGTTCGAGTTCCTCGCGCGCGTGCGCGGGCGCGAGGACTCTGACTACCGCGAGGTCCTGATCGACCGCTTCCGCGTCGACCCCGACAAGAAGGTGCGCGCGCTGTCGAAGGGCAACCGCCAGAAGGTCCAGCTCGTCGCCGCGTTCGCGAGCCGCGCCGAGCTGCTGATCCTCGACGAGCCGACCGCCGGGCTCGACCCGCTGATGGAGGTCGCCTTCCGCGAGACGGTGCGCGAGGCGAAGGAGCGCGGGCAGACGATCTTCCTCTCCTCGCACATCCTCAGCGAGGTCGAGGCCGTCTGCGACCGCGTCGGCATCCTGCGCGGCGGGCGGCTCGTCGACGAGGGCACGCTGGAGCAGTTGCGCCACCTCAGTGCGCACACGGTCGAGGTCACGTTCGCGGGACCGACGCCGCGGCTGCCGGAGCTGCCGGAGCTGCCGGGCGTCGCGGTGGCGGCGGCGGGGGAGAGCGCGCTGCGCCTGGAGGTCAGCGGCGAGCTGAGACCGCTGCTGGCGGCGCTCGCCGAGCTGCCGGTCGTCGCGCTCACGAGCAGAGAGCCGTCGCTGGAGGAGATCTTCCTGCACCACTACGACGCGGCCGATGGGCGCGTCGGCGGCTAGCGTCGCGATCGGCCGCCGTGCGTTCGGCGACGGGCGCGTGCGCACGCTCTCGTTCGCCGCGCTGTTCGCGTTCATGGCGTACGTCAACGTCAGCGGCTACGAGCACAGCTTCCCGACGCTGCGCGACAAGGTCGACTTCGTGCGCTCGTTCGGCGACGACGCCTCCGTGCGGCTGTTCTACGGCCACCCGTACGACCTCCTGCACGCCGGCGGCTACGTCGCCTGGCGCGTCGGCGGCTTCGGCGCGATCTTCGCGTCCGCGTGGGGGCTGCTCGCGGCCGTGCGCGCGCTGCGCACCGAGGAGGACGCGGGCCGCTGGGAGCTGCTGCTGGCCGGCGCGGTGCGCCGCCGCGCCGCCTACCTCGCGGTGCTCGGCGCGATCGCCGGCGGCTGGCTCGTGCTGTGGCTGGGGATGTGGCTCGGCTGCACGGCCGGCGGGCTCGCGGCCGGCGGCTCGGCGTACCTCGCGCTCGCGGCGCTGACGCCGGCGTTCGTCTTCGCCGGCGTTGGCGCGCTCGTCAGCCAGATCGCGCCCACGCGGCGGCTCGCGCTGGAGCTGGGGATGGTCGTGCTCGCGATCGCGTTCCTGCTGCGCACGATCGCCGACACTGCCTCCGGCGCGGCGTGGCTGCGCTGGGCGACGCCGCTCGGCTGGGCTGAGCAGCTGCGCGCGTTTGCCGACCCGCGGCCGGCGGTGCTGCTGCTGCCGCTCCTGACGGCCGCGGCACTGCTGGCGCTGGCCGGTCGGATCGCGCTGCGGCGCGACGTCGGCAGCGGGCTGATCGCGACGCACGACCGGCGCGCGCCGCGCCTGCGGCTGCTGTCCTCGCCGACGGCGCAGGCGCTGCGCTCCGAGCGCGGCAGCCTGGTCGGCTGGCTCGTCGGCGTGGGCGCGTTCGCCGCGATCGTCGGCGTGCTGTCGACGACGTTCGAGAACGCGAGACTGTCGCGAAGCATCAGAGAGGAGCTGGCGCGCTACGGCGTGCAGGCGCTCACGCCGACCGGCATCCTCGGCCTCTACTTCCTCTTCTTCGTGCTCGCGATCAGCCTGTTCGCGTGCGCGCAGGTCGTCGCCGCGCGGCGCGAGGAGGCCGGCCAGCAGCTGGAGACGCTGCTGTCGCTGCCGACCGGCCGGCGCCGCTGGCTCGCCGGTCGGCTCGCGCTCGCGCTTGGCGGCGCGCTCGCGCTGGCGCTCACGGCGGCGCTGCTGTCGTGGCTCGGCGCGCGCTCGCAGGGTGCCGACGTGTCGCTGCTCGACATGCTCGGCGCCGGCGCGAACTGCCTGCCGGCGACGCTGCTGTTCCTCGGCCTGAGCACGCTCGCGTTCGCCGCCTGGCCGCGCGCGACGAGCGGGATCGCCTACGGGCTCGTGAGCGTCGCGTTCGTGTGGCAGCTGTTCGGCGCCGCGCTCGGTGCGCCGGCGTGGCTGCTCGGCGTCTCGCCGTTCCACCACGTCGGGCTCGTGCCGGCGCAGGACTTCAAGACGCTGGGAGCGGCGATCATGGTCGCGCTCGCCGCGGTGGCGCAGCTGGCGGCGTTCGAACTTTTCGAGCGGCGCGACCTGACTGGCGAGTAGCCGGCGCTCAGCCGCCGCGCCGGTCGACCCACAGGCCGACGCGTCCGCGCGGTTCCGTGCCCGCGAACGCGAACCCCGCGCGTTCGACTTCGTGCTGGATCTCGGTGTCCGCGATTCCCGTGTCGACGAACACCTTGCTCCCGCCTTCCGCGCGCAGCAGCGCAAGCGACTCGTCGAGCTGGCGCGGCGTCGCGATCACGAGGCCGTTGCTGTAGGGCAGCACGTTCACCACGCCGACGTTGAAGCCGACGCGATGGCCGAGCAGGCCGAGCACCACGACGCGCTCGCCCGGGTGCGTGCGCGCGGCGACGAACGCCTGTCCGTGCGGCCTCGCGAGCAGCGGCGGATAGGTCTGCCCGAGCCGGTCGAGCTGTCCCCACGGCGTGGGCGTCTGCGCGAGCGAGCACGCCATCACGGCGAAGAAGAAGAGGCACGCGATCGCCGCGAGCGGCGGTGTCCGCCACGACGCCGCATGGATCGCGCGGACCGCCGGGATCAGCAGCAGCGCGAGCGCGAGCGCCCACGGGAAGAACACCGCGGGCAGGTTGTCCGGCGTCGAGCCGCCGGCGAAGTAGGCGCTCGCGCCGAAGCCGAACACGGCGCTCCAGGCGAGCATCCCGGTCAGCAGGCGGTCCGGCTCGGCCTGCAGCGCGCGCACGGTCGCGAGTCCCAGCGCGCCGACGAACGTCGCGTAGATCGCGAGGTGCACGCCGAGCCTCGGCATCGGGAACATCGCGAAGCCGTAGAGCCCGAACAGGCGCGAGAAGCGCATCAGCAGGCCGAGGTCGGGCAGCGCCCCCGCGCGCACGAGCGTCAGCAGCGAGACGAGCGCGAACGCCGCAGCCCCGCCGGCGGCCGCCGCGCCGACGAGGCGTCCGAAACTCGCCCGCGTCGGCCGGCCTTCCGCCCACAGCAGCGCCACGAACGTCGCGGCTGCGGCGCCGAGGCCGACGTCGGCGTTGTTGAGCGCGACGAGCCCGGCGGCGAGGAGCAGCGGCCAACGCGCCCGCGGCCGCGCGCCGTCCAGGTGGCGCGCGAGCAGCCACGCGAGCAGGCATGGGCCGGCGTAGCGCAGCGGGAAGGTGCCGAAGTAGTTCTCGAACGAGTAGCGCTTCACGGCCGTCCCGTGGATCTCCGTGAAGCTGACCGCCACCAGCGGCGCGAACAGCAGCAGGCCGACGATCGCGCTGCGCGCCGTGCGCCGCAGGACGCCGTAGATCCCGAGCATGCCGAGGCCGGTGAGGATCGACGCGAGCGTCACCCACACCCCGACCGTCGTGCCCAGCAGCGACATCGCGAGCGCGAGCGGGTAGGGCCACAGCGAGCCGTACTGGGCCGCGTAGTTCACGAGCGGCGAGCGGTGGTCGAGCACCGCGAACGTTTCGTCCATCGTGAACTGCAGGTGGTAGAGGATCTGGAAGTGCGCGCCGCGGATCGTGTCTTCGGCGTTGAACCCTTGGGAGAGCCACATCGCCAGCACGACCAGCGCGATCCCGCCGGCCACAAGCGCACGCGCGGGCGTGTCGCGCGTCAAGGACGCGAGCCGCCGCCACACGTCCGCGCGGCGGATCGCCGGCACGGCGGCGAGCGTGGCGAGCGCCGCGACCGCGATCGTCTTGTCGTTGAAGTAGTCGATCGGCCGCGGCTGCGGGCCCGTCGTGGGGTAGAGCGGCCCGAGGAGCGCGTGCTGCTGCAGCAGGCAGAGGACGGCGAAGCCGCCGACGAGCGCCTGCGCGCCGATCGCCAGCGCATCCGTCGCGAGCGAGGCTGAGCGCGACGGACGGCGGCCGGCGAGCAGCGCACCGCCGGCGAGCAGCAGCGGCAGCCCGACGGCCAGCAGGTAGCGCGCCTGCTCGACCGGCTCGGGCATCACCTCTTCGTGGAAGAGCGCGAAGAAGCGGATCGGGTCGGGCGTGAGCAGCGCGCGACCGAGCGGGGGTCCCAGCAGCACGACCGCCAGCAACCCGAGCGCGACCGCCGGGATCGCCACGATCCACGCCGCCTCGCCCGTGCTCAGCGCGCGCACACGCCGAGGACGCTCGACCCCCCGAGTGACCACCCCCATCTCGCGATCATTTTACTGGTTTACGGACTGAAGGGTTGGAAGTGGGCGGAGCGGCCGCCGGTACGCTTCACGACATGGATCCCGCCAACGGCGTCGGCATCCCCCTCGCGGTCGCGGCAGGGCTCGTGTCGTTCCTGTCGCCGTGCGTGCTGCCGCTCGTGCCCGGCTACATCTCGGCCGTCGCCGGCGTCACGCCCGAGCAGGCGCGCGCGGCCGGCGGGGTGCGGCGCGTGCTCGTGCCGAGCCTGCTGTTCGTGCTCAGCTTCTCGACGATCTTCATCCTGCTCGGCCTCGGCGCGACCGCCGTCGGCGCGACGCTCAACGACCACCGCGACACGCTCCAGAAGGTCTCCGCGGTGCTGATCGTGGCGATGGGGCTGTTCTTCATCGCGGCGCCGTTCGTCACGCGCCTGAACCGCGAGTTCCACGTCGGCGCGCTGATGCAGCGCGCCGGGCGCGGCGGCCCGGTCGTCGCCGGCGCGGCCTTCGCGATCGCGTGGACGCCGTGCATCGGCCCGACGCTCGGCGCGATCCTCAGCGCCGCGGCGCTGTCGAACAGCGCCGGCCACGGCGCCGTGCTGCTCGCCTTCTACTCGGCCGGGCTGGCGATCCCATTCCTGCTGACCTCGCTCGCGTTCGGCTCGATGACGAGCGCGTTCGGCGTCGTCAAGCGCCACTACGGCGCCGTCATCGGCGTCGGCGGCGTCGTACTGATCGCGATGGGCGTGCTGATCTGGACGGGCGAGTTCTTCCGCCTCAACGCCGAGGCCCAGAACCTCCTCAACAACCTCGGCCTGGACTTCTGGAACAGCGTATGAGCGGCGCGGTCCGAAGGCGCACCATCTTGTTTGAGGCGGCGGTGCTCGCGGACGCCGAGCGACTGTCGGCCGAACGCGGCGTCAGCCTCTCCACCTTCGTGAACGCGGCAGTGGAGCATTGGGTGAAGGAGGAGCGAGGTCGGAAGCTGACGGACGAAGGCGTCCAACGGTTCGACCCGATCCCCGAGTCGGTCGGGCGATGACCGCCACCAGACGGACGCGCCCGCGCGCGAACCCGCGCGGCCACGTGCGCCAGCCGGCGCGCTCGCCGTTCCCGCCGATCGGCGACTACGCGTTCCTGTCCGACTGTCACACCGGCGCGCTGCTCGCGCCGAACGGAACGGTCGAGTGGCTGTGCGTCCCGCGCTTCGACGCGCCGAGCGTGTTCGGCGCCGTGCTCGACCGCGGCGCCGGCGGCTTCCGCCTCGGCCCCTACGGCATGACCGTCCCGGGGGCGCGCCGTTACGAGCCCGGCACGAACATCGTCGAGACGACGTGGATGACGCCCTCCGGTTGGCTCGTCGTGCGCGACGCGCTCACGATCGGGCCGTGGACCGAATCGAGCGACCCGATGGCGCACACGCGCCCGCCGACCGACACCGACGCCGACCGCGTGCTCGTGCGCACGATCGAGTGCATCCAGGGCTCGGTCCAGATCGAGCTGATCTGCGAGCCGGCGTTCGACTACGCGCGCGCGGACGCGCAGTGGACGATGGTCGAGCAGTACAACGTCGCCGACGCGACCGACGGCGAGACGACGATCCGCCTCTCCACCGACCTGATGCTCGGGATCGAGGGCAATCGCGCCCGCGCGCGCCACACGCTGCAGGAAGGCGAGACGCGCTTCTGCGCGCTCTCGTGGGGCGCCGAGCTGCACGGCCCGCGCACGGCGCGGGAGGCGACGACGATGCTCGACCGCACGTCGCACTTCTGGCGCGGCTGGCTCGACGACGGGCAGTTCCCCGACCATCCGTGGCGTGCCCACCTGCAGCGCTCGGCGCTGGTGCTGAAGGGCCTCACGTACGCGCCGACCGGCGCGATGGTCGCCGCGCTCACGACCTCGCTGCCGGAGTCGCCCCACGGCGAGCGCAACTGGGACTACCGCTTCACCTGGATGCGCGACGCGACGTTCACGCTGTGGGGCCTGCACGCGCTCGGGCTCGACTGGGAGGCCGACGACTTCATGCAGTACGTCGCCGACGTCAACCGCAACCACGACGGCTCGCTGCAGATCATGTACGGGATCGACGGCCGGCGCGAGCTGACGGAGGAGACGCTCGACCACCTCACCGGCTACGACGGCGCGCGCCCGGTGCGGATCGGCAACGGCGCCTTCGACCAGCGCCAGAACGACGTCTACGGCGCGGTGCTCGACTCCGTCTACCTGCACACGAAGCACGGCGGGCGGCTGCCGCAGCGGCTGTGGCCGGTGCTGGAGGACCAGGTCAGAGGCGCGCTCGCCGCCTGGAAGCAGCCCGACCAGGGGATCTGGGAGGCGCGCGGCGAGCCCAAGCACTACGTCTCCTCGAAGCTGATGTGCTGGGTCGCGCTCGACCGCGGCGCGCGCCTGGCGGAGATCCACGGCGAGCCCGAGCTGGGGGTCGAGTGGCAGCGGACCGCCGACGAGATCAAGCGCGACATCCTCGAGCACGGCGTGCGCGACGGGATCTTCCGCCAGCACTACGACACCGACGCGCTCGACGCCTCGACGCTGCTGATCCCGCTCGTGCGCTTCCTGGCGCCCGACGACAGACGCGTCGTCGACACCGTCAAGACGATCGCGAGCAGACTGACCGACCACGGCTTCGTGCTGCGCTACAAGGTCGACGAGACCGACGACGGGCTGCACGGGGAGGAGGGGACGTTCCTGATCTGCTCCTTCTGGCTCGTCTCAGCCCTGGAGGAGATCGGCGAGCACAGAAGGGCGAAGGCGCTGCTGGAGAAGCTGCTCGCGCACGCCTCGCCGCTGCTGCTCTACGCCGAGGAGCTGGACGTCCACTGCGGCCGTCACCTCGGCAACTTCCCCCAGGCCTTCACCCACCTTGCCCTCATCAACGCGGTCATGCACGTGATCGAGGGCGAGGACGAGATCTAGGCGTGTGTCTTAACGAGGTCGCGCGCCGGGTCGATCTCCCAGCGCGCCGCGACCTCGCCGAGCGCGTCGTCGAGCTGCCAGCGGTCGGGCAGCGCGGGGCCCTCGTGGTCGGGAACGCCGCCCTTGAGCGCCATGCAGTTCGTGTTGTCGCCGATCGCGCGCAGCTCGGCGACCTCCTCCGCGGTGAGCGCGACCTCGCGCGGCAGCGCGGCCAGCTCGGCGCGCTTGTCCTCGACCGGCCGCGCGTCGTCGCCAGCCTCCTGCAAGAGCGTGGGCGCGACGCACCGCACCGGCGCGTGTGCGAGGTTCCACTGGCAGGCGAGCTGCAAGAGCGTGAGGCCGTGGCGCTCGGCGATCGGGCGCATCCGCTCGATCCGCTCCAGGCCCGCCTCGATCCATCCCGCCGGGCGGAAGGCGCGGTGGTCGCGCGGGCCGAGCCCGCTCGCGTCGCGCAGGTCGCCGCCGAACAGCCCGCCATAGTCGACCACGCGCGTGATCACCTTCACGTCGTGTCGCACGGCCGCCGGCAGCGCCAGCTCGCCCGGCCACGGCTCCAGCGGGTTGAGGATCACCATCGCCCAGTCGATGCGCTCGCCGAAGCGCTCGAAGCAGTCGATCAGGTCGAGCGTGAAGCCGTTCGCGGGGCCGGGGGCGACGCCGATCAGGTCGGTCAGGCCGGCGTCGCGCAGTGCCGCCATCCCGTCCCAGACCGTCTCGCTCGTGTAGCCGACGCGGTCGGGGTTGTGCAGCAGCAGCAGGTCGAAGCGCTCGACGCCGCAGCGCTCCAGCGACGCCTCCGTCGCGCGGCGCAGGTACGACGCGTAGTCGTCGGGGCCGCGCAGCGTCGGGTCGGTGAAGCGCGGGAAGCCCTTCGCGCCCTGGCGCTCGCCGTCGTAGAAGTCATGGCCGACCGCGCCGACGAGCACGTACGCATCGCGGTCGAGGCCGTCCAGCGCGCGCCCGAGCATGCGGTCGGCCTCGCCGGCGCCGTACACGTCGGCCGTGATGACGGTTCTGATCGCGTCGTCCGGCCGCAGCAGCGCCAGCAGCCGCTCGTCGTCGACCGGCTCGCCGAAGTGCATGAAGCGCCCGCCGCTCCAAGTCCCGACCGCCGTCTGCGTGGGGTGCGCCATCGGCGAGAACGCTAGCGCAGCGTCTCGCTACCGCAGCATCTCGGCCGCACGCGCCTGCGCGATCGTTGCGCGCAGCGTCTCGCGTGCGCCGTAGCGCGGGCGCCATCTCAGCTCGCGCTCCGCCTTCGCGGTGTCCATCACGACCGGCACGCGCAGCGCGTTGGCCCAGCGCGCCTTCTCCGGCACGAACGGCAGCCGCGCCAGCTCCGCCGCCGCGTCGACCGCCAGCTCCGGCACCGGCACCGCGTACCAGCCCAGGTCCTCGGCGAGGTCGCGCATCGTCAGCGTGCCGGGGCCCGCGAGGTTGTAGACGCCCGGTCTGCCGCTGCCGAGCGCCGCGGCGCGCAGCGCGCTCGCGACGTCGTCGTGGTGCACGAGCTGGAAGCGCACGCCGTTGTCGGGGATCACCGGCTTGAGCACCGGCGCCGCCGTGTCGAGCAGCCAGCGCACCGTCTCGGGCATCTTCTCGGCGAGCTGCACGTACGGGATCGACTCGATCATCATCAGCGCGTCCGGCCCGGCGACGATGCAGGGGCGGAAGACGTACACCGCCGTCGCGCTGCCGCGCGTGACGTCGCCGAGCAGCTGCTCGACCTCCGCCTTCTCGGCCGAGTAGGCGTGCGCGCTCGTGCCGCGCGGCGGGACGTCCTCGGTCAGCGGCGACGGGTTGTCCGGATGGAAGCCGTAGGCGGCGACCGAGGAGGTGTAGACGAGTCGCGGCACGCCCGCCCGCACGGTCGCGGTGAAGACGTTGCGCGAGCCCTCCAGGTTCACGCGATGCCCCTCGGATCCGCCGGCGCCCATGATCGCGAACGCGAGGTGAACGACCGCGTCGGCGCCGGCGACGAGCCCGTCGACCGCGTCGCGGTCGAGCACGTCGCCCTGCACGTACGTGGTCTTCCTCCACCCCTCGGCGGCCGGGTCGAGCGCGCGCCGCGCCATCGCGCGGATCGCTCTCACCTCTCTGCTGCGCTCCAGCGCACGCATGAACGCGCGGCCGATGTCGCCGCTCGGGCCGGTGACCGCGACGGTGATGCCCGCCGCTCTTCTCGCTCTGGCGGCTCTTCTCGCTCTCGTCGCGCTCACGCCGGCGCCTCGACCGCTTCGTAGCCCGGGTCGCCCGGCAGCAGCACGCGCGCGACCTCTCCCTCCAGCACGACGCGCGGCTCGACCGGCTCGACGCGCTGTGCGCGGGCGTGCGCGAGCAGCGCGTCGGCGTGCGGGAAGCCGGCCAGCTGCTCCAGGTGCTTGATCGTCGGGAAGACGAGCTGCAGCTCGCCGGCCGCGTACGCGTCGAGCGCCGCCTGCGGCGTGCTCCAGCGCCAGTCGACGCACTCGCCGCCGTCGATGCGCGGCGCGGCGTCATGCGCGACGGGGGAGAGGAAGAACCACGTGTCGAAGCGGATCTTCACGACCTTCGGCGTGATCCAGCGCGAATAGGGCACCAGCGACGCGGGATCGTTGATCGCGATGCCGGCCTCCTCGGCGACCTCGCGCACGCCCGCCGCGCGCAGCGCCGCCTCTCCCTCGCCGTCGGCCGCGTCGACCGCGCCGCCGGGGAAGACCCACGCGCCGCCCATGAAGCGCGACGCCGGGTTGCGCTGCACGAGCAGGACCTCCAGCTGCTCGACCCCGCCGCGCAGGACGATCACGCTCGCCGCCAGCCGCGGCGTCGTGACGGCGCCGGTGCTCAGCTCCTCGCCGGGTCCAGGCTGCGCGGGCTCCATCGCGGATCACCCTAGCTCAGCCGTCCCGCGCGTCGGCGCGGTACCGTTCACGCCAATGAGCGCGACGCGAACGACGCAGAAGTGGATCTGCGAGTCCTGCGGATTCATCTACGACCCCGCGGACGGCGATCCCGACGGCGGCATCCCGCCCGGCACGGCATTCGAGGACATCCCCGAGACCTGGTTCTGTCCGGTCTGCGGGGCGCGCAAGCGCGACTTCGTCCCGCACGACGAGTAGGAGGGTTTGGCGAAACCCCCGCGGCGTCTGGCGGCGGGCGACGCTGCGCGGATGCTGCGTCCTCGGGAGGCGGCAATAGCGCTGCTATTGCTCGCCTCCCTGCGTCCTTGCCCCGCTTGGTCGCCCATCCGCCAGCCGCTCACGCGGGTTTCGCCAACCCTCCTAGCGGCGCGTCCAGGCGCGCGGGCGCTCGCGCAAGTCAGGAGCTTGACCGGCCGATAGCGCCGGCATGCCCACCTCCCGCCGTCTTCTGACCCTGCTCGCGTGCGTCGCGGGCGCCGGCGCTCTGAGCGCTCCCGCCGCTCTTGCGGCCCCCGCGACCGACACCGGCCATGGCGTCGTGCTGTCGCTCGGCGCGCACACCGTCCGGCTCGTCGACAGACAGCACCGCGTCGTCGACGTCCACGTCAGCTCGACGCGTGGGCTGCGCCGCGGCGAGGTGGGGCGGGGGCGGCCCGGCAGGGGGGGGGTCTGCGGCCTGGCGGGGGGGGTCTCGGTCTTCGGCCGGGTGGGGCGCCGCCGCGGCCGCGGCGCGGTCGTGCGCCTCGGCGACGGCTCGACCTTCAAGCTCTCCGGCGGCCGCAGACCGCGCGGTCGCGGCGCCCGCGCGGCGAGCGACGTCACACTCAATCTTCAGGGCCTCACCGCGGGGGAGACGCTGCTGATCACGATCGCGACGGACGCGCAGGGCAACGTCGCGATCACGATCAGAGTCATGCCCGCCGCGAGCGACGTCGCCGGCGGCGACGGTGGTCGCGGCGGGTCCGCCGATCAGGGCGCCTGCGGCGACGACGACCCAGCCGCCGCGGACGACGGCTGCGCCGACGACTCGGGCGACGACGCCGCGGACGAGGTCGACGGCACCGTCACGGCGCTCGCCCCCGACGGCTCGTCGCTCACGATCGCGCCCGACGACGGCTCCGCCGAGGCGACCTACCAGGTCGACGACCCGAGCCTGCTCGACGGCATCGCGGTCGGCGACGACGTCGCCGTCTCGCTCGACCAGGACGGCGCCGTGCTCGACGTCGAACTGGTCGACGACTCCTCTCAGGATCCCGCGGACCCGGGTCCGGGCGACGACGGCGGCGACGCGTAGCGCCGCTCAGCGCTGCGCGCGCATCGCCTGCCGGCGGCGCACGCGCGGCAGCAGCGCGGCGCCGAGCAGCAGCGCGACCGACAGGACGCTGACCCCGACGCCGGCGCGCAGGCCCGGCACGCGGTAGCTCCACACGATCGTGTGGCTGCCGGCGTCGACCGCGACG
>JBQCIQ010000150.1:0-16218 GCA_051953595.1 Conexibacter sp. | reverse complement strand
TGACAGGTACGTTAGACTAACGTAATGCGCTCTTTACGGCCCTTGCATGTCATGAAGCCGCGCGCATCTCGCGCCGGCAGATGCTGAGCGCCCCCGCAACCAGCGAACACAGAACAGGATCTCCCCGAGTGAGCAACGCATCGCAGCCCATCCGCAACATCGCCATCATCGCCCACGTCGACCACGGCAAGACCACCCTCGTCGACGCCATGCTGTGGCAGTCCGGCGCGTTCACCGAGCACCAGGCCGACACCGGCGAGGTGGCCGAGCGGGTGCTCGACAGCAACGACCTCGAGCGCGAGAAGGGCATCACGATCCTCGCGAAGAACACCGCGGTGGAGCACCGGACGCCGGCGGGCGAGCGCGTGACGATCAACATCATCGACACGCCCGGCCACGCGGACTTCGGCGGCGAGGTCGAGCGCGGGCTGACGATGGTCGACGGCGTGCTGCTGCTGGTCGACGCGTCCGAGGGGCCGCTGCCGCAGACGCGCTTCGTGCTGCGCAAGGCGCTCGAGGCGCGGCTGCCGGTGATCCTCGTGATCAACAAGGTCGACCGCTCCGACGCGCGCATCGCCGAAGTGATCGACGAGGTCTACGAGCTGTTCCTCGACCTCGACGCGGACGAGTCGCAGATCGAGTTCCCGATCGTCTACACGAACGCCAAGGACGGCTGGGCCTCCGTCGACTACGACCCCGAGAATCCGGTCGACGGCGAGAACCTGAGGCCGCTGCTCGACCTGATCGTCGAGCACATCCCGGCGCCCTCGTACGACCCCGAGCACCCGCTGCAGGCGCTGGTCACGAACCTCGACGCCTCGCCGTACCTCGGCCGCATCGCCCTCTGCCGCGTGCGCCACGGCGTGCTCAGACGCGGCCAGCAGATCGCCTGGTGCCGCACCGACGGCTCGATCGAGCGCGTGAAGGTCACCGAGCTGTTCGTCACCGACGCGCTGGAGCGCGTGGAGGCGGCCGAGGCCGGGCCTGGGGAGATCATCGCGATAGCCGGCCTCGCCGACGTGACGATCGGCGAGACGCTTGCCGATCCGGAGGACCCGCGCCCGCTGCCGGTGATCCACGTCGACGATCCGTCGCTGTCGGTCACGATCGGCATCAATACCGCGCCGCTCGCCGGGCAGGAGAGAGGCACGAAGGTGACCGCGCGCCTGCTGAAGGGCCGGCTCGACGCCGAGCTGGTCGGCAACGTCTCGCTGCGCGTGCTGCCGACCGAGCGGCCCGACACGTGGGAGGTGCAGGGCCGCGGGGAGCTGCAGCTCGCGATCCTCGTCGAGCTGATGCGGCGCGAGGGCTTCGAGATGACGGTCGGCAAGCCGCAGGTCGTCACGAGAGAGGTCGACGGCGAGCTGCACGAGCCGATGGAGCACATGACGATCGACATCCCGGAGGAGCACGTCGGCGTCGTCACGCAGCTGCTCGCCTCGCGCAAGGGCCGCATGGGGGAGATGGTCAACCACGGCACCGGCTGGGTGCGGATGGAATACCGCGTGCCGGCGCGCGGGCTGATCGGCTTCCGCACCGAGTTCCTGACCGAGACGCGCGGGACCGGGATCCTGCACCACGTCTTCGACGGCTACGAGCCGTGGCAGGGGCCGCTGCGCCTGCGCCCGACCGGCTCGCTCGTCGCCGACCGCCCCGGCAAGGTGACGACGTTCGCGCTGATGGGCCTGCAGGACCGCGGCACGCTGTTCGTCGCGCCCGGCACCGAGGTCTACAGCGGCATGATCGTCGGCGAGAGCAACCGCGCCCAGGACCTCGAGGTCAACATCGTGCGCGAGAAGCACCTCACGAACATGCGCTCCTCCACGGCGGACGAGCTGGAGCGGCTGACGCCGCCGTCGCCGCCGACGCTCGACGAGGCGCTGGAGTTCGTGCGCGAGGACGAGTGCGTCGAGGTGACGCCCGGCCACATCCGCCTGCGCAAGGTCGAGCTCGACCCGATACTGCGCGAGAAGGCGATGCGCGCGAAGGCGCGCGAAGCGAAGCAGGGCGTGGCGGTCGGGTAGCGAGGCGCTGGCGCGTGCGACGCGCCGGTAACCTGCGCCGCGATGCCGCCGGTCTCCCGTCGCGTCCGTCTGCTCGCAGCGCTGCCGCCGGCGCTGCGCGGCGCGGCTTTGACGCCGGCGGCCGCGCTGCTCGTGCACCAGGCGCGCTACGAGCTGGCGTTCGGCGCGAACGCGCCGCGCGCGCTCACCGAGCAGGGGCACGCCTACCTGTCCGCGCTCGCGCCGCGGATCGTGCTGCTGGCGGCGCTCACCCTCGGCGCCTCGCTCGGCGCGCTCGTGCAGCGCTGGGCGCAGGGCGGCGCACGCGACCGTGATGGCGTCGCCGCGCCGCGCCTCGCCGCCGTGCGCGTGTGGCTGCTCGCGAGCGCGGGCTTGACCGCGATCTTCGTTGGGCAGGAGCTGCTGGAGGGTTGCTTCGCCGCTGGACATGCTGCCGGCGTCGCGGCCGTGCTTGGCGGGGGCGGCTGGTGGGCGCTGCCGGCGGCGCTGCTCGTCGGCGGGCTGCTGACGCTCGTGATGCGCGTGGGCGCGAGCGTCGAGGAGGCGCTTGCCGAGCTGGCGCCGGTGCGGCTGCGGCTGCGCGCTCGCGGTCGTGCGCCGCGGCGCATGGCATGCCCGGCCGCGCCTGCGCTGCCGCCGCGCGCGCCGCTCGCGCGCGCCGCCGCCGGCCGCGCGCCGCCGCACGCGCTCGCCGCCCCGTCCACCTCCGCGTAGCGCTCCTGGATCCGACCGCGTGTCGCGCCGGGCGCTGCGACACCGATCGATCCCCAAGGAGCCTCATGTCCCGCATCCGCACCGCGGTCGTGTCGGCGGCGCTGCTCGTCGCGCTCGCCGCCGTCCCCGCCGCCGCCCACGAGGGCGACCCGAACTATCGCTCGGTCGTCGACAAGATCGCCCCCGCGACCGGCGGCCTGTCGGGCACCGTGCTCGACCACGACGACGCGCTCCAGCTCGTCAACAAGAGCGGCAAGGACGTCGTCGTCCTCGATGAGGACGGCAAGCCGTATGCGCGCCTGCTCGCCGACGGCACCGTCCAGGTGAACGCGCGCTCGTCGCTGGCGAGAGGCGAGAACGCGCCGTCCGGCGCGAGCGCCGGGACCGCGTCGGGCAGCGCCTGGGTCACCGTCGACAGAACCGGCCGCTACGCGTGGCACGACCCGCGCATCAACTACCGCGTCAGAGCGGTCCCGCCGCAGGTGACCGACACGTCGAAGCAGACGAAGGTGAAGGACTGGCGCGTGCCGCTGCTCGTCGCCGGGCGGACGGGCGGCGTGGCGGGGACGCTCACGTGGGTCGGTGAGCCGGGCGCGGGCTCGTCGTTCCCGACGGCCGCCGTCGTCTCGCTCGTCGTGCTCGTGCTGCTGGCGCTGGGCGCCGTCGTGCTCGTGCGACGGCGGCGGGCGGACGAGGCAGGCGTCTCGTGAGGCGCCGCGCGGCGCTCGTCGCCGCCGCGACGACGGCGACGGGCGCGCTCACGCCGGCGGCCGCACAGGCGCACGGGATCGCCGGCAGCGCCGCCCTGCCGATCCCCCAGTGGATGTTCGCGTGGGCGGCGGCGATCGTCCTGATCGCCTCGTTCGTCGCGCTCGGTGTGCTGTGGCCGCGACCGCGGCTGCAGGCGCCGCGGCTGCGGCGCGTGCTCACGATCCCGCCCGGGATCCGCACGCTCTGCGGGCTGATCGGCGTCGCGCTCTACGGGGTCGTCGTCTACAGCGCCTTCGCCGGCACGGAAGTGCCGACGGCGAACCTCGCGCCGACCGCGATCTACGTCGCCTTCTGGGTCGGGATCCCCGTGCTGAGCGTGCTGATCGGCGACGTGTTCGCGCTGTTCAGCCCGTGGCGGGCGCTCTACCGCTGGGTCTCGGGCGCGGCGCGGCGCGTGCATCCGAGCCTCGACGCCGAGCCGATGGCCTACCCGGCGTGGCTCGGGCGCTGGCCGGCGGCGCTCGGCCTGGTCGCGTTCGCGTGGGTCGAGTTGGCGTACGTCGACCGCGACGTGCCGGCGACGCTCGGCCTGCTCGCGCTCGCCTACGGCTTCGCGCAGATCCTCGGCATGAGCCTGTTCGGCGAGCGCGCGTGGAGCGAGCGCGCCGACGCCTTCGGCGTGTACTTCAACCTCTGCTCCCGCATCTCGATCTGGGAGACGCGCGGGCGCGAGCTGTGCGTGCGGCCGCCACTGTCGGGCCTGCCGCGGCTCGACCCGCTGCCCGGGACGGTCGCGGTGCTCGTCGTGCTCATCGGCGCGACGACGTTCGACGGCGCCTCCAACGGCGTGCTGTGGGTCGACGTCGCGCCATGGCTGCAGGCGCGCTTCGCGGACCTCGGCGCCTCGTTCAACCTCGCAAGCGAGCTGGCCTCGACGGTTGGCCTGCTGCTCGCGATCGGCGCCGTCGGCGCCTTCTACGAGCTGGGGATCCGCGGCATGCGCACGGTCGACCCGCGCCGCGACGTGCGCGAGCTGGCGCGGACGTTCGTGCACACGCTCGCGCCGATCGCGTTCGCGTACGCGGTCGCGCACTACTTCTCGCTGCTCGTCTTCCAGGGGCAGGCGCTGATCTACCTCGCCTCCGACCCGCTCGGCACCGGCGCGAACCTGCTCGGGACCGCGAACGCGCAGGTCGACTACACGCTGATCTCGCCGACGGCGATCTGGTACGTCCAGGTGGTGACGCTCGTCGCCGGGCACGTCGCCGCCCTCGCGCTCGCACACGACCGCGCGCTCGCCGTCTTCCCCGCGGACCGGCGCGCGGCCGTCCGCTCGCAGTACTGGATGCTGACGGTGATGGTCGGCTTCACCTGCCTCGGCCTGTGGCTGTTGTCGGCGGTGAACGCATGAGCGCGATTCCCGTCGGGCAGGGTCTGGCAGGCTGTGCCGCGAACTGTGTGGCGTACCTCGACCTCGACCCCGATGCGGAAGGCGGTGCCGTGAGATGAGACCGATCCATGCGTTTCCCGTCGTGCTCGTCGCCGTGGCGCTCGCCGGCTGCGGCGGGGGCGGCGACTCCGGCGACGGCGGCGCGGGCACGACGAGCGGCGCCACGCCGGCGCAGTCGCAGTCCACGACGACGCAGTCGCAGAGAACGACGACCACGGCGAAGGGTCCCGACGGCGCGAAGGTGTACGACTCGGCCGGCTGCGGCGGCTGCCACACGCTCGCGGCGGCGGGGTCGAGTGGCAACGTCGGCCCGAACCTCGACGACCTCAAGCCCGGCTTCGCGGCGGTGCGGGACCAGGTCCAGAACGGCGGCGGCGGGATGCCGTCCTTCGGCGGCCACCTCTCGCCGGCGGAGGTCGACGCGGTCGCGAGATACGTCTCCGACAACGCCGGGCAGTAGCCGCCGCGCGGCGGTTCAGGCGGTGGGCGCCGCGGCGGCGTCCTCCGCCTCGTAGCGCGCCAGCAGCGCGCGCTCGTCGTCGCGCTTCGGGAACTTGAGGAAGACGAGCGCGAAGCCGAGGCAGATCGCGACGATGCCGGCGAGGTACGCCCACTGGTCGCCGGAGACGAACGACGACTTCGCGGCCGCGACGATCGCATCGGCGTGCGCCGGGTACTGCTGCGCGGTGGCGGTCGCGGACGCGAACGACTTCTCCAGCTGCGTCTGGATCTGGTCGCTGGCCTGCGCCGCGTTCGGCGAGCCGGCGATCGCTCTCGCGAACGCGCTCGCGTAGCCGGCGGTCAGCACCGCGCCGAGGATCGATTGCATGATCGCCCCGCCGAGATCGCGCTGCAGGTCGGCGGTCCCCGACGCCATCCCGGCGCGCTTGACCGGCACCGATCCGGTCAGCGAGTGCGACGCGGGCGTCCCCGCGAGGCCGACGCCGATCCCCATGCAGGCGTAGCCGAGGAAGACCTTCCAGTACGCGATGCCGTCCTTCCACAGCAGCAGCATCGTGAGGAAGCCGAGCAGGCAGAAGACGTAGCCGGCGAGCAGCGTGAAGCGCGCGCCGCGCGCCTCCACGAGCTTCGCCGAGCGCGGCGCCACGACGACCATCAGCGCCGCCGCCGGCAGGATCGCCGCGCCCGCGTCGAGCGTCGAGTACCCGAGCACGTTCTGCAGGAACTGCTGGCCGATGAACATCGCGCCCATCAGCGTCCCGAACACGATCACGCCGGCGCTCGCGGCGACCCAGAAGATCCGCCGCCGCGCGATCTCGAGGTCGTACAGCGGCGAGGCGGCGCGACGCTGGCGCAGCGCGAACGCGACGAGCGCGGCGAGCGCGACGGCGGCGAGGCCGAGCGCGAGCGCGCCGCGGTTGGGCACCGGCGCGAAGTTGATCGACAGCACGAGCGCCGCGACGAGCACGATCGACAGCACGCCGCCGAGGTGGTCGACCGGATCGGTCGTCTCGTTGACGTGCGCGGGGACCAGCTTGACCGCGAGCGCGAGCGCCACGAGCGCCAGCGGGAGCGTGACGAAGAAGACCGAGCCCCAGTCGAAGTGCTCCAGCAGCGCGCCGGACAGCAGCGGGCCGAGCGCCGAGATCGCGCCGCCGATCCCCGACCACAGCGCGATCGCGCGGGTGCGGCCGGCGCCGGACCACAGCGCCGTGATCAGCGCGAGCGTCGTGGGGAAGGCGAAGCCGGCGGCGACGCCGCCGAGCAGCCGCGCGCCGAACAGCACGGGCAGCGACGGCGCGAAGCCGGCAAGCAGCGAGGCGGGGATCGCGAGCGCCGTGCCGAGCACGAGCATCCGCTTGCGGCCGTAGCGGTCGCCGACCGCGCCGAGGTAGAGGACCGAGGCGGCGAGCCCGAGCGAGTAGCCGACGGCGACCAGGTCGAGGCCCGTCTGACCGGCGTCGAACGCCTTCGCGATGTCCGGCAGCGCGACGTTCGCGACGGCGAGGTTGAGGTTCGCGACGGCCGCGACGAGGATCAGCGTGAGCAGCACGAGCGGGGCGCGGTCGGGCGCCTCGGACGCCGGTCCAGCGCTTGCGGGCGGCTGCTGCCGTGCTGCCGTCGCCATCGTGGGGCGTATGCCCACCTCGGTGGGCGAATGCAACCGCAGACGGCTCGCGACCGGTCGCGCACCCCGTTGGTACAGTCCTTCCGTACCCGTGGTGGGCGTAGCTCAGCTGGTAGAGCTCCTGGTTGTGGTCCAGGCGGTCGGGGGTTCGAGTCCCCTCGCTCACCCCTCGTGAAGCCCCGCTCCGGCGGGGCTTTTCTTTTGGCGGCGGCCGGTTTGAGACCCGGTCTTATCGCGGGTACCAGCCGCGGGTACCACTTGGCGGGCCGTTCGGGCGGCTCGAAATCGCCCGCTCCACCGTTGGTGCAAGTGTGTGGGGGTCTATGCGGCTCGGTGAGCGCTGCGGCTGAGGTCGCACGAGCGCCACGGGTCCGAGTTCCGTCCGCGGTCGTGCGAGACTCGGGCGGTGGAGCAACGTCACGGCAAGGACCCCGGCTACGTGTCAGCGACGACCTCGTGCGAGAGCAACGGCAGCCCCGCTGATCTCAGCGTCGCGGCAATGCTGGTGCGGCACGGCGAGTGCGAGCTGACGGCTGAGGAGTTCGAGCGGCGCTTCGGGCACCTGTCGGGCGACGGCGAGGGCTAGCGCCAGGTCGGGGTTATAGGCCCAGCAGCTCGCACGCTGCGCGAGCTGTCAGCGCGGGCGGGTTGAGGCCGGGGTGGTCGAGCAGGTCCCGGTCGCCGGTGACGATCGCCCGCGCTCGTGCAGACAGGGCGAGCGCCACAAGGTAGTCGTCCGTGGGATCGCGGAGGAGGCTCGGCGGGTCGCGCGGGTCGCGGAGCTGGATGCTCGCGCGGGCGATCTCCCGCACCGCGCGCTCGGCGTCGGCAGGATCGATGCGGCTGAGGAAGTAGGGCTGCGAGAGGCCGCGTCTGACCTCGCCCAGCAGTCTCGGGCAAACGACCGCCTCGAAGTCGCCGTCAAATAGCGCGTCGACCAGTCGCGCGGGCGGGCTCGGATCGGTACCGACGATGCCAGACAGCAGTGCGCTGGCGTCGATGACGAGCCGCGTCAAGACTCACGACGCGCGTCACGCACAGCTCTGACTCCCAGCGCGACTGCCTCATCCTCGGGAAGGTCGAAGCGTGCGCGGATGCGACGGACGGCGCTCTGGCCGAGCTTGCGGTGCGCGAGATCCTCCAGCAACTCGCGGTCCGGCTTGCCCGGCTCCTCCGCGCGCAGGTCCGCGAGCAGGTCGGGATCAAAGTCGATCGTGACGGGCTGCTTGGCCATGGCAGCAGGTTAGCGGCGGGCTCGGCGTGACCGCAAAGCCTTGTCGACGTGAGGCCTGACTGCTCGTTCATCCAAAAATCTGCCGGCCGCAGCTATAGCCTCCAACCCATGGCAGAAAAG
Source organism: Conexibacter sp. (assembly GCA_051953595.1). Taxonomy (GTDB): domain Bacteria; phylum Actinomycetota; class Thermoleophilia; order Solirubrobacterales; family Solirubrobacteraceae; genus Conexibacter. The sequence continues at coordinate 7,876 of JBQCIQ010000150.1, read as the reverse complement.
ACGGTTCCGTACGTACAGGCATACGGGAACATCACGAAGGTTCTGGAGAAGATCCAGGCCGCCTCGACGCCCGATCGCTTCACTCAAGACTTCCTCGCAACAAAGCTTGGTCTCAGAGGCGGCGCTGCAAAGCCCGTCCTTCCGTTCCTGAAGCGAACAGGCTTCCTGGCTCCTGATGGTGCACCGACGGATCTCTACCGCCGGTTCCGCAATGGCTCGTCGCGAGGGGCGGCTGCAGCGGACGCGATGCGACGCGGATTCGGGCCCCTTTATGAGGTCAACGAGTATGCGCATGACATTAGAGACGACAGAGAGCTGAGAGGTCTGATCGTGCAGGTCACCGGCTCAGAAGACTCGTCGTCGGTCGTGCGCGCGATCATGGGTTCCTTCAAGGCCTTGCGTGACTTCGCTGATTTCGAGGCTTCAGGCGAGCCCGAAGAAGAGGAACCGACCGAACATCGGGACGATGGCCAAGATCGCGGCACCAAGCCGCTCTCGCATGGGATTGCGCTCGGCTACACCATCAATCTGCACCTTCCGGCGACATCCGATATCGCGGTTTTCAACGCCATCTTCAAGAGTCTGCGTGAACACATTCTGGACTAGCAGATGTCTCGCATTGAAGACGCGATCAAGCTGTTCGGGATCACGAATCAGCTGATCGAGCACGATCTCGATCGCATCGAACTCGAATACGCCTTGGATCTGCGGCGTGGGCACATGGCTCAGGTGTCGGGTGACGACGCTGACTACCCCCAGATCGAACGGGAGATCCGAGTCGAGGCGGCCAGCATGGCACCTCACTACGAGGTCTTCTATTCGCTGGAGACTACGATTCGGCGTCTCGTCGCCGATGCGCTGGAGGACGAAGAGGGCGATGGCTGGTGGGGGAGCACTCGAATCCCTGACTCGGTGCGCCAGTCGGCTGAGAAGGCACGGAGACGCGAGATCGATTCCGGGACCACTCCGCGTTCAGAGGAGCCGATCGCATTCATTACCTTCGGCGAGCTTGGCGAGCTGATCAAGTGCAACTGGGACATCTTCGGCGCATACTTTTCGAGCGTGCGAGCTGTCGAGCGAGTGCTCGCAAACCTCAACACTCTCCGTGGGCCGATTGCTCATTGCAGCCCTCTCGCGCCAGACGAAGTTGTCCGGCTCCGCCTGGCTGTCTCCGATTGGTTTCGTCTAATGGGCTAGCGGCCGGATCGCTTAGCGAGTGGTCAGCGCCGCAGCCGCTTTTCGGCCTTTGGGTCCATCAGGGTGAGCGGGTCGACGCCGATCTGGTCCGCGATGCGCTCGACGCTGCGAAGCGTCAAGTTCCGCTCTCCAGGCGGTCGGGGGTTCGAGTCCCCTCGCTCACCCCTCGTGATGCCCCGCTCCGGCGGGGCCTTCTCGATCTCCTCCGTGGCGTCGCGCTTGCCCCGCCGCCGCACGATCGCCTACCGTCTCGGCGATGGACGCCCCCGGTCCGTTCGAGGCGCACGAGGTCGACCTGCACGGTCACCGGGCGGTGTACCGCGTCGCCGGCGACGGTCCGGCGATCGTGCTGATCCACGGGATGATCAACTCCTCCCGGCACTGGGAGGCCGTCGCCGCGCGCTTGGCCCGCTCGCATCGCGTGATCGCGCCCGACCTGATCGGCCACGGCGACGCCGCCACGCCGCGCGGCGACTACTCGCTGGGGGCGCACGCCGCGAGCATCCGCGACCTGCTGGTGACGCTCGGCGTGGAGCGCGCGACGATCGTCGGGCACTCGCTCGGCGGCGGCGTCGCGATGCAGTTCTTCTACCAGTTCCCACAGCGCACCGAACGGCTCGTGCTCGTCTCCAGCGGCGGCCTCGGACCGGAGGTCAGCCCGCTGCTGCGCGGGGCCGCGATGCCCGGCTCGGCACTCCTGCTGCGGCTCGCGGCGCACCCCCGGATCGTCGACGCGCTGGCCGGCGCCGGCACGCGGCTGCGGGCCCGCGGCGTCGCGAACGGCGTCCAGCTGCAGGCGGTCGCGCGGGCGCTGCGGCCGCTGCAGGAGCCGGGCTCCCGTCGCGCCTTCCTGGAGACGCTGCGCGCGGTGATCGATCCGCATGGGCAGCGCGTGAGCGCGCGCGACCGCCTCTACCTGCTCAAGGACATGCCGACGATGATCGTGTGGGGCGGGCGCGACCGCACGATCCCGCTCGCGCATGGCCTCGCCGCGCGCGACGCGATCCCCGGCTGCCGCTTCGAGGTGCTGCCGGGCGCCGCGCACTTCCCGAACCTCGAAGACCCGTCCGGCCTCGCCGCCGTGCTGGCCGACTTCGTCGCGACGACCGCGCCCGCCCGCATCGACGACGGCGACTGGGGCGACCTGGTCGGGCGCCGCGCACGCGCGACGATGCGCCGCGTCGCCTGAGCCCGAGCCCGAGCCGCCTCAGACCGCGCGCTCGTGCTGCTGCGCCTGCCGCCGATGCTCGTCCGCGTCGGCGCGCTCCTCGTGCGTGGCGTCGAGGTGGGCGATCAGCGCGTCGGCGTCGCCGCTGACGACCTCGCCGTCGTCGATCAGCGCCGGGATCTCGTCGCTGCCGGTCTTGCGCCGCAGCTCCTCGCGGTCGGCCGCGTCAGCCGGCACCTGCCGTGCGACGAACGACAGGCCCAGCTCCGTCAAGCGCTGACGAACGCGGCTGGAATACGGACACCACTCGGCCTGGAAGAGCTCCAGCATCGCGTGGGTGACTGCCCGCTGCGGCCGCGGGCAAACGCGCGCACGATCTCAGGCCAGCGCGAAGCGCTCGTCCAGCCCGGCCAGCGCGAGCAGCCTCCGGGCCGGCGTCGCGTCCCCGAGCCGCACGGCGAGGTCGAAGCCGTCGAGCGCGGCGGCCGCCTGCAGCTCCAGCAGCAGGTGGATCTGACACGAGTCGACGAACCGCAGACGGCTGAGGTCGAGCACGATGCGCGTGCAGCCGCGCACGGCGAGCGCGAGGACCTCGGCGCGCACGGCATCGACGGTGGCGATGTCGAGCTCGCCCTCGGGGCACACCAGCATGTAGTCGCACCGGCGCGCGACCACGAGCTTGAAGTCGGATGGGTAGGGCGGGAAGCGATCGACGTCGGCAACGGACATGGCGGAGTCTCCGGGCTGTGGACCTGACGTCACACCGGCCGGTTGACCCGCATGAGGTCGACGACGTCCGTTGCGTACTGCCGGGCGGTTGGACGAGCAGATCGCCCATCTCGCCAGACGCGACGATACGCGCTCGCCCCCTCGTCGCGCTGGCTCGGTGTCGGAACAAGAACCTCGACGGCGGGTGCGTCGGCGGATGGTCGGGTAGGCCGCAGGTCATGGCCACCGACGCGACCGCACAGCACGGCCAGCCCGGCGAGGGCCAGAGCTCCGTCCTGGCGGCCGTCGCGAACGAGATGGTCCGCCTCTACAAGGAGCAGTTCGGCCGCGGCCCGATGAAGGCGCGCGCGAACTGGTGCGGGGACGACCTGCTGTGCGTGACGCTGGAGGAGACGCTGACCCCGGCGGAGCGCAATCTCGCTGCCCTCGGCCAGCACGAGCGGCTGCGCGAGACGCGCATGTTCTTCCAGTACGCGACGGTGCGCGAGTTCTGCGAGCCGGTGGAGCGGATCACCGACCGCAAGGTGCGCTCGTTCGTCAGCGGGATGGATGCCGAGGTCGGCGGCCTCTCGATCGAGAGCTTCGTCTTCTATCCCGTCGGACACGAGGACGACGGTCCCTCGCGCATGGAGCTCGTGCCGCCGCCGGTGCGCTGACGCCCGACCGTTTGGCGGTCCGCGGCGGCGCGCATCTCCTCGGACATGCGCGTCGCGATGCTGGCACCGCCGTGGATCCCCGTGCCGCCGCCGATGTACGGCGGGATCGAGGCTGTCGTCAGCCATCTCGTGAGCGGCCTCGTCGCGCACGGCAACGAGGTGACACTGTTCGCGGCGCCCGGCTCTGAGGCGTCCGGCGCGGACGTCGTCACGCTGCTCGACGCGCCGCACCCGGACGCGATCGGCGACGCCTGGATCGAGGTCGACCACGTCGCGCGCGCGTTCGCGCTGATCGACCGCGCCGCCCATCACGGCTGCCCGTTCGACATCGTCCACGACCACTGCGGCTGCGCCGCGATCGCGATGGCCGACCGCATCGAGACGCCGCTGCTGCACACGCTGCACGGCCCGTTCGACGCGAAGACCTCGCCGTTCTACGCCGCGCACGCGCGCAAGGCGCACGTCGCCGCGATCAGCCGCTGGCAGCTGCGCGCGGCGCCGCCCGGGATCCGCTCGGTCGGCGTGATCCCCAACCCGATCGACGTCGCGGCGTGGCCGTTCCAGCCCGACAAGCGCGAGCATCTGCTGTGGATCGGACGCATGACGGAGTACAAGGGCGCGCACCGCGCGATCGCCGTCGCCAAGCGGACGGGCCGTCCGCTGGTGCTCGCCGGGCCAGTTCAGCCAGGCCAGGAGGAGTACTTCGCGCGCGAGGTCGAGCCGCACGTCGACGGCACGCGGATCCGCTTCGTCGGCGAGGTCGGCGGCGCCGACAAGCGGCGGCTGTTCGCGGAGGCGGCGGCGCTGCTGATGCCGATCCGCTGGCCGGAGCCGTTCGGCATGGTGATGATCGAGGCGATGGCGACCGGCACGCCGGTGATCGCCTTCCGCGAAGGCGCGGCATGCGAGGTCATCGCCGACGGCGGCTGCGGCTTCCTCGTCGACGACGAGGACGGGATGGCGGCGGCGGTCGGCCGCCTGCGCGAGATCGACCCGGCGGCCTGCCGGCGGCACGTCGCCGAGGCGTACGACGTCTCGGTGGTGGCGGACGCCTACGAGCAGGCGTACCGTCGGGTCCATGCCGCGGCGACGTCGACGGATGCCCGCGACCCGCTCGCCGTCGCCTGAGTGATGACGGAGCGGTCGGTCAGCGTCCTGAGCGGCGACACGTTCGTCGTCTCCGACCGCGCCGGGGACATCCGTCCCGCGTCCCGGCATCCGCCGCACGGCTTCTTCGCGCGCGACACGCGCTTCCTCTCGTCCTGGCAGCTGAGCATCGCCGGTCGCTGCTGCGACGTCCTCTCGACCGCGCAGATCGACCACTTCGCCGGGCAGTTCTTCCTCGTCCCGCCGACCGCGACGTTCCACGGCGCCCCGCTGCTCTCGATCGTGCGCCAGCGGGTCGTCGGGGAGACGTGGGTCGAGGAGATCGCCATCTCGAACCACCGGCAGGAGCCGACGGAGGTCGAGCTGGCGCTCGACGTCGAGGCCGACTTCGCCGACGTCTTCGACATCAAGGAGGACCGCGGCGATCGCCGCCAGGTCGTCGCGCGCGCGGGCGAGCGCGAGCTGCGGCTGCGCTACCGCAACGGCACGTTCGTGCGCGAGACGCACATCGCCGTCAGCGAGCCGGCGCAGATCGAGGACGACGCGATCCGCATCACGCTCAGGCTCGCTCCGCGCGAGCAGCGCGTCGTGCGCTTCACCGTCTCGGCGCTCGCGGGAAGTGAGCGCCGCCCGGCGCCGCCCGGCAGCTTCGAGCGCGAGCGCGCGCGGCTGCGCGATGACGAGCACGATTGGCTCGCCGATGCGCCGCGCCTGGAGACCGACTCCGATCCGCTGCGTCACGCCTACGAGCGCAGCCTCGACGACCTCGCGGCGCTGCGCTTCCATCCGCACATAGACGGGTGCGTCGACTGGGTCCCCGCCGCGGGCCTGCCGTGGTTCATGACGCTGTTCGGGCGCGACAGCCTGATCACGAGCTATCAGGCGCTGCCGTTCCTGCCGGGGCTCGCGCGTGCGACGCTGCGCACGCTCGCGGCGCGGCAGGGCACGCGGCGCGACGACTTCCGCGACGAGGAGCCCGGCAAGATCCTGCACGAGATCCGCTTCGGCGAGCTGGCTGAGACCGGGCGCGTGCCGCACTCGCCCTATTACGGCGCCGCCGACTCGACGCCGCTGTTCCTCGTCCTGCTCGACGAGTACGAGCGCTGGACGGGCGACGCCGCGCTCGTGCGCGAGCTGGAGCCCAACGCCCGCGCGGCGCTGCGCTGGATCGACCAGCACGGCGACCTCGACGGCGACGGCTATGTCGAGTACCTGGCCCGCAACCCGGACACCGGGCTCGTGAACCAGTGCTGGAAGGACTCCTGGAACTCGATCCTGTTCGCCGACGGCCGTCTCGCGGAGGGGGCGATCGCGACGTGCGAGATCCAGGGCTACGTCTACGACGCGAAGCGGCGTGCGGCGCGGCTCGCGCGCGAGGTGTGGGACGACGTGGCGTTCGCCGACCGCCTGCAGGCGGAGGCCGAGCGGCTGCGGATCCGCTTCCACGAGGACTTCTGGCTGCCCGAGCGGGGCTGCTACGCGCTGGCGCTCGACGGCGCGAAGCAGCCGGTCGACAGCCTCACCTCGAACATCGGGCACCTGTTGTGGAGCGGCATCGCCGATCCGGAGCCGGCGGCGCAGGTCGCGCGGGTGCTGCTGGAGGAGCGGCTGTTCTCCGGTTGGGGGGTGCGCACGATGGCCGAGGGCGACGGCGGCTACAACCCGGTCGAGTACCACAACGGGACCGTCTGGCCGCACGACAACTCGCTGATCGTGGCGGGCCTGCGTCGCTACGGCCACGCCGAGCAGGCAGGACGGATCGCGGGCGCGCTGCTCGACGCGGCGCCCTACTTCGCCTACCGGCTTCCGGAGGTCTTCGCCGGCTTTCCGCGCGCGCTCACGCACGCACCCGTGCTCTACCCGACGGCGTGCAGCCCGCAGGCATGGTCGGCCGCGGCGCCGCTGCTGCTGCTGACAGCGCTGCTCGGACTCGAGCCCGGCCCGGAGGGTGTGCGCTCGGACCCGCAGCTGCCGCCGCAGTTCGGCCAGCTCGCGCTCGACGGCGTGCACGGGCCGTCGCGGCGCGCGGCGGTTGTCGCCGGGTGACGTCGGCGTCATCATCTGCCCATGGCCGCGCCGTCGGTCCACCACCCGCTGTTCGCCCGCTTCTACACGCGCGTGCTCGCGCCGAACGAGGGCAAGGACATCCGCGCACTGCGCGACGAGCTGCTGGCCGGCTTGACCGGACGCGTCGTCGAGGTCGGCGCCGGCCCGGGCGCCAACTTCCCGCACTACCCGCGCACGGTCGCCGAGGTCGTCGCCGTCGAGCCGGAGGCCTACCTGCGCGAGCAGGCGCGCGCCGCGGCCGCGAGCGCGCCGATCCCCGTCACGGTCCTCGACGGCGTCGCCGACGCGCTGCCGCTCGAGGACGGCTCCTGCGATGCGGCGATCGCCTGCCTCGTCCTGTGCACGGTGCCCGACCAGGCGCGCGCGCTCGCCGAGCTGCGGCGTGTGCTCAAGCCCGGCGGCGAGCTGCGCTTCTACGAGCACGTGCGCGGAAGCTCCCCGCGCATGGTCCGCGCGCAGCGGTTCGTCGACCGCACCTTCTGGCCGCACCTGTTCGGCGGCTGCCACACCGCGCGCGACACCGTCGCCGCGATCGGCGCCGCCGGCTTCGCGATCGAGCGCAGCCGCGACGTGCGGCCGCCCTCGATCCCCGCGTTCGTGCCGGCCTCGACGCAGACGATCGGCGTCGCGCGCAGCGTCTGAGGCGTCGCGGCCAGCCGCCGCTACGCCGCCGCGCGTTCCGCTTCGGCCGCGAGCGCCAGGTACACGAGCGCGACGTCGCGTGGGCGGTCGAGGTCGATCCCGGCGAGCTGCTCGATGCGGCTGATGCGGTACGCGAGCGTGTTGCGGTGCACGTGCAGCGCGCGGCTCGTGCTGGCGCGATCGAAGCCGCACCGCACGGGCGTCCGCCGCGGGTGGAGCAGGTCGGCAGCTTCGCCGCGGCGGGGGAGGGGGTCGAGGATCCGGTGGCACAGCGACCTCGCGAGGCGCGGCGAGGGCGCGTGCTGCAGCG
>JBQCIQ010000149.1:0-6522 GCA_051953595.1 Conexibacter sp. | reverse complement strand
TGACCTCTCCGGACCTCGAGTTCGAGGACAGCAACCCGCTCTGCGGCGACCAGCTGAAGGTGCAGATCGCGCTCGACGGCGAGCGCCGCGTCGCCGAGCTGCGCTTCTCCGGCAACGGCTGCGCGATCTCGCAGGCGGCCGCGTCGATGGCCTCCGACGAGGTCAGAGGGATGCCGATCGACGATGTGCTGGCGCTCGACAAGTCGTTCGTCCTGGACCTGCTCGGGATCGAGATCTCCGCCACGCGCATGAAGTGCGCGCTGCTGAGCCTGAAGGTGCTCAAGAGCGCGGCGCTCGGCGGCGCGGCCGAGTGGCCGGACGCCGAGCACGCGGCATAGGCCGCTACACTCCACGGCGTAAATCCGATCCCCGCACTAGGACTTATTGCCTTGCCCGAGACGATCACCGTCTGCCCTGTGAGCGACCTGCCGCCCGGCGCGATGCGCCTGGTCGAATGGGAGGACGTCGAGATCGGCGTCTTCAACTGCAACGGCGCGTTCTACGCGATCGAGGACCGCTGCTCACACGACGACGGGCCGCTCGCGGAGGGGGAGCTGGACGAGGCGACCTGCACGGTCGAGTGCCCGCGCCACGGCTCGCGCTTCGACCTCAAGACGGGGAAGCCGCTCACGCTGCCGGCCTACGCGCCGGTCGACGTCTTTCCCGTGGTCGTCGACGACGACCTGATCAAGCTGGAGGTGGACTGACATGGCCACGCCCGAGGTCATCGCCGAGCAGGAGAGCCTGAAGGGGATCAACTCCGACTACACGGAGCGCTTCGGCTTCCACGACGCCGAGAACTACCTCTACAAGGCGCCCAAGGGGATCAACCGCGAGATCGTCGAGAAGATCTCCGAGTTCAAGAGCGAGCCCCAGTGGATGCGCGAGTTCCGCCTCAAGGCGCTCGACCACTTCTTCGCGCACCCGATGCCGAGATGGGGCTCTCCCATGCTCGGCGAGGTGAACTTCGACGACATCCACTACTTCGTGCGCGCGAGCGAGCGCGCCGAGCGCTCCTGGGACGACGTGCCCGACGACGTCAAGAGAACGTTCGACCGCCTCGGCATCCCCGAGGCCGAGCGCAGATTCCTCGCCGGCGTCGGTGCGCAGTACGAGTCCGAGGTCGTCTACCACCAGGTGCGCGAGGACCTGGAGAGACAGGGCGTGATCTTCGTCGACATGGACTCCGGCCTGCGCGAGCACGAGGAGCTGGTGCGCGAGCACTTCGCGACGATCATCCCGCCGAACGACAACAAGCTCGCGGCGCTCAACAGTGCCGTGTGGTCGGGCGGCTCGTTCGTCTACGTGCCGCCGGGCGTCGAGGTCGAGATGCCGCTGCAGGCCTACTTCCGCATCAACACGGAGAACATGGGCCAGTTCGAGCGCACGCTGATCATCGCCGACGAGGGCTCCTACGTGCACTACGTCGAGGGCTGCACCGCGCCGACGTACAGCTCCGACTCGCTGCACTCGGCGGTCGTCGAGCTGATCGCCAAGCCGGGCGCTCGGATCCGCTACACGACGGTCCAGAACTGGTCGCAGAACGTCTTCAACCTCGTCACCAAGCGCGCTATCGCCGAGCGCGACGCGACGGTCGAGTGGGTCGACTGCAACCTCGGCTCGAAGCTGACGATGAAGTACCCGTCCGTCTACCTGACGGGTGAGCGCGCGCACGGCGAGATCCTGTCGATCGCGTTCGCCGGCGCCGGCCAGCACCAGGACGCGGGCGGCAAGATCATCCACGTCGCGCCGAACACGACCTCGAACATCTTCTCCAAGTCGATCTCCAAGGACGGCGGGCGCGGCTCCTACCGCGGCCTGCTGGAGGTCGCCAGAGGCGCGCACGGGTCGCGCTCGAAGGTCGTCTGCGACGCGCTGCTGCTCGACGAGCAGTCGCGCTCGGACACCTACCCGACGATCCGCATCGGCGAGGACGACGTCGACGTCGGCCACGAGGCGACCGTCTCGAAGATCGGCGAGGAGCAGCTGTTCTACCTCCAGTCCCACGGGATCCCCGAGGAGGAGGCGTCGAAGCTGATCGTCAACGGCTTCATCGAGCCGATCACGAAGGAGCTGCCGATGGAGTACGCGGTCGAGATGAACCGCCTGATCGAGCTGCAGATGGAGGGGTCCATTGGCTAGCGCGACGATCGAGCAGCCCGGTTGGCTGGCGGCGCGCCGTGAGCGCGCCGCGGCTTTGTCCGCCTCGCTCGACCTGCCGCAGTACAAGGGCCACGCCGGCTGGGAGTTCACCGACATCTCGGGGCTCGACCTGTCGGCCTATGCGGCCGCGAGCGCCGGCGACGCCGGTGCGGCGGGGCGGGCCGAGCCGCTGTTCCAGGGCTTGGAGTCGCCGTACGTGCTGACGCAGGTCGACGCCTCGACGGTCGCCGTGCCGCAGGACCTGCCGGCGGGCGTGACGGTGTGCTCGCTCGAGCGCGCGGCGGCCGAGCACGCCCGAGTCGTGGAGCAGCACCTGGGCACGATCGTCACCGAGTCCGACGCGTTCGTCGCGCGCAACGAGGCGTCCTTCAGCGGCGGCGCGTTCGTACACGTGGCGGCCGGCACCCAACTCGACCGCCCCATCCTCATCACGGCAGTGCAGGGGGCAGAGCGCAGCGCGCTCGACTGGCGCACGCTGATCGTGGTCGAGGACGGTGCCTCCGTCGAGGTGTGGGAGCAGTACCTCTCCGCCGACGCGCAGCAGGACGCGCTCTTCAACACCGTCGTCGAGCTGGTCGTCGGGCAGAACGCGCGGCTGCGCTTCGTCTGCGGACAGGGGCTCTCGGAGAAGAGCTGGATCTTCGGCACGCAGCGCGCCGAGGTGGGGCGCGACGGCGCGCTCGACTGGGTCGCGCTCGGCTTCGGCTCGGCGCGCGGCAAGGTGCGGATGGAGACGAAGCTGAGCGGTCCCGGCGCCGACGGCAGAGTCACCGGCGCGTACGCCTCGCACGGCCGCCAGCACGTCGACTTCGACACGACGCAGGAGCATGCCGCCCCCCACACGACATCCGACCTCGCGTTCCGCGGCGTGCTGCAGGGCCGCAGCGAGGCCGTCTGGCGCGGCAACATCATCGTCGACCCCGGCGCTCAGCAGACCGACGCCTTCCAGGAGTCGCGCAACCTGCTGCTGAGCAAGAGAGCGCACGCCGACGCGATCCCGGGCCTGGAGATCCAGGCGAACGACGTGCGCTGCACGCACGCCGCCGCGATCGCGCAGATCGACCCCGACCAGCTCTTCTACCTGCGCTCGCGCGGCCTCCGAGAGGAGACCGCGAAGCGGCTGGTGATCGAGGGCTTCCTCGCCGCGCTCGTCGAGCGCTTCGAGGAGGGGCCGGTGCGCGAGGTGCTGGGCGGCGCGCTCGAGCGGCGCCTCGGCGCCGTGCTCGGCGCGGCCTGAGCGCCACCGCGCCGGAAGGCGGTGCGGGGATCGCCCCGCGGAGGTAGGCTCGCGGCGTCCGCCCAGGAGGAGGGAGCTGCGATGGAGCTCACGCCGCGTCAGCGCCGGTCGCTCGAGGCGATCTGCGACACGTTCTGTCCGCCCGCGAACGGGATCCCCGGGGCGACTGAGCTGGGCGTCCCCGACGCGGTCCTGCAGCTCGCCGGTCGCGACCCCCGCAGCGCGGCGCACAGAGAGCTGAAGCAGCTGCTCGGCGCCTGGGACACTGCGCTGGTGACCGCGCTCGGCGGCGGCGGGCTGCGCCGCTTCAGCGTGCTTCCGCGTCCGCAGCGGGAGCAGGTCCTGCTGCACTGGTGCGACAGCCGCCTGCCGCAGCGGCGCGCCGCCTTCCACGCGCTGCGCAAGGCGGCCCTGCTCACCTACTACGGCCTGCCGGCGCCCGACGGCGGTGCCAGTCCGGTGTGGGACGCGATCGGCTATCCGGGGCCGCTCGGCGCGCGTGCGGACGCGCCGCCGAAGGCGCTCACCCCGCTCGCGATCGACCACGACACGACGCTCGACTGCGACGTCTGCGTCGTCGGCTCCGGCGCCGGCGGCGGCGTCGCCGCCGCGGTGCTGAGCCAGGCGGGCCTCGACGTCGTCGTGCTGGAGCGCGGCGGCTACTACGACGACGCCGACTTCGACGGCGCCGAGCTGAGAGCGCTCACCACGCTCTACGCCGGCGCGCCGACCGGCACGCACGACCAGTCGGTGGGACTGATCGCCGGCTCCTGCCTCGGCGGCGGGACCGTCGTCAACTACACGACCTCGTTCCGCACGCCCGACGACGTCCGCGCCGAGTGGGCGGCGCACGGCGTGCCCGCGTTCGCCGCGACCGAGTTCACGCAGGCGCTCGACGCCGTCTGCGAGCGGCTTGGCGTCAACCAGGAGCACAACGACCCGTCCGCGCGCGAGCAGAAGCTGCGCGACGGCTGCCTCGCGCTCGGCTGGCACATCGACGCGATGCCGCGCAACGTCGACGACCGCTGCGACCGCAGAGAGTGCGGGTGGTGCAACTTCGGCTGCCGCCACGGCGCGAAGCAGTCGACCGCGAAGACGTGGCTGGCGGACGCGCAGGCAGCCGACGCGCGCATCGCCGTCGGCGTCGCGGTCGAGCGCGTGCTCGTCGAGGGCGGCAGCGCACGCGGCGTGCTCGCGAGGACCGACGCCGGCCACCGCCTCACCGTTCGCGCGCGGGCCGTCGTCGCGGCCGCCGGTGCGCTCCAGACGCCCGCGCTGCTGAAGCGCTCGGGCCTCGCGAACGCGAACGTCGGCAAGCACCTGCGGCTGCACCCCGCGACCGCCGTGTGGGGCGTCTACGACGAGGAGGTGCGCCCGTGGGAGGGCGTGATGCAGGCGCTCTACTCCGACCAGCACCGCGACCTGCACGACGGCTACGGGCTCAAGTACGAGACGGCCGCCGGTCACCCGCACCTGGCGATCCCGTTCATGCCGTGGCGCGGCGCGCGCGCCCACCACGAGCTGATGCAGGCGCTCCCGCACACGGTCGTGTTCGGCGTCCTGCTGCGCGACCGCGACGCCGGCGAGGTGCGGATCGACCGCGACGGCGAGCCGGTCGTGCGCTACCGCCTCTCGCCGTTCGACGCGCGCCATCTGCGCGTTGGGATCGAGGGGGCGGCGCAGCTGCACGAGGCGGCCGGCGCGCAGCGGATCTTCAGCTCGCACAGCGACTGGGTCGCCTACGACCCCGCGCGCGACGGCGCGGCCGGTCGCGCGCGCTTCATGGCCGACGGGGACAGATGCGGCTACGGGCCCGGCCGGGTCCAGCTCGGCTCGTTCCACATCATGGGCTCGGCGCGCATGGGCGGCTCGCCCGCGACCTCCGCCTGCGACCCCGACGGACAGACGTGGGACGTGCGCGACCTCTACGTGCTCGACGGCTCCGCCTTCCCGACCGCCTCCGGCGTCAACCCGCAGATCTTGATCCAGGCGATCGCGTACATGGGCGCGCGCCGGCTGGCCGCACGACTTAACTAGCGGTTCGCACACGCACTGCGCCGTGCACGCCCCTCAGGGCGTCTGGTATTCAGGGCACGTGAAGTCCGCTGAGGTGCTCGTCGTGGAGGACGAGGGCGACGTGCGCCGCCTCGTGCGGGTGCTGCTCGAGCGAGCCGGCCACACCGTCGTCGAGGCGGCGAGCGGCTTGGAGGCGATCAGCCTGCTCGAGGCGGACGCGCCCGACCTCGTCGTGCTCGACGTCGCGATGCCCGAGCTCGACGGCTGGCAGACGCTCGAGCGCATCCGCGACCTCAGCGACGTGCCGGTGCTGATCCTCACCGCCCGCGCGGGCGAGCTGGACAAGGTGCGCGGGCTCCGCGGGGGCGCCGACGACTACGTCACGAAGCCGTTCGGGCGCCAGGAGCTGCTGGCCCGCGTCGAGGTGCTGCTGCGGCGCACGAGCGGCCCCCCCGCGGTGCGTCCCGCCTATGAGGACGGCGCGCTGCGGATCGACTACGTCAGCCGCGAGGTGACGGTCGGCGTTGGCGAAGAACGGCGCGCGGTGCAGCTGACGCCGCTCGAATTCAAGCTGCTGTCGGCGTTCGTGCGGCATCCGAACGAGACGCTCAGCCGCACGCGCCTGCTCGAACTGGTGTGGGGGGACGTCGACGGCTTCGGCGGCGACCAGGTCAAGCTCTACGTGGGCTACCTGCGCCGGAAGCTGGGATGGGGGCCGTCTGGCGGCGGTCCGCTGGAGACGATCCGGGGCTTCGGCTACCGCTATCGGCCGCCGGCAGCACGACCGTGAACGACGTGCCCTCGCCCTCGCGGCTGCGCACGCTCACGCTGCCGCCGTGGCCCTCGACGATCGTGCGCACGCTCGTCAGGCCGAGGCCGAGACCGGGCCCGGAGCGCCCGGTCGCGTTGCTGGCGCGGTAGAAGCGGTCGAACAGGTGCGGCAGGTCCGCCTGCGCGATGCCGATGCCGGTGTCGGCGACCTCGATCCGCGCCTGCGTGCCGTCGCTGCCGAGGCGGACGGTGACGCGGCCGCCGGGCGGCGTGAACTTGAGCGCGTTGAGCAGCAGGTTGTCGAGCACCTGCGCGAGCCGGTCGCGATCGCCGAT
>JBQCIQ010000148.1:0-4719 GCA_051953595.1 Conexibacter sp. | reverse complement strand
CGCGTGGCGGGCGCTCACGGACGCGCGGATCGTGCGCCACCGCCAGGTCAGCTCGTTCAGCGGCGCGCATCATGCCCACGTCCGCTCGCTCGACGACCGACCGCTGCCGCTCCAGGTCGACGGCGACTACCTCGGCGAGTTCCCGCAGCTCGACGTGCGCGTCGATCCGGGCGCCCTGCGCGTCGTCTCCTGAGCCGTGCCGGGCCTGGCGCTCCTCGCCGCGCTGCTGACCGCGCCGACGCTTGCCGGCTGCCCGGTGCTCCCCGCCGACAACGCGTGGAACGAGCGCGTGGACCGGCTGCCGGCGGCGGCGAACAGCGCGACGCTGATCCGCTCGATCGGCTTCGACGCGTCCGTCCACGCCGACTTCGGCTCCGGCCGCTGGGACGGCGGGCCGATCGGGATCCCGTACACGGTGGTCGGCGCGGGACAGCGCCGCGTGCCCGTGCGCTTCGACTACGCCGACGAGTCCGATCCGGGCCCGTACCCGCTCCCCCGCGACGCGCCGATCGAGGGCGGCCGCCGGTCGGACGGCGACCGCCACGTGCTCGTCGTCGACCGCTCCGCCTGCCGGCTCTACGAGCTGTTCGACGCGCATCCGCTCGCCGGCGGCCGCGCCTGGCGCGCCGGCAGCGGCGCGGTCTTCGACCTGCGCTCGGACCGGCTGCGGCCGAAGGGCTGGACGAGCGCCGACGCCGCCGGCCTGCCGATCCTCCCCGGCCTTGCGCGCTACGACGAGGTGGCGCAGGGCGCGATCCGCCACGCGCTGCGCTTCACCGCTCCGCGCACGCGGACGCGCTTCGTCTGGCCGGCGCGCCACCAGGCGGGCACCTCAGACGACCCGGCGCTGCCGCCGATGGGGCTGCGGGTGCGGCTGAAGCGCTCCGTGCGACTGCGCGGGCTGCCGCGGCAGGCGCGGATCGTCGCGACCGCGATGAAGCGCTACGGACTGATGCTGGCCGACAACGGCTCGCCATGGTACGTCAGCGGCGCGCCCGACCGCCGCTGGGACAACGACCAGCTGCACGCGCTCGACCGCCTCAGCGGCCGCGACTTCGAGGTCGTGGACCCGGCCGCGCTGCGGCGGGCGCGCTGAGACCGCCGCTACCGCGCGAGCGGGCAGGTCACCGTGCCCGGCCCGCCGTCGGCGGAGCCGACCCGCAGCGTCACCCAGCTGCCGTCGCCGAGCGTCATGCACGGCGTCGTCCCACTTCCGGCGGGCGACCGTATCGCCAGCGCCTGGCCGGGGCCGAGTGCGCCGCCGGGCGGTTCCCGCATGACCTGAAGGTGCGCGACGCGCGCGAGCACCCACAGGCCGATTTCTTCGAAGTGACGGTCGTACGATTCGACCTGGTCGACGAAGCCGACGGTCGTCACCCCCTGGCGGCGCAGCGCCGTCAGGAGCGCGAGCACGTCGGGCCGGCGATGCGGGCCGGAGACGATGAAGTCGTGGTTGGCGTAGACGATCACGCGGTCGCGCGGCGGGACGCCCTCCCCCCACAGTGCTCTGCGGGCGCCCGGCAGCTGCCGAGTCGTCTCCCCGCCGACGCCGAACGTCGCGCCGACGTGCGCCGCCACTATCGCGGCCGCCAGCAGCCCGATCGCGACCGTGCGCGGCGCCGGCGCCACGCGCACGATCCACCCCGGGCCGAGAACCGCCAGAAAAACTATCATGCCGATAGTGTAACGCAAGTCCTAGTGCGGCAACAGCGTGAGCGCGAGCCATGCGCCGCCGAGCCCGCACAACAGCTCCAGCGTGACGTCGTCGAGCGGGCGCGAGCGGGCGACCCGCGCGACGGCGGCGCCGACGCCGATCGTCGCGAACGCGAACAGCGGCGCGAACAGCAGCCCGTCGAGCGTCGCCCAGAAGTACCAGAGCAGGTTGTCGAGCGAGGCGAGCGCCGGGCTCGCGGCCGGCGGCACGTCGCCGCCCGAGCCCGCCGCGTGCAGCAGCTTGCCGGCTTCCCCGAGCATCGCCTGGCGGACATACCAGGGCGCCCCGATCAGCAGCGTCAGCGCGGCGAACGCGGCGAGCCCGCGCCAGTTGCGCCAGCCGCCCCCGCGCACGAGCACGCAGACGACGAGCCCGGCCACGTACAGCGGCGCGAGCGACTTCGACGCGATCCCGAGGCCGAGCGCAAGCCCCGCCAGCGCGGACGGCCTCACGCGCGCGAAGCGCTCGCTCGCGAGGATCTGCCACGCCGCGACGGCGACGAGCGCCGCCTGCGGGATGTCGAGCATGAAGACGTGGAACTGCTCGACGATCAACGGCGCGCCGAGTGCGAACACGACGGCCAGCAGACCCACGGTGGGCGCGGGAGGGGCCTGGGCCATGCGGCCGATGCGGTAGCAGGCGAGCGCCAGCAGCGGCGCGTAGAGGAGGTTCTGCGCGAGGATCGGGACGGCGACGTGCACCCCGGCGACGAACGCGGCGCCGGCGCCGAGCAGGAACGTCGCCGGCGGATAGAAGCTCGGGAAGTCCAGCACGTCGCCGACGCGCCCCTGCGCGAGCAGGTCGTGGTAGCGGAACGCGAAGAACAGGTGCTGCGCCGCGTCGTTGTAGGGGACGCCGCGATCGACCGACAGCCACCACGCGGTCAGCGCGACGAAGCCGACGACGAGCGCGACGGCGCCCCACGCCGGACCGCTCAAGCGTCCGGAGCGGACACGCGCGCGCGCAACCGCGACACGGCGCGGCGCGAGCGCGCCGCGACCCCCCCGAGTCGACGTCATGCGCCGACTCTACCGAACCGGGAGTCGGTCGATCGCGCCTGTGGCGGTGGTCGCGCGCCGCCGCTTCAGGCGTCGGCGCTAGGCGCCCGCGCCCGGCGTGACGCGGTAGGCGTCGAAGACCGATTCGATGTTGCGCAGGCGGTTGATCGTCGAGTCGAGCGTCTTCGTGTCGGCGACCTCGATCACGAAGCGGTTCTTGATCATCGGCGGGTTCGACATGCAGCGAGCCTCGACGATGTTGATGCCGGCCTCGCTGAACGTGCGACTGAGGTCCTCCAGCAGCCGGTGCCGGTCCCAGCCGTCGATGTGCAGCTCGACCTTGAACGACGTCGAGGACTCGCCGTCCCAGGAGACGGGCGTGAAGCGGTCCGGGTCCTTTCTCAGCACCTCGACGTTCGGGCAGTCTTCGCGGTGGATCGTGATCCCGCGCCCGAGCGAGACGTAGCCGACGATCGGGTCGCCTGGGACCGGCCGGCAGCACTTCGCGAGCCGCAGCATCACATCGCCGACGCCGTCGACGGTGATGCCGAACTTCGTCGAGGAGGTCGGGCGGCGTTCGCGCTGCGGGCGCGTCTGCAGCAGGTCGTCGGCCGCCGTGGGCGTGCCCTCCGCGGCCTCGCCCTGCTTGAGGCGCTGCATCACCTTGTTGACGACGACCGTCGGCGAGATCTTCGCGCCGCCGAGCGCGATGTAGAACTCGTCGCCCTTGCGGAAGCCCATCTCGCGGATCACGTCCGCGAGCAGCGGCGAGCCGACGATCCGCTGCGCCGGCAGGCCCTGCTTCTTGAGGTGGTCCTGCAGCAGCTCGCGCCCGGCGTGCTCGGTGTCCTTGCGCGACTCGCTCTTGAACCACTGGCGGATCTTGTTGCGCGCACGGGTCGTCTTCACGAGCGCGAGCCAGTCGCGCGAGGGGCCGCGCTCGCGCTTGGAGGTCAGGACCTCGACGATGTCGCCGCTTCTCAGCTCGTAGGAGAGCGGCACGATGCGCCCGTTGACCTTCGCGCCGACGCAGCGGTGGCCGACGTCGGTGTGGACCTCGTAGGCGAAGTCGAGCGGCGTCGCGCCCGCGGCGAGCGACTTGACCTCGCCCTTCGGCGTGAAGACGAACACCTCGTCCTCGAACAGGTCGACCTTCAAGGTGTCCATGAACTCCTTGGGGTCTGACAGCTCCTGCTGCCAGTCAAGGAGGCGTCTGAGCCAGCGCAGCTTGCCGTCGTCGTCGGCCGTTCTGTCCTGCTTGTAGAGCCAGTGCGCGGCGATCCCGAACTCCGCCATGTCGTGCATCTCGCGCGTGCGGATCTGGATCTCCAAGGGACGCCCCTCGGGCCCGATCACCGTCGTGTGCAGCGACTGGTACATGTTGAACTTCGGCATCGCGACGAAGTCCTTGAAGCGGCCGGGGAGCGGCTTCCAGAGCGAGTGGATGACGCCGACGGCGCCGTAGCAGTCCTTCACCGAGTCGACGATCACGCGCATCGCGGTGAGGTCGTAGATCTCGTTGAACTCGCGCCCCTTTCTCGTCATCTTCGCGTAGATCGAGTAGAAGTGCTTGGCGCGACCGGAGATCTCGGCGTCGATTCCGAGCGCGTTGAGCTCTCTGGAGACGAACGCGCCGGCCTCGTTGACGTAGCGCTCGCGCTCGGCGCGCTGCTGGTTGACGAGCCCCTTGATCTCGGCGTACTTGCGCGGATGCAGCGCCGCGAACGCAAGGTCCTCCAGCTCCCACTTGATCGCGTGGATGCCGAGACGGTGCGCCAGCGGGGCGAAGATCTCGAGCGTCTCCTTGGCCTTCTCCTGCTGCTTCTGCTTGGGCATCGGCCCCAGCGTGCGCATGTTGTGGAGGCGGTCGGCGAGCTTGATCAGGATGACCCGCACGTCGGTGGCCATCGCCACCATCATCTTGCGGTAGTTGGTGGCCTGCGCCTCGTCGCGCGACTGGAAGGTGATCCCCGTCAGCTTCGTGACGCCGTCGACGATCGTCGAGAT
>JBQCIQ010000147.1:0-19323 GCA_051953595.1 Conexibacter sp. | reverse complement strand
TCAGCGCCAGCATCCCGACCACGGCCGCTCCAGGCGCCGCGACCAGGACGACGACGGTGACCGCGAGCAGCGCGACGCTCACGGCGAGCGTCCACCGCGAGCGGAGCGCGCGGGCGAGCCCGCCCGTCTCGGGCGCCGCGTCCTCCGGGTCCGCACGCCGCGAGGCGTTGAGCGCGAGCGGGGCGAGCGTCGCGAGCACGGCGGCGAGCACGCCGCTGCCGAGTGAGATCGCGACGGTCTCCCAGCGCACGACCCGACCACCGCCGACGGGGAACGCGAGCCCGAGATAGCCAGGGGTGGGCGGGAAGACTGTCCGCGAGAGCAGCTCGCCGAGCGCGAGGCCGAAGGCCGACGCGATGAGGCCGAGGACCGCGGCGTCGAAGACGAGGATCCGCACGATGCTGCCGGTGCCGAAGCCCCACAGGCGCAGCGCGTCGATCAGCTCGCGTCGTTGGCCGGCGACGAGCAGCAGCGCGTTGAACGCGAACAGGAACCCCACGAACGCGCTGATCGCCGCGAACAACCCCGTCGACTGATCGTTCGGGACCGCGGCCTGCGCGAACACGCGCGCGTCGAATCCGACCGGCCGCACATCGAGACGGTCTGCAGCCACGCGGTGCAGCAACGCCTCGACCGCCCGCCCCCGACCCGGACGCGCCGCCACGTAGACGCGGGACACGCGGCCGGGCATGTCCGCGAGCTCCTGGCCGTAGGTGAGCGGGACGGCCACGATCGGCGCGTCGGCGAGCGCGCCGAACTGGTCGCGGCTCAGGATCACTCCAGCCCGGGTCAGTTGTGCGCGGCCGCCGACGTCGAGCGTCACGGAGTCGCCGAATCTCGCGCCGATGGAGCCCGCGACGGCTGAGGGCAGCGCCAGCGCGCGCAGCGCTGCGAGGACCGTGCCGTAGCCCGTCGGCAGGCTTCCCTCGCCGACCTGACCGATGCGCGGGTCGACGCCGATCAACGACACGGAGCGCGTGCCTGTGCGGCCTTCGACGCTCGCCGGCGCTTCGAGGACGGGAACGGCGGCTCGAACGTCGCGGGACGCCTCCAGCCGCGACGCCACGTGCTCGTCGAAGCCGCGCGGACCACGGGCGACGAGCTGCCATTGAGCCTTGCCGAACAATCCGTTCGTCAACTGCTCGACTGAGCCGGACAGGCTCGTGCTGGAGACCTGCACCGAGTACAGCAGCGCCACGCCGACGGCGATCCCGACGAGCGCCAACAGCTCCTGCACCCGCCGGGCGCGCAACCGTCGCCGGTAGAAGAAGACGAGGGTCGGGAGGCTCACGGCTCCGGCCCGGTCATCGCGGCCGTCGGCGCCTTCGATGCGTCGAGCCTGCCGTCGTGCAGCGCGAGCGTGCGGCGTGCGTAGTGCGTCGCCTGCGGGTCGTGTGTGACGAGCAGTACGGCGGCGCCCTGCTCGACGCTGTACTCGGCGAGCAGCGAGAGCACGTCCTGGCCGCGCCGTGTGTCGAGGTTGCCGGTCGGCTCGTCGGCGAGCACCAGGCGCGGCTGCGTGCTGAGCGCCATCGCGATCGCGACGCGCTGACGCTCGCCCTTCGACAGCTCGCCGGCCCGGTGATCGGCGCGCGCCCGCAGGCCGAGCCGCTCGAGCAGCGGCATCGCGCGCTGGTGGGCGGCCTTCCACGTCAGGCCTTGCTCGGTAAGGCGCAGCGCCGCGAGGTCGAGTGCCGTCGGACCGTCAACGAGCCGCAGCGACTGCGGCACGATGCCGAGCATGGAGAGCCGGTAGCGGTCCAGCTCGCGTTGGTCGAGGGCGGCGACCTCTTGGCCGTCAACGAGCACGGCTCCACGATCGGGCCGCTGCACGCCGGCGATCAGCTCCAGCAGCGTAGTCTTGCCGGAGCCGCTTGGCCCATAGAGCGCTACAAGCTCTCCGGCATCGACGCTCAGCGACACCTCGTCGACCGCTCGCACCGACTCGCCGGCGACTGGCCGGTACTCCTTGACCAGCTGGCGGATCTCCAGCATCAGCGGCGCTCTGCGGGGAAGTCGAGCACCTGGCCGCGCTCGCGCGTCGACATCGCGACGAGCGATCCCGCGCTCAACGAGTAGAGCGTGTCGACGCGCGCCGTCTCCTCGAGGCTTCCGGTCGTCATGAGGACTGCCGCGCCATCGTCGTCGGCTGCGTGTCGCAGGCAGCTGAGCACGGCGTCCACGTGCGCGATGCCCAGTCCGGCCATCACGTCGTCGACGAGCAGGAGCAGCGGTCTGCGCACCGCGGCCTGAGCGATGCGGATCGCGGCGCGCTCCGCATCGGACAGCTCGGTCCACGTTGCGCTCGCGAGGTCCCCGACGCCGAGGGCGTCGAGCATCGGGATGACGCGCCGATGCGCCTTGGCAAGCGACATTCGCTCCAGCAGAGGGATCGCGACCAGGTCGAGCATCCGCATGGCCATCGTCTCGCGCGGGGGCACGGTGCGCGTGACCAGCGCGATGCGCGGATCGGGATCGTTCATTGCCGGAAGCGGCTGACCCGCGAGCTGGACAGTGCCGGCATCGGGCGGCTCGAGGCCTGCGGCGATGCGCAGCAAGGTGGTCTTGCCGGCGGCCGGGTCCGCGACGATCGCGACGAGCTCCCCGGCATCGACGTGGAGGTTGACGTCGCGCAGGATTGGCAGGCGGTGGCGGCCGCCGCGATAGTAGGTCTTCTCGACGTGCTCGAGCGTGAGGAGCGTCATCGGTCTTGCGGGGGCGGCTGTTCGAGAGCATCGACGATCTGGGCATGCGCGCGTCGCAGACCCCGTGCAAGACCGTCGAGGACGCTCCGGTCGAGCTCTCGCGCCAGCAGCAGTCGCCGCCGGTGCCAATCGTCCGGTTCAACCGGAGGGGGAGCGGGCGGGGCATCGTCCCTTTCCGCGAGGTCGGAGACCGTCGCCAAGCGATCGCGCACGATCGCCTCGAGCGCCGGAAGGTCCTCCACCTCAGACGCGGCGATCTGGAGCGGCAGGTCATCGCGGAACGTCCCCGGTGGGGGCTCTCTACTCAGCCATGCGTGCAGTCGCGCGCGCCCTGCCGGCGACAGCCCGACGGGCGTCGGATCTTCGCGGGGGTCGCGCGCCTCGTCATCGTGCAGCGCAGGATCGAGCGCCGTGGGATCGGCCTCGTCCGCAGGGTTCGGCGGGAGAGCGACCGCGCTCAGAAGACCTTCGCGCCGAAGCGTGTCGACCATCGTGTCGAGGCCCTCCCAGCGAGCGAGCGGGTGTCTGCGCCTCAGCCGGCGCACCAGCGCGGCTCGACGCAGAGGCCGATCCGCAACCTCGCCGAGCATCGCCTCTTTCATGCCCATCCGGTCGCCCCCTAGCGCTGGCAGACCCACCTCCAAGACCTGCGGGGTGAAACGTACTGGGGCATGCGGACCGGCGCGCTGGTGGCGTGCCGCCTTGCGATCGTTGTGCGAGCGCAGGAGGAGGCCCGAAGGCCCGTGACAGCAGCGTATTCCGTGTATTGGGGTTGACCGAATTCCGGACCCGGACATACCGTGCGATCGGCAGGGCGCGTCCCCAATGCTGTGGCGCCCCGCCATGCCGGCGTACTTACCAACGCCGGTGCGGGAGGCGGGCTTTCCCCCGAGCCCGTCTCCCACAACCGTGTTGAGGGGAACCACCAGGCGGGTGAGGAGATGGGGCGGTGGACGACGCAGCGGGCGCGTTGGCGCTGATTCGCTTGCACGAGCTTGTTGGACTCGAGCGCGAGGTCGTGGAGCGGTTGGCGCGCGATCTCGAGGACTGCGCGCCAGACGCGATCCGCATGGGCGACAACGTCGAGGCCTCGATCGAGCGGCAGGGTCGCATCGTCAGCGACATTGAGGAGCTGCTGGAGGTGGCCGAGCTTGCGCACATGCTGCGCGAACCGCTGGCACGGCGCGACTTCCAGTCGCTCGACGTCGAAGCCGACGCAGTCGAGCGCGCGGCGGCCGACTGGCTGCGGTCCGGGATCGCCGACGCGCGCCAGCTGCGGCTCGCGGCGCGTCTGCTGACCGCCCGTGAAGGCCTGCTGGCACTCGCCGACGCCTTTGAAAATGTCGGAGAGCCGTGGGTCTCGGAGGCCACGCTCGGCGACATCCTCGGAGCGCTGCGGCAGCTCCCGGCACAGCTTGCGGATCGCATCGGCGCTGAGGCGGCGGTCGACGTCGATATTCCCCTCGGGGAGATCCAACCCGACGCGGTCGGACGGCTGATCGTCGCGCTGCGTCGCGGCGCCGAGCAACTGCGGATCGGCGGAGACCCATCATGACCGACCCATCGGCCCGAGCAACGCATGCCGCGCAGCTGCTGGCGACCGGCAGCAGCCTGGCGGTCGCAAGTGCGGCGTCGCACCGTCTCAGCGATCAAATTGCCGTGGCGCACGCGGCGCCGGAGCTCATCTGTTTTGAGCACGCGTCTCATGAGCAGCTGACAAGACTCCGGCGCGTCTCGAACGAGCTTGTGCGTGCGGTCCTCACGTTTCTCGAGGAGGTGCAGCCCCAGCTCGTCTTGGGCGCACGCGAGCGGATGGCGCTGGCGGTGGCGAAGGCGGAGCACGTCCATGCTCTCGCCCAAGAGGCCACCCCACGCGTAAGCGTGCACCCCACGTGTGCCACCGCGAGCCGGGTGGACGGAGATGGGCTGCCTCATGCGCAGGCGACGAACGGTGTGGAGCTGCGGCTCAACGTGCTCACGCCTGCGAAGCCGATCGCCGTGTTGACGAGAGGGTTCACGCCGAACACCAAGCAGCGTGAGCGTCTTCAGGCGATTGACGTCAGCGGTAAACCGTGGTGTCCGGAGAATGGTGGGCAGGCGCGGATGGCCGACGTGCTGGCGAGGCGCGGACTGCTGACCGGACCGCACTATCCGGGACGCCTATACGAGATCACCGAGGCCGGTCGTCAAGCGGCGAGCGAAGTACGGCCGACGCGTAGCCGCCACCGCATTGATTCGTCGGGACGGTGAGCTTGTCGAACCTCGTCTTCTTCTACCGGCGGCGGTTGCGCGCACGCCGGATTCAGGAGCTGTTGGCGCTCGTCGGGATTGCCGTTGGCGTGGCGCTGCTTTACTCGGTGCAGGTCTCCAGCACAAGCTTGTCCGGGTCGGTGGAGCAGTTGACGAAGGGGTTGTTCGGCCGGACGCAGTGGCAGCTCGTCGCGCGCAGCCCAGATGGTCTCGACCAGCGGGCCGTCCGCTTGCTTGCCCGGAACCGCAACGTGCGTGCGGCCGTACCAGTGATCGAGGTGCCCGCGAGCGTCACCGGTCCCGGCGGCTCCAGCTCGGTGACGATCTTCGCGGCCGGCGGCGGCCTTCGAGCGCTCGGCGGCGACATCTCCCGCTTCGAGACGGTCTACCGAGGCGTGCGCACGGCAATGCTTCCGCGCGCGGTCGCCGACACGGTCGGGGCTCGCTTCGGCGGTCGGGTAACGCTCGACGTCAAGGGCCGCGCGACACCGATCTCGATCGGCGCGATCGTCAATGGGTCTGACGTAGGCGACCTGAGCGAGATCACGGGCGTGCTGCTGCCGTTCGCCTACGCGCAAGAGTTGACCGGCCTCGACGGTCGCGTCTCGCGCGTGTACGTGGCGGCGCGTCCGGGTCGGGGGCGGGCGGTCGTGGCGTTGCTGCACCGAGTGGCTGCAGATCGTCTCGATGTGCGGCCGGTCGGGTTCGACGCGCGCGTGTTCGCGCAGGCGGCGGCGCCGAACGATCAGTCGACGGGGTTGTTCGCGGCGATCAGCGCGTTCGTGGGGTTCCTGTTCGCGTTCAACGCGCTGCTGCTCGTCGCCGGGCAACGACGCGAGCTGATCGCCGAGCTGCGCGGGCTCGGCTTGAGCCGCCGGACGATCGCAGGCGTGCTCGCCACGGACGCGCTCGCCCTGGGCGTCGTCGCGTCGGCGCTCGGGCTGGCGCTCGGAGAGCTTCTTTCGCGCTCGGTCTTCCCTCCGAGCCCTGGGTATCTCGCATTGGCCTTCCCGGTCGGCGTCGGCCGCATCGTCGAGCTGCGCACGATCGGCGTCGCGGTCGCGGGAGGACTGCTCGCGGCGCTGCTCGCGACGTTCGTGCCGCTGCAGCCGACGCTGTGGCCGCGGTCAGCGCGCGGAGCCGCCTATGTCCGCGGCGGCCTCGCACGAGCGCCGAAGCGGTGGGCGCTCGGGGCTGGGGTCGCATCCCTTGGTGTCTCGACGCTCGTCCGCATGACGGCCCCGGCAGCGGCTGCGCTCGGCATCGTCACGCTGATCGCGGCATTGCTGCTGAGCCTGCCGTGGATCCTCGACGCGGCGCTCGCGGCGATCGACGGCATCAGCGCGTGGATGCACAGCTCGGCGCCGCTGCTCGCCGTCGGCGAGTTGCGCGTCAGCGGGGCTCGATCGGTGGCCGTAGCGGCGATCGCGGGGATCGCATTGCTGGGCGCCGTCGCGCTCGAGGGATCGCATCGGGATCTGCAGCGCGGCTTGGATCGGGACGTGCACGAGCTGAATGCGTCCACGGACGTGTGGGTGACCGCGGCGGGCGCGGCGAACGCGCTGGCGACGACGCCGTTTGGTGTCGATGCGGCGGAGCGATTGCGAAGTCGTGCCGGAGTCCGGCGGGTGGAGGTCCAGCGCGGCGCGTTCTTGGATCTCGGCGAACGGCGGGTGTGGGTGATGGCGCCGCCGAGCAGCGCGGCCGAGCCGGTCCCAGCCGGGCAGGTGCTCGACGGGGATCCAGCGCTTGCGATGGCGCGGTTGCGTCGTGGCGGGTGGGTCGCGCTCTCCGAGGCGCTCGCGCAGGGGCGGCACCTGTCGGTCGGCGACGCGTTCACTCTCGCCGCGCCCGAGCCGGTCCGGGTGCGGGTCGCGGCGATCATCTCCAACCTCGGTTGGACCCCCGGCACGATCGTGCTCAACGCGACCGACTACGCGCGCGCGTGGGGCAGCTCCGACGCAAGCGCGCTGCGGGTCCGGCTTGCTCCAGGCGTCTCGCCGGCAGAGGGCAGAGCGCTCGTCCGGCGCGCGCTCGGCTCGGGAGCCGGGCTGACGGTCGAGACGGCCGCCGAGCGCGAACAGCGCCAGCGCGCGACCGCTCGCCAAGGCCTGGCGCGCCTGACGCAGATCGCGGGACTGATGCTCGGCGCCGCCGCCCTGGCGATGGCCGCGGCGATGGGCGCAATGGTCTGGCAGCGCCGCCAGCGCCTCGCCGCGGTGAAGCTGCTCGGGATCAGCACGCGCCGCGTCTGGCACGCGCTGCTGATCGAGACGTCGGTGCTGCTCGTCGTCGGTTGCACGCTCGGTGCGCTGTTGGGTCTCCTCGGCGCCCAGCTGCTCGATCGCACGCTCACGAGCGTGACCGGCTTCCCCGTCCAATCCTCGTTTGCGCTGCCGGTCGCGCTGACGGCCTACGCCGCGCTCGCGCTCACGGCCTTCGTGATCGCAGCCATCGCCAGCTACTTGGCTGCTCAGGTCCCGACACGCGAGGCGCTTCAAGAGTGACGAGCCAGTCGGTCGGGCGCACGCGGGCGCCTATCACGGAGGATCACTCGCGAGCCGGCGTGCGGGGTGACGATCACGCTGCGCCAGCGCGGCCGCTCCGGAGCAGGCGCAGCGGGGTGGACGCTCACGGCCGAGAGCGCGATCGCCAGCACGGTCTCCAGCTCCAGCAGCGCCAGCCGGCGACCCGGGCAGCGCTTGCGTCCGCCGCCCCACGGCAGCCACGACGCGTCTGTGCGCTCGTCGAGGAACCGCTCCGGTCGAAACTGGTTCGGAGACGGGAAGGCGGCGGGGTCGTGGTGGAGCAGGTAGATGCAGACGAGCCACTGCGCGGGCGGCTCGTAGGTCCAGCCGCCGATCGCGATCGGCGCAGCAACCGCGCGTGGGATCGCAAAGAGGAACACGGGGCGATGACGCAGCACCTCGAGGACCGTCGCGGGCAGGTAGCCCCGGTTGCCGGCTGCCAGCTCGCCGGCGAGCCGGTCTTGTACGCGAGGGTTGTGGGCGAGCAGCTGGAAGGCCCAGCACAGCTCGGCGGCTGTCGTCTCGTGACCGGCGAGGATAAGCGACATCAGGCTGTCGCGGACATAGCCGGCCGGCAAGGGCTGCGCGTCGGCGTCCCGGGCGGCGACGAGTGTCGCGAGGACGTCAGCGTGCCCGCTCGCCCGCTCGCGTCGCGCCTCGACAAGCCGCAGGAGCATCGCGTCGACGGCATCGCGGTCAGCAAGGAACTGCCGCCACGAGGCGCGGCCGCCGGGCAGCGAGCGCGACACCGGCAGCGTCAGCCCGACGCCGGCCGTCATCGCGAGCATCGAGAGCAGCCGGCCGTGCAGCTCCGGCACATGCTGAATATCGCGGCCGAAGAGGGTGTGCAGGATCACGCGCAGCGTCATCGCGCGGAGGCGGTCGTGCAAGGCGAATGGGACGTCACGGGGCCAACTCGCGACCTCGCGCTCAGCCAGCTCGCGCACCGCCTCGGCGTGCTCCTCGACCGCGCGCTGCGAGAAGGCGGGGGAGAGCATCGCGCGGTCCCGCCAGTGCGTCTCGCCGTCGGCGAGCATGAACGACCGCTCGCCGACGATCGGCATGATCGTCGCCCCGCCCTCGCCCGGCCGCAGCACCTCCGGCGAGGTAGCGAAGACCTGCTTCGCCTCCGCGAGATCCGACAGGAACACCAGCGGTGGCCGCGCGAGCGCATGGATCGTGAAGCGCGACCCGTAGCGCCGGCGCATCGTGGTCAGGAACGAGAACGGCCAGCGCCACAGCAGCCCCGTCTGCAACGCGCCCGGAAGCGGCGGGCTCGGCGGCAGGCCCCCGCCCGCTTCGGCACTTCGCACGCGGCGAGCCTATGGGCGCTGAGATCATCGCCCAACCCGACTTTTCGGGTAAGTGGCAGGACTGAGCAATACGCGCAAGGGCTTGACGCCACGGATCACTCCCCCGGTATCGGCCTGACGCTGACCCGTACGCATTCGGACCGCTCAACATCGTGTCCGCGTCAGCCGGGGTGCATTCGGTCGTTCCAGAAACTTTCTCGTTTGCAGACGTCCGAGCACTTCAATACTCTTCCAACTGGACGGTCGGTAAGCAAGAGAGCGTGGCCATCAAGCGCTCCAACGGCAACGAAACAGAAGGGAAGAGTCTGAGTGCTCGACTCAGCCGACGCGACGAGGGTGGAGCAGAGCGGTGACGCCGAGCACAGCTCGGTGCAGCTCCCTACCCTGGATCATCACGTAGCCGCCTATCCGTGCGCGCCATCGCGCCTCGTGCTAATTACGCATTTGCTCGACACGGCTATCCCTTTTGTCGACGCGATTCGCAACGGTGCGGAACTCGCACATCTCTTGGCTATCCCTTACTCCGTTGTGCCGGCGGCTCTTGCTCACGTATCAGAGCAAATGCCAGTGACCGTACCTGCGAGCGTCTCAGAGATCCCGACGCGCGCCCGTGACGAGATACTCGCGCTGTGCCTCGATGGCGACTCGCCCGTCGTCGTGCAAGAAATCGGGGGCTACTGTGCTGGCGTTCTGGATGATCTCGTGGCGATGCCGAACTTCGGAGGCATTGTCGAGGACACGAAGCAGGGGCATTGGGCCTATCAGCAGCGGTCCACACTGCCATGCCCGGTGCTGACAATCGCCGACAGCCCGTTGAAAGCGCTCGAGGATCGGCAGGTCGGTCGCGCGATCAGCCATGCGCTCGACACGATTATGCGACGGCATTTCTTCCGCCTGCTGGCAGAACTGCGGATTGGGATCCTCGGCTATGGCGGGATCGGCGAGGCCACCGCCGCCTCGCTCGCTTCAGCAGGGGCGCGAGTGTCCGTCTTTGACACTTGCAACATCAGCATGGCGAGAGCCGTGATGGCGGGCTATGCCGCTCCGTCGCGCGAGACTCTCCTGAGGACGAGCGACGTGATCGTCGGTGTCTCCGGGCATCGTTCTGTCGGAATCGCCGACTTGCCCCTGCTCAAGGACGGGGCTGTGCTGGTGAGCGGGAGCTCAAAACAGGTCGAGTTCGACATCTGCGCCCTCTCAGAGCACGGCCGGGTGTCGATCGACGCTCCACCGGTCAGACAGTACGAGCTCCATGGCAAGCGCGTCTTCCTCTTGAATGACGGAATGCCGATCAACTTTCTCGAACAGAGCGTGCTTGGACGAGTGCTCGACCTCGTATACACAGAACTCTATATGTGTGTCCGCGAACTTAGCTTGGGGTCTGCCGAGCCGGGCCTCAGGCGCCTTCCCACTGAGGCACAGCGCGAGATTGCCGAAGTCTGGCGCGCCTATCACTGGAGCGATGCCCTGTGACTGCGTTGCGCGAGACTCTGCGCTCATATCTCGCCGCGGACTTCGGTTCGCATTGTGTCGGCCACGCGCTCGACCACCTGGATCGCGTTCATTGCCTCGCCGTTCAAATCGCTGACGAGGAGGGCGGCGATCCCGCGGTCTTGGCCGCAGCCAGCTACCTCCACGACTACCACCGCGTCGTTGAGCAGGAGGGCCTTGACGACGACAACGTCACTGAGGAGCGGATCCGTCGTGCGCTCGCAGCGATCACCTTTCCCGATGACCGTATTGAGGTCGTCCTGGCTTGCATCGCATTTACTGATCGCTACTCGTTCGCAGGGCATGTGCTGAAGGCGCCGTGCGTGGAGGCAGCGATCGTGCGGGATGCCGACAACCTCGACGCTCTGGGCGCGATCGGGATCGCACGGGCCTTCATGTTCGGTGGTCGCCTCGGCGAGCCGCTGTGGGCTGAGGGTGTAACCCCAGAGACGACATATCGCTCTGGGATGAGCTCATCTGTGCTCCATCACTTCTTCGAGAAGCTCCTCCGCGTGCGCGATGACATGCTCACGGCCACGGGACGACAGCTCGCTGACGACCGTCACGACTACATGCTCACCTTCCTTGGCCGACTGCAGGCAGAGTGGGACGCACCCGGGCTCAAGGCCGAACTCCTCAAGCATCAGTCCGTTACTGGGCGCCGCGGCGCCCTCGCATGAACTGATGCCACACACCTTCGTCCTCGGACACCGACTCAACCGCCTCGACGCGGTGCACTACTACCTTGGCGAGCACCCGAATGCCAATGTAGCGATGTGCATGGTCGCCATGCTCGATCGAAACGTCGCACCCGAGACGATGCGGGACGGCTTTGCCGCTGCAGCAGAGGAGATTCCGCGCTTCAAGGAGCGGCTGCGCACCGTGCCGGGCGACCTCACGCCGCCGGTGTGGGAACTCGACCCTCTCTTCGACGCACGCCGGCAGTTCAGCACGATCGCGTTTCCCGCTGAAGCGCTCTGGCCTGAAGTGCTCGACCGCGTGGATGAGTTCCAGTCGGAACCGTTTGTTCCAGACAGCCCGCCGTGGTCGGTGC
Organism: Conexibacter sp.; assembly: GCA_051953595.1. Taxonomy (GTDB): domain Bacteria; phylum Actinomycetota; class Thermoleophilia; order Solirubrobacterales; family Solirubrobacteraceae; genus Conexibacter. The sequence goes on along the minus strand of JBQCIQ010000147.1, from coordinate 7,982 downwards.
GCTACATGACGAGTACACCCGGCGGAACCAGCGTGGTCGTCCTCAAGCTTCATCATGCGCTCTCTGACGGTACCGCCCTTGCGCTCATGCTCAGCAAGGTCTTCATGCGCGAGGCGTTGGGGAGTGCTGCGGACGACGTAAGTGTCGTCAGCTCGGGAGCGGCCGCCGGAGTCATGCGCGAGTCCGTCGGCCACTACCGACGAGCGCTCCGGGACTCCCTGGCAGCCGTCGCTCGTTCCGTGTCACGTGCCGCTCGCCGTCGCTCAGAGCTGCAGTTCCACGTGACTGAGCTGCGTGAGTATGCGTCCGGGCCGAGCCGCTGGGTCGTCGCCGATCACGCGCCGGCCCGGCGCTCTGCCTTCTTTCGCGTCCCGCTTGAGGTCTGGAGGGCGGTAGCTCAGGAGCGTGGCGGTGGCGTCAACGAGTTGTACGTGGCCGTGGCAGCCGCGACGCTCCGGCGCTACCTGGTCGAGCGCGGCATATACGACGGAGAGCCGCTGGCGGTCGTCATGCCGATAGACATCCGCTCCGAGCAGCAACAGCAGGACGGTGGAAACGTGACTGGGGCCGGCATCCTGCGGCTGACCGGCTCTGAGAGCGAGCTGAGTGACCTGAGCGGGATTGCGCACCAGTCGCGTGCAGCGCGAGACGCCTCCGAGGACCCGTCGGCGAGCGTCACCGATGGACTGCTCGCGCTTTGTCCAGGGCGCCTCCAGCGACGCGCACTCTTCCGCCGCTTCTCAACCAAAGACGCGCTGGCGACGAACGTGATCGTCCCCCTGCGCTGCGGAGTGGGCGAGGGACGGGCCGAGATGGTCCACATTCTCCCTCCGGTGATCGGGACTCCCGTGAGTTTCGCCCTCACTGGCTACGACGACGCAGTCCACCTCGCTGTCAACATGGACCTTGGTCTGATTGATGACCCGGGAACACTTGAGCGTGCTCTCGCCGACATTCTGCAGATGCTCTTCGGCACCGACGCGGTGAACAGCATCACCCGTCTCGGCTGACCCAGCTCGGTTGCATCGGTTCGACATCTATCCGGAATGACGAAGCTCGCACGCCTGATTGTTGGCCGCCCCCGGCTTGTCGTAGCTGTCTGGGCGGTCGGGGTAGTTGGTGCTCTGGTACCCGCCAGCCAGCTGCAACATCGCGTAAGGAACGACGGCTATGGGGTCCCGGGATCTCAGTCCCACGCCGTCAGCCGCCTAATCGCGGCGAACTTCGACAACGGCGACCGAGAAGTGCTCTATGCCGTCATCCGGGGGCGCGGCACAACGGCACGTGCTTGGCAAATAGCCACGCATATTCGCGACCAGAGAGCGCTCGCCGTGGTTCGGCTCTTTGCTCCTCAAACGGCACGCGGCCTGGCTGCCCTCCCGTTCACGCTCCCAGGGACGCTCGGCGAGGTCCAGCAGCGAATGCCGACCCTTCAGAGAGCGATACGACGGGTAGACCCAGGCGCTCAACTGCTCGGACGAGCAGCCGTCTTGCATGAGTCAACGCAGATTTCTCAGCAAGACCTGTCCCGGGCGGAGGCCATCGCCTTGCCCCTGACGCTCGTCATCCTGATCGTCGCGTTCCTCTCCATCGTTGCCGCGGGAGTCCCCATCACGCTTGCAGTCGCATTGATGGGGGTGACGTTCGGCGCACTGTCGCTCTTGGCGCTGCACATCAACCTGAGCGTGTTTGTGACGAACACTGCATCGATCCTGGGGCTCGGGCTCGCGATCGATTATTCGCTGTTCATGGTCACGCGCTATCGCGAGCTGCGGTCTGAGCTCGGGAACGACGAGGCCGCCATCTGCAGGACGCTGGAAACGACCGGCTACGCCATCCTGTTCTCCGGCATCACGATTGCGCTCGCGCTCAGCAGCCTGGCCGTACTGGACCTCGGCGTCTTCACATCGATGGCTCTCGGGGCTAGTCTCGCCGCCGGCGTTGCAGCGCTTGGTGCACTCACGCTCCTTCCAGCGCTCCTTCTGCTCGTCGGATTCCGCATCGACAGGCTGAGCGTACGGTCAGCCACCAGAGCTGCCACATCGGGTCGCCTCTGGCGTTGGATCGCCCGCGTCACGCTTCGCCGGCCTCTGACGATCGTGCTTTCCGTCAGCGCCTTGCTCGCGCTCTGCTCGCTTCCACTTCTCACGGCGCATCTGACCTTCGGTGGAACAGACGTGGCGCTGCCACCCAGAAACGGCCTTCGCTCCCTGAACGACGCCACACAGGATGCGCTCGGACCCGGTCTGCTGAACCCCATCGAGATCGTGACGAACACGACACCGCGCCAGGTGATTCGGCAGCTTCGGAGATCCCCTGGTGTTGCGTCGGTGTCAGCTGCGCTGCCTGGCGATCACGGCTGGAACGCAATCATTGCGCTTCCGACGATGCCGGCGAACACGCCGGCCGCCGATCATCTCGTACAGCAGCTTCGCTCGAGACTCATCGTGCCCAGAGGTTCCCAGCTCTTCGTCGGAGGAGAGACCGCCGAGGGAGTCGACCTCCTTGATCGACTCAAGGCTCGCTCCCTGTGGATGGTCGCCGCCGCGTGCACGCTGTCGTTCCTCCTTCTGGCGATCGCCTTTCGCTCGCTGGTCCTCCCCCTTAAGGCGGTGCTCACCAACTTGATCTCGGTAGCAGCGACCCTCGGGCTCGTGTCCCTGCTGTTCGAAGGTCTTGGCAGCGCCGACGGGATCGCCTGGTTTGTCCCACCGCTCCTGTTCACAATCGTCTTTGGGCTCTCAATGGACTATGAGATCTTCCTGCTGTCGCGAGTCCGGGAGGAGCATCTCGCGACCGCGTCCGACGACGACGCGATCACGCAAGCGCTTGTACACAACGGCCGCGCAATCACGCTGGCTGCCGCAGTGATGGTCACCATCTTCCTCGCTCTTGCGACTGGACGGTTGGCTGCCTTCCAACAGCTCGGGGTCGGGATGGCGATCGCGGTCTTCCTCGATGCGACCCTCGTCCGCTGTGCCTTGGTCCCCGCGGCAGTCAAGTTGCTTGGCGATCGCAATTGGTGGCTTCCACGCACGCTCGACAACCTTCTTCCGGCTAGTCGACAACCGGAGGTCGCTGTCGGAGAGCTGTCGCACTCCGATGGCTGACCAGATGCAGACGTAGCGCGAATCACCTCACCGCATTGTCCCGCACGTCGTTCCTTCGCGCGCGGTTTCAACCTATAAACCTCAAAAAAGGAAGAGCTATGCAGCTTCGCAAGAGCCTCGGACGACGTCACGTAATCGCTGCTGCCACACTCACTATCCTGAGCTTGGGTTGCGCTTCTAGCGCAACGCTCGCCCTTCCTGCTGCCCACGCGTCGCGCTCCGTCAGCGTCAGCGAAACAGCCCGTCTTCATCTGGTCAGCAAGTCCGGTTCGAGACTGACCGAGCGTGGCACCGCATCGGGCACGCTTCCCGGTCCGGTCGATGCGCACCTCGTCGTAGAGGTGACAGAGGCTACGGGGACCGTGACGATCCACCCTAGAGGCGGTTCCTTGACTCTGAGCGTCGAAAGCTTTGCAAGATCGAGTGGCACGATTGCTCACCTCAGAGGCACATTGACCGTCAAGACAGGCACCGGTCGATACGCCCATGCACGTGGCTCTGCGAACTTCACTGCAACGGTCAACCGCCGCAGTTGGGCCATCAGGGTGTCGGCGCACGGGCACCTGTCCTATTAGAGATGGTCCGAGCGCTCTTGATGCTCAGGGCACCGATGCTGGCGCTGGTAGCCCTGAGCGTCTTCGGTCCAGCCATCGCTTCCGCAAGCGGCATCGCAAGACTCCAAGTGATGTTCGACCGTGGGGCCAAGCTTGGTGGCTCCACTGCTATACACACCCGCCTGAGCGTGGATGTGGAGAAGCAGCCATCACCGGTCGCGGAGATGCAGATGTACTACCCCGCGAGTCTCGGAGTGATCACCAGCGGTCTCGGGCAGGCGACTTGCCGTCGGCCGGCAGCTGACTTCGTACACGTGCTGATCGAGCTCGATCCGTGGTCCGGACTGGCGGGGTGCCCGCCGGATTCCGTGCTCGGCGAGGGAACCGTGCTCGCACGTGTCCTACTCAGCAATGGGGTGGCGTCGACCGAGCATGCGGGGATCACGATGCTGTCGGGTCCAATTAGTGGAAGAAATATTGGACTGGTGGTCTTCATAACTGGTTACTACCCCTTCGGGGGAAAGTTCGTATATGGGGGAGAGCTCACGCCCGCACGCGCGCCTTTCGGCGGTGCGCTCGACGTCCATGTTCCCCAGATTCCCGGGTTCGCCGAGACGGCAACAGTCGCACTCCAGACCATGCGCATGGATCTCGGCTCCTCGCGGCTCGTCTACTACGAGAGGCGCGGTGGCACGATGCTGCCGTACCACCCAGATGGGATTGCTCTTCCCAAGCGCTGCCCAAAGGCAGGGTTCCCGTTTCTTGTCATCCTGACCTTCGGCGACAGAAGCCGTGCCCGCTCCGCTGTCGACGTTCGATGTCCGAAGCGGTGACCTCGCTTGGCATCTCGCAGCGTCCGGCTAACAAGGCGTCCGGCGTTTGCGCGGCATACGATCCGGCGTGCTCGTGTCCGCGACCGCGCAGGGTCATCCACGTGCCGCGCAGGCGTGTGTACCGAGCGTGTACATCAGTGACGTGCGCAACGTTCCCGGCCGTGGCTTCAGGCGTCGCGATTCCCCGCAGTTCCGGTACTTCCGGTCACCCTCGTCAATCCCCCGACGCCCTCTCACGGCGGAAACCGGGGTTCGAATCCCCGTGGCGGTACTTCACGAAACCTCCGCGAGAGCGGGGGTTTCGGCGTTTCTGCGGCGCGGTCAAGCTCTACGTTCGGGCCGCAAGACTGAGTAAGCCGCGCGTCGACACGCTGCGCCACCCTTGGACGAAGGCCGCGGGAGTCGCCTTCGCGGAGGCTGGGCCGGCGAGGCGTCAGCGAACGACTTGCGCGAGCGCGTCGGCCGGCAGCGTGACCGGCGCCTGGACATGCACGGCGCGGTGTTCGTCGACGAGCTTGCGGGCTCCGACGATGGTCGGGCGGGGTCGCCGACGCTGAGGTAGAGCACGTCGGCGTCGCGGTCGTAGTGCGCTGTGTCGAAGTCGATCGTCGCGATGGTGCTCATGGGAACGTCCTGCGGGCGAATGTGCCGGACATGGCGAGCGATGATTCCAAGACGTCCGGCTGCGACCGCCGGAACGGCCTGCTGGGTGTGCTTCACGCCAGATCCGTGCGGTTGAGCCAACGGGCTTATGGGCTACGAGGCCGACGAGGACCGGTGGATCGTCGCGTCCGTGCCCGGAGTGCGAGGTGTGCACAGCCATGGCAGAACGCGCGCGGAGGACCTACGCCAACGTGATGGAGGTCTTGCGTGCGGTGATCGAGTTGCGCTCGGCGGCGAGGTAGCCGGGCCGATGGCTGGCGGCATCGCCGGCGCGCGTGATCCTGTTCGGCTCCTACGCGCGCGGCGACGCAGGCCCGGAAAGTCCGCCGCACCTTCTAGCCGGCGGCATCGTCGTCCACGCTCCGACGACGCCTCAGCCACACCGCTGTCCCGACGGCGGCGACGCCGATGAGCGCGATCGACACGACGAGCACGGTGCTGCCGCTTCCGGAGCGGCTTTGCGCTTGGACCGCGTAGCCCTCCGCCCGCGCCAGCTGTCCGACCGCTTCGATCGCCGCCCGCGTCAATCCCTCGGCATCGGGCCGCGGTGGTGACACGTGGATCGCCTTCTTGGCCTTCGCCGACGCCGGGTAGACGCCGAACCCGCTCGGCGCCACGACGAGAATGGGCTTGACCTTGCCCGTGGGATACAGCTCGGTGGTGAGGTGCTGCGCATAGTCGCCCGGACGATCCAGGAAGAACGGCACGTTCCCGAGGTCGTAGTCGCCGGCGACCACGGCGACCTTGAGCGGGTAGCCGGCGGCGTGGGCCTGCTTGACGATCTGCTCGAGCGCGACCTCAGACGTCCGCGACGGCGGAAACCCACGCGGGACGTACACATCCTGCCGCCCGAGGTACTCGCTCGGAGGATCCCCGTTGGCGAATGCCGTGGCGGGCCACGGCACCGCGACGAGAAACGTCGCGATGACCGTGGCGAGGGTGGGGAGGCGCCGCAGGATCAGCGCGCAGCCGGGATCGGCGGATGCGCGGGCACAGGACCCGTCCACTTCAGCACCGTCAAGCCGCCTCCGTTCCCGTCCGTGACGTAGATCAGCCCCGTCGCGGGATCCTGGTAGACCTCTCGCGTCTGGCGATCGGCCGGATACGACGGCGGCTCCGGCACCGCGTACTGCGGAGACAGGTAATAGCCGACCTCGCGAGGCACGAAGGGGTTGCTGATGTCCCATGCCCGCAGTCCCTGGTCGTACCAGGTGACGTACATCAAGCTCGGGGTTCGGTAGTCAAACCAGGGCAGGTGAATCGACTGCTGGCCGGGCGGGCAGGTGAATCTCCCGGTCTTGAAGTCGTAGTTGTCGTCTACGGCTGGGATCCGGAAGCTCGACACCACCTGAGGATTCGACAGCGCTGAGATGTCGACGATCCGGCCGAAGCCTGGGGGGCACTGGAAGATCTCGTCGGTCTGGATCAGGAGGGTGGGACGTCTACCGTCCTGCGTGGGGACCGGGACGGAGCTGTGCGCCGCACCGAGGCTTCCCCCGTTGAACGGCGGGACGTAGTCGAGCTGGGCGACGACCTTCGGGTTGGCCTTGTCGCTCGCGTCGACGATCACCATTCCCGCGTCGCGCCACGAGACGTACACGTAGTTCCCGTCGACGACGATCTCATGGCACCAGACGACCTGCGGCGTGCCGTCCGGGTTCTGCTGGTCTCTCTCGGGGAAGCTCTCGCCGATGTGCTGACCGGGGAGGTGAAGCCGGCCGACGACCTTCGGGTCTCTCGGATCGCCGATGTCGATGATGCTGAGCTCGTGGCTCCCGTACGCGATGTCCGCCTTGCTCTCTGACGTGTTCGCGCACCCGTAGACGTAGCGGTCGTCGATGTCCAGTCCGTGTGTCGCCCCGTTCGGGCGCGTCAGGAGGAAGGAGAGCTCCTTGGGCTGGCGCGGATTCGACACGTCATAGACGCTGATGCCGCCACGAGCGGCCTCGCCTGGGGGCGGCTGTCTCGGGTTGAACGAGCCGCTGTCGTTCCCGAACACGAGCAGGTGTCGCTTCGGGTCGACGCGCAGGTACGCGGTGCGGGTCCCGATGTTGGCGGGAATGAAGCTCAGCGGCTTGATGTTCTTGGGATCGTGGACGTCCGCGAGCAACACGCCGAACAGCGTGCGCGGCGAGTTGTAGCCGGCGAGATACGCGATCCCGTCGTACACCCGCACCGTGTTGAAGCCCGCGCCCATGCCGTTGCGGCGGGCGAAGTCGTCGAGCCAGGGGCCCTTCAGGTACGAGTGTCCGACGACCTCGAAGTTCTTCATCGCCGCGTACTGGCGCGTCTGGCGCAGCGTCAAGTCGAAGACGTCCAACCGCGGCGGGATGCGCTTCTCGAGCTCATAGTCGGGCCGCGGCTCAAGGGTTCCCGTCGCCGACCTTTGGTCCGCCTCTTCGGCGGCGGCTCCTGCCGATGCGCCACGCGCCGAGCCGGCCCTCGCGGCGTCGGGGGGCGTGGTCCCATGCACGCCGAACTGCTGCTTCGGCGACGTTGCGCGCTCGGGCTGGGAGACCTTCGCTACGGCAAAGCCTCCAACCATCAGCGTCAAGACGACAGCGACGAGGGCAATCACCCGTCCACGAAATCGAATCATGGCCGTAGTTCACCCGAGCTGTCACGACTGAACGACGGCAAGCCCGGCCAACGTGTGTGGTGAGTCACTGTGGCAAGTTGCCCTTGAGTCCAGTGACTCGAGCGGCGCGGGGGCCCCCGCGGCACGGGGGGGGCCCCCCCCCCCCCCCCCGGGGGGGGCGGCACGGGTTGTAAGCCGGACGCACCAGGGGCGCCCGGGGGCGGGGGCGAGGCCCACCACCCAC
>JBQCIQ010000146.1:0-8064 GCA_051953595.1 Conexibacter sp. | reverse complement strand
GCCGGCCACGAGACGACCGCGAACTCGCTCACGTGGGCGTTCGAGCGCCTGTCGCGCACGCCGCACGCCCGCACGCGCCTGGCGGAGGAGGTGCTGGACGGCGGCAGCGAGTACGTCGACGCGGTCGTCTCGGAGACGCTGCGCACGCGCCCGTCGGTGATCGACGCGGTCCGCACCGCCACGACCGAGATCAAGCTGAGCGGCTACCCGATCCAGCCGGGCACCGTCGTCAGCGCGATGCTGACGGCGATGCACCGGCGCCCCGACCTGTGGCCCGACCCGCTCGCGTTCCGCCCCGAACGGTTCCTGAACGGCAGGCCGCGCCCGTACTCCTACATGCCGTTCGGCGGCGGCATCCGCCACTGCATAGGCGCATCGCTGTCGCTCGTCGAGATGCGCACGGTGATCCGCACGGCGATCCGCATGCTGGACATAGCGCCCGCGCCCAACCGCGAGGAGCGCATGCGCCTCACCGGCATCACGCTCACGCCCTCGCGCGGCGGGCGCGTGGTGCTGCGGCGGCGCTGAGCGCCGCCGCGCCGCTACGCGTTGATGATCCGCGCCGCGAGCGCCGCGGCGTTTCTCGGGTTGTCGAGCCCGACGCAGGCGACCGGCACGCCCGGCGGCATCTGCGCGACCGACAGCAGCGCGTCGAGCCCGCCGGCGGCGGTCATCGCGCTCGTGAGCGGGACGCCGATCACCGGCAGGTCGGTGTGCGCGGCGACGACGCCCGGAAGCGCGGCGGAGAGGCCGGCGCCGGCGATGATGACCTTCAGCCCGCGCGTGCGCGCGCTCTTCGCGTAGGCGGCGACCTTGTCGGGGTCGCGGTGCGCCGACATCACGTTGATCTCGTTCGCGATCCCCTGGTCGGTCAGCGCCTTCGCCGCCTTCTGCATCGTCTCCATGTCGCTCTGCGAGCCCATCACGATGCCGACGAGCACGCCCTCGGCCGACAGCTCCTGCTCCAGGGCGGCCACGGTCGGGTCGGTGGCGGTCTCGGTCGCGGCGGCGGCTTCGTCGGTCATGCGGTGCTCCCGGTTGTCGTGACGGCGCGCAGCGCGATGTCGCGTCGCAGCTGGCGCCCTTCGAAGGCGATGGAATCGGCGGCAGCATAGGCAGCCGCGCGCGCGGCCGCGACGTCGTCGCCGAGCGCGGTCACATTGAGGACACGGCCGCCGGCGGTGACGATCGCGCCGTCCTCCCGGCGCGTCGTGCCGGCGTGCGTGACTTCGACCCCCGCCGGCACGGCGTCCAGCCCTGCGATCGGATCGCCGGTGCGCGGCGACTCCGGGTAGCCGGCGCTCGCGAGCACGAGCGTGACGGCCGCGCGCGGGTCCCACTCCAGCTCCACGCCGGCGAGCCCGCCGGGGTCGCACGCGCGGCTCAGCACGTCGAGCAGGTCGGAGCGCATTCGCGGCAGCACCGCCTGCGTCTCGGGGTCGCCGAAGCGCACGTTGAACTCCAGGACGCGCACGCCCTCGGCCGTCAGCATGAGGCCCGCGTAGAGGATCCCGTGGAAGGGCGTGCCGCGGCGGCGCAGCTCGTCGAGCACCGGCTGATGGACCTGTGCGCACAGCTCGGCACAGCGCGCGGCGTCGAAGCGCGGCACCGGCGAGTAGGCGCCCATCCCGCCGGTGTTCGGCCCCTCGTCGCCGTCGAAGATGCGCTTGTAGTCCTGCGCGGGCGCGAGCGGAATCGCGCGCTCGCCGTCGCAGACGGCCAGCAGCGACAGCTCCTCGCCGTCGAGGAAGTCCTCCACCACGACCTGCTCGGTGCCGTGCAGGCGCTGCACGAGAAACGCCTCCAGCGCGGCGCGCGCCTCGTCCGCCGAGGCCGCGATCACGACGCCCTTGCCGGCGGCGAGCCCGTCGGCCTTGATCACGACCGGGTAGCGGGCGATCGCGGCCATCCCCTGCTCGACGCTCGTCACGACCTCGTAGGCGGCGGTCGGCACGCCGGCGGCCTCCATGATCTCCTTCGAGAACGCCTTCGAGCCCTCCAGCCGCGCGACGGCCGCGCGCGGGCCGAAGCAGCGCAGGCCCGCGTCGGCGAACGCGTCGACGACGCCGGCGACGAGCGGCGCCTCCGGGCCGACGACCGTGAGATCGACGCCCTCGGCCTGTGCCGCCGCGAGCAGCGCGGCGACGTCGTCGCCCTTCACGTCACGCAGCCGCGCGTCCGCGGCGATGCCCGCGTTGCCCGGCGCGCACAGCAGCTCGGGCGCCTGCGGCGAGCGCGCGAGCGCGCGCACGATCGCGTGCTCGCGCCCGCCGGCGCCGATGACGAGGACCTTCTGCGCCACTTACAGCGAGCTGATGAAGTCGTCGATCGGGATCGCGGTCAGCGTCTCGTACTGGACCGTGCCGCGCGAGCCCAGCTCCAGCGACACCCGCGCGATCGTCTTCTCGTCCGGCGCCTCGACGACGTTGACGAAGTCGAAGCGCCCGAGCACCGCCCACTGCGCCTTCACGGTCGCGCCAAGCTGCTCGATCTCTCTGTTGACCTCGCGGATGCGCTGCGGGTTCGTCTTGATCGTCTGCGTGCCCTCGGGAGTGAGCTTCGAGAGCATGATGTACGTCGGCATGGCGCTCCCATCGTCGCGGTCGTTCGCGTAGCTGCGGGCTGGTTTCTATCCGAACCGGCGGCGTGGCGCATCGACCGCCCCGCTCGCCTGTTCTTGCAGGCGATGATGCCCCGCGTCCGATCGCGCAACGCACTCCTGCTCGGCGGCGTCGCCGTGCTCGCGCTCGCGGGCGCGCCGGCGGGCGCGGCCACGCGCGCGACGCTCACGACCGACGCGCGCTGCTACCTGCAGGGCGCGCCGCTGCAGATGACCGCGAGCGGGCTCGCGCCGAACGCGCCGCTGCGCGTCGTGCTCGACGGCCGGCAGCTGAACTACGGCGACGGCTCGACGCCGAGAGCGGACGCGGCCGGCTCGTTCGCCGGCTCGTTCGCGACGCCGGTGCTCACGGGCGGCGCGGTGCAGCGGGGGCACGTGCTCGTCGTCAGCGACGGGACGCGCCGTCCCCGCGCGCGCTTCACCGTGACACGGCCGGCCGGCGGCGACTTCCAGCCCGCCAGCGGCGACCCGCGCACGCTGCGCGCCCGCTTCCGCGTCTGGGGCTTCGGGATCGCGCGCGTCGGCGGGCAACCGGTGTGGCTGCACTGGGTGAGTCCGCGCGGGACGGTCCGCCGCAGCGCCGCGCTCGGGACCGCCGGCGGCGACTGCGGCGCGCTCACGACGACGCCGCGGCGCGTGTTCCCGTTCGCCCCCGAGGTCGGCCGCTGGCTGCTCGTGCTCGACACGCATCGCCGGTACCGCGTGCACGCGAGCGGTCCACGCGCAAAGATCCCCGTGCACGTCCGTTCCCTGTCGCACTGAGATCCGATGCTTCGACGCCGTCCACACACGCTCATCGCCGGGTCCGCCATCGCGCTCGCGGCGGTGCTCGGCACCGGCGCGGCCGGCGGCGCACAGCCGAAGGCGAAGATCGTGCTCGACCCCGGCTGCTACCTCAGCAGCGGCAACGGGCTGCTGACCGGGACGGGCTTCAGCGCGAACGGCAGATGGACCGCGAAGCTGTCCGGCACGAAGCGGATCGGCACCGGGCACATCGACGCCAGAGGCCGCATACGCGCGCGCTTCACCGCGCCGAAGTACCACGGTACGGCCGGCACGCGGGAGCTGACGCTGTCCGTCACCGACGGGCCGCACGTCGCCTCGACGACGTTCCTGATGACGCCGCTCGACGCGAGCTTCAGCCCGAAGGACGGCGACCCCGCGACGCTGCGAGTGCGCTGGCGCGTGCTCGGGCTCGGACCGAGACACGGCGTCTACGTCCACTACGTGGCGCCGAACGGCCGGCTCAAGCGGACGCTGCGGATCGGCACGACGAGAGGCCCCTGCGGGTCGCTCAAGACCGGCCCGATCGCCCTGTTTCCGTTCAGATACAGCTACGGAACCTGGACCTTCCAGATCGACGCGAGCTTCGGCTACAAGACGACGACCACGCCGCGCCTGCTGATCGGCTTCGAGATCAGAAGACCGGCGGACGGCAGAGGTCCGAGCGGCGGACAGACGGGGGACTGACGGCGGCGGCCTACGCCGCCTCCGCCGCCGCCACCCGCGCCGCCTTCGTGAACACCAGCTCGCCCTCGACCGCGTCGACCTCGACGAGGTCGCCGGCGACGAACTCGCCTTCGAGGATCGCCAGCGCGAGCTTGTCGACGAGCCGCTTCTGGATCACGCGCTTCAGCGGGCGCGCGCCGTACGTCGGGTCGTAGCCGAGGTTCCCGAGCAGCGTGCGCGCGGCGTCCGTCAGCTCGACGTCGATCTCGCGCTCCTGCACGCGCTTGATCAGGCGCGCGACCTGCAGGTCGACGATCGCGCCGATCTGCTCGCGCGAGAGCGGCTGGAACTCGACGATGTCGTCGAGGCGGTTGACGAACTCCGGGCGGAAGAACTGCTCGGCGCCGGCGCGGCCGCCGGGGATGTTCGAGGTCATGATCAGCACGACGTTCTTGAAGTCGACCGTGCGGCCCTGGCCGTCGGTCAGGCGGCCATCGTCCATGACCTGCAGGAGGATGTTGAAGACGTCCCCGTGCGCCTTCTCGACCTCGTCGAGCAGCACGACCGAGTACGGACGCCGCCGCACCGCCTCGGTCAGCTGGCCGCCCTCCTCGTAGCCGACGTAGCCGGGCGGGGCGCCGACGAGCCGGGACACCGAGTGTCTCTCCATGTACTCCGACATGTCGATGCGGATCATCGCGTCCTGCGAGTCGAACATGAACTCCGCCAAAGCACGCGCCAGCTCGGTCTTGCCGACGCCGGTCGGGCCGAGGAACAGGAACGTGCCGATCGGCCGGTCAGGATCCTGCAGGCCCGCGCGCGAGCGCCGCAGCGCGTTCGCGACGGCCTCGACCGCCTCGTGCTGGCCGATCACCCGCTGGTGCAGGCGCTCCTCCATGTGCACCAGCTTCTCGACCTCGCCCTCCATCAGCCGTGACACCGGGATTCCGGTCCACTTGCCGACGACCTCGGCGACGTCCTCGGCGTCGACCTTCTCTTTCAGGAACTGGACTCCGCCTTCCGGCGCGCCCTCGCTCGCCTCGGCCTCCGCGAGCTGTCTCTCGAGCTGCGGGATCTCGCCGTAGCGCAGCTCGGCGGCGCGCTGCAGGTCGGCCTCGCGCTCGGCCTTCTCGGCCTCCACGCGCGCCTGCTCCAAGCGCTCGCGTACGGCCTTGACCGACTCGATCGCGTCCTTCTCGCGCTGCCACTGCGCCTTCATGCCGGCGCTTCTCTCCTGCAGCTCGGCGATCTCCCGCTCGATCGCCTCGCGCCGCGCCACGGACGCCTCGTCGGACTCCTTCGCCAGCGCCTCGCGCTCGATCTCCAGCTGCATGATGCGGCGGTCGATCTCGTCGATCTCGGTCGGCTTGGAGTCGATCTCGATGCGCAGCCGCGACGCCGCCTCGTCAATCAGGTCGATCGCCTTGTCGGGCAGGAAGCGGTCGGCGATGTAGCGGTCGCTCAGCGTGGCGGCGGCGATGATCGCGCTGTCCTGGATGTCGACGCCATGGTGGACCTCGTAGCGCTCCTTGAGCCCGCGCAGGATCGCGATCGTGTCCTCGACCGACGGCTCGCCAACGAGCACCGGCTGGAAGCGCCGCTCCAGCGCCGCGTCTCTCTCGATGTGCTTGCGGTACTCGTCGAGCGTCGTCGCGCCGACCGCGCGCAGCTCGCCGCGCGCGAGCATCGGCTTCAACAGGTTGGCGGCGTCGACGGCGCCCTCGCCGGCGCCCGCGCCGACGATCGTGTGCAGCTCGTCGATGAAGAGGATCACCGTGCCCTCGGCGTCCTGGATCTCCTGCAGCACCGCCTTGAGCCGGTCCTCGAACTCGCCCCGATACTTCGCGCCGGCGATCAGCGCGCCGACGTCCAATGCGACGACGCGGCGGTCGCGCAGCCCCTCCGGCACGTCGCCGGAGACGACCCGCTGCGCCAGCCCCTCGGCGATCGCGGTCTTGCCGACGCCGGGCTCGCCGATCAGCACCGGGTTGTTCTTCGTGCGGCGGCTGAGCACCTGGATCACGCGGCGGATCTCGTCGTCGCGGCCGATGACCGGGTCGAGCTTGCCGTCCTGCGCCGCCGCCGTCAGGTCGCGGCCGTACTTCTCCAGCGCCCGGAACTTGTCCTCGGGGTTCATGTCGGTGACGCGGTGGGAGCCGCGCACCTCGGAGATCGCCTGCAGCAGGACCTCTCTGCGTGCGCCGGCCTCGCGCAGCAGCTCGCCCGCCTTCGAGTTGTGGCCGGCGAGCGAGAGCAGCAGGTGCTCGGTCGAGACGTACTCGTCGCCGAGGCCGCGCATCTCCGCCTCGGCCGCTCGCAGCACCTGCACCAGCTCCTGAGAGGGGCCGCTGCCGCCGCTCGGGCCGGTCATTCTCGGCAGCGCGTCGAGCGCGCCGTTCACCGACGCGCGGATCGCGGCCGGGTCGACGCCGACCTTGCGCAGCACGGGCGCGACGATGCCCTCGGACTGCTCCAGCAGCACCGCGAGCAGATGCTCGGGCGTCGCCTGCGGGTTGGAGCGGTCCTCGGCCAGCCGGAGGGCTGCCTGGATCCCCTCCTGAGACTTGATCGTGAAGCGGTCGAGCTGCATCAGGCACCCCCTCCATCCTGGGCCGGTCGCTCGATGGGAATTCTGAAACGGGGCTGCTGCTGGACCGGCACGATCGCGCCGCCGCGCACGTAGGGGACGATCTCCGCGCGCAGCTCGCGGCGCAGCGCCTCCAGCCGCTCGACCTCCTGCGCGAGCGCGGCCGCGCGTCTCTCCAGGCGCCGAACCTTCGCGGTCATCGCGTGCAGCTGATCCTCCAGCTCGAACACGCGCTCGACGCCGGCGAGGTTCATGCCCATCTCGGCCGTCATCTGCTGGATGCGCCGCAGGCGCTCGACGTCGGCGTGCGAGTAGAGCCGCGTGCCCTTCGGCGAGCGCTTCGGCTCGATCAGCCCGCGCTGCTCGTACATGCGCAGCGTCTGCGGGTGCATCTCCGCCAGCTCGGCGGCGACCGAGATCATGAAGACGCCGCGGTCGTCGCTCAGCTCGATCCGCGTCGTCGTGCGTACGCGTCGTGCGCTCATGCCGTCGCCTCCGTTCGCCCGTTCGTGAACAGCCGCTCGCGCGGGTTGCCGTTCATCACCTGCGCCAGCCGCTCGACCGCCTCGCGCTGCTCGGCGTTGAGCGTTCTCGGCAGCTCGATCGTGAAGCGGTAGTGGATGTCGCCGCGGCCCTTGCCGCCGAGCCGCGGGGCGCCCTCGCCTCTCAGCCGCTGCACGGCGCCGTGTCTCGTGCCCGGCGCGATCCGCAGGCGCTTCTTGCCGGAGAGCGTCGGCACCTCGACGGTCGCGCCCTGCAGCGCCTCGACGACGGTGAGCGGCACCTCGACCTCGAGGTGGTCGCCGACCGCTCTGAAGACCGGCGACGGCGTCACGCGCGTGACGACGAACACGTCGCCCGGCGGTGCGCCGTTCGCGCCCGGCTCGCCCTTGCCGGCTATGCGCACACGGCTGCCGTCCTTGACGCCCGCGGGGATGTTCACGCGAAGGCGCTTGATCGTGCGGCGCGCGCCCGAGCCGCCGCACGTCGGGCAGGGACTCTCCACGACCGTGCCGCTGCCGCCGCAGCGCGAGCACGGCTGCGTGATCGAGAAGAAGCCCTGGCCCTGCGACTCGACGCCGCGCCCCTGGCAGACGGGGCAGACGACGGGCGACGTGCCCGGTCTCGCGCCGGTGCCGTGGCACGTCTCGCACGGGGTCGAGGTCGGGATCGCCAGCGCCGCCTGCGCGCCGTCGACCGCCTCCTGGAAGCTCAGCGAGACCTCCGTCTCCAGGTCGCGCCCGCGCTGCGGGCGCGCACGTCCGCCGGCCCGGCCGCCGGCTGCGCCACCCGCCGGACCGCCGGGGCCGCCGGGGCCGCCGCCGCGCCCGAACAGGTTAGAGAGGATGTCGCTGAAGGACCCGAACGCGATCGGGTAGAAACCCGCGCCGCCGCCCGCCGCGAACCG
>JBQCIQ010000145.1:0-23253 GCA_051953595.1 Conexibacter sp. | reverse complement strand
TGCACCAGGTCCTTCGGCGTCGAGCGCGGGTCGATGGCCACCTGGATCGTGCGCGCGCGGTCGTGCGCGGAGATGCCGGTGGTGACGCCCTCGCGGGCCTCGATCGAGACGGTGAACGCGGTCTCGAACGGCGACTCGTTCTTGGCCGCCATCAGGTCGAGGCCCAGCTCGTCGCAGCGGTCTGGCGTGAGCGCGAGGCAGATCAGCCCGCGCCCCTCCTTCGCCATGAAGTTGATCGCCTCGGGCGTCGCGAACTGGGCGGCGAGCGTGAGGTCGCCCTCGTTCTCGCGGTCCTCGTCGTCGCAGACCACGACCATGCGGCCGGCGCGGATGTCCTCCAGCGCCGCCTCGATCGTGGCGAACGGCCGGCTCATCGGGCCACCAGCTTCTCTACGTACTTGGCGAGCACGTCCACCTCCAGGTTGACGGTTCGTCCGGGCGCGGCCGCTCCGAGGCTCGTGCGCTCCAGGGTCTCGGGGATGAGGGAGACGGTGAGGGATTCGTCGTCGACCGCGGCGACCGTGAGGCTCACGCCGTCGATCGCGATCGACCCCTTTTCCACCACATATCGCAGCAGATCAGGCGCCGCGGTGACGCGGATGCGGCGCGCGAAGCCGTCCGGCTCGACCTCGGCGACGGTGCCGAGTCCGTCGACATGGCCCTGGACGAAGTGGCCTCCCAGACGATCGTGCGGGCGCAGCGGCAGCTCGAGGTTGACGCGGTCGCCCCGCTCGACCGTGCCGAGCGACGAGCGCTGGAGCGTCTCGTTCATCACGTCGGCTCTGAAGACGTAGGAGAGCGGCTCGACCGCGGTGAGGCACACGCCGTTCACCGCGATCGAGTCGCCGTCGGAGGCGCCGAGCGGAAAGTCGGCGGAGATCGTGAGGCGGACGCCGTCGTCCGACCGCTCGATCGCGACCACCTGCCCCAGTCCCTGCACCAATCCCGTGAACACCGCGTCACCACTCCCTCAGCCGCGCGGAGACGAGCAGGTCGTCGCCGACGCGCTCGCAGTCGAGCGTGAGCGCGCGCACCGCCTCGGCGATCGTCTCGACGCCCTCGCCCTCCAGCGGGTCGCGCGCGGTGCGGCCGCCGAGCACGAGCGGCGCGAGGAACAGCCGCAGCTCGTCGATCTCGCCGGCGTCGAAGAAGGCGCCGGCCAGTCTCGGACCGCCCTCCAGCAGGATCGAGCTGATGCCGGCGGCGCCGAGCTGGTCGAGCGCGGAGACGACGCGTGCCTGCTCGTGCTCCCCGGTCGCGACGATCACCTCCGCCCCGTGCGTCTCGAGCGCGTCGGTCGCGCTGCGCGGCGCGGCGCGCGAGACGACCACGGTCAGCGGAATCTCCGGCGCCGCCGCCACGAGCTGCGAGTCGAGCGGCAGGCGGGCGGTCGCATCGAAGACGATCCGCCGCGGCTGGCGTGCGACGTCCGGGAGGCGCGCCGTCAGCTGCGGGTCGTCGGCCAGCGCCGTGCCGATGCCGACGGCGACCGCGTCCTGCTCGGCGCGCCAGCGGTGCGCACGGCGGCGGCTCTCCTCGTTGGAGATCCACTTCGAGTCGCCCGCCCGGGTGGCGACCTTGCCGTCGAGCGTCATCGCAGACTTGAACAGCACCCACGGCCTGCCGCTGCGCGCGTGCTTGCGGAACGGCTGGTTCAGCAGCCGCGCCCGGGCCGCCAGCTCACCGTCGGCGACCTCGACCGCGATCCCCTCGTCGCGCAGGATCCCGAGCCCGCGACCGGACGCCTTCTCGGTCGGGTCGTCGGAGGCGACGACGACGCGGCGGATGCCGGAGGCGACGATCGCGTCGGTGCACGGCGGCTGCTTGCCGGTGTGACAGCACGGTTCCAGCGAGACGTAGAGCGTTGCGTCGCCGAGGTCCCTGCCGACCGCCGCGTTCAGCGCCTCGACCTCCGCATGCGGCTCGCCGTAGGCCGTGTGCCAGCCCTCTCCCAGCACCTCGCCCTCGCGCGCGATCACCGCGCCGACGAGCGGGTTCGGGCTCACGCGGCCGCGTCCCTGCGCGGCCAGCTCGAGCGTCCGCGCGAGGTGCAGGCGGTCGGTGTCGGTGCGCAGCGACATGTCCAACGTGAGGATACGCGCCAGGTTCACGCGCAGCCTTCGCCGCGCAGGCGGTGCACGACGATCAGCGGGCCGGGGCGCGCGTACGCGAGCGGGTACCAGTCGAACGACCAGTCGAAGTTGAACGGCGGCGGCGCGACGCCCGCGCGGTAGGGGCTGAAGCGGGCAACCGTCTCGGCCCGGCGGCGCAGCGCGGCGTAGTACGCGATCGCCTGCGGGACCTGATCGGGCTGCGCGAACGCCCGGCCGAACTGGTGCGAGCCGGTCACGACCCAGCAGTAGCCCTGCGTCATGTAGCGGTCGATCAGCATGGGCCGCAGCGTGCGCTCGTACTTGTCGACCTTCACGAAGCGCGTGCGGCCCGCGGGCAGGGGTCTGCCGGAGTCGTCGACGTCGGCGCGCGTCACGTCCCAGCGATGCCAGCCGGTACCGGCAAGCCAGCGCGCCGGCACGAACGGCTCGATCACGACCTTCGCGCCGGCCGGCACGTGCGCGAGCAGCCACACGCGCGCGCTGTTGCGCGTGTCGGGGCGGGCCAGCACGCGATCGACGTGGAGGGAGTGGATGAGCCCCTGCGCGAGCAGCGCCACCGCGACGAGCGCCATGGCCGGCGCGGCGAGCCGCGGCGCGCGCGCGGCGGCGGCGCGCGCGAGCGTCGCCCCACCGTAAGCGGCGAGCAGGATCGCGATCGGCAGCACCGGCAGCAGCCAGCGCCCGAAGTAGCGCTCCTGCAGCCCCATGAAGAGCAGGTAGAGCAGCGGGGCCGGCAGCAGCACGAGCGCGAGCGCGCGGTCGCGCAGCAGCAGCCGGATGGCGCCGCCGAGCGCCGCAAGCGCGGGGATCCAGCCGAGTCCCCACGTCAGCGACCACAGGTAGTAGACGATCCCGTTGCGCTGGGTGAGGCCGAGCTTCGCCAGCTCCTCCCCGCTCGCCAGCGTGCGCTGTCTCGCGACGCCGGCGTGGAACGCGTGGAAGTCGAGCAGCGCGTACGGGTTCGCGACGAGGAAGCCGACGAGCGCCGCAGCGCAGGCCGCGGCCGCAGGCGCGAGCAGCGCGCGCGTCAGCGGCTCGCGCCGCCCGCGCGCGACGAGCGCGATCGCGGTCAGCAGCGGCAGCAGCGCGATGCCGGCGGTGTACTTCGTGCCGGCCGCGAGCCCCGCGCCGAGGCCGCCGAGCAGCGCTGCGCGCGTCCCGCCGCGCAGCACGAGCGCCGCGCCGAGCAGGGCGAGCGTCGCGGGCGCCGTCGCGGGTACGTCGTTGAGCGCGAGATGGCCGTAGAAGACCGGCAGGAACGCGACCGCGCCGAGTGCGGCGGCGAGCAGCCCGATCGCGCGGTCGAAGAAGCGCGCGCCCGCCAGGTGCAGCAGCCACACGGCGGCGACGCCGAGCAGCGCCGTGGTGACGCGCGCGATCGTCAGCAGCTCCGACGGGTCGCTCGCGTACGCATGCCGAACCGCGTCGCCGCCGCGGAACCAGACCGCGTAGACGGCGTACAGCAGCTCCGTGTAGCCCGGCGGGTTGAGGAAGTAGCCGGGGTTCAGGCCGTCCGCGAAGAAGCGAACGGCGACCGGGACGAAGTGTCTCTCCTCGTCCACGTTGTAGGAGAACGGCAGTCCGTTCCGGATCCCCCACAGGCGGAGCGCGAGCGCTCCCAGCAGCACGCCGGCCAGCGCGAGGGTCGTGCGGTCGGGGCGGCGCATGGAATACTGCGGCGCGAGTCTACGCCATGAAGCTGATCATCCAGATTCCCTGCTTCAACGAGGAGAAGACGCTCCCGTTGACGCTCGCCGACCTCCCGCGCGAGGTGCCCGGCTTCGACGCCGTCGAGTGGCTGGTGATCGACGACGGCTCGAGCGACCGCACGATCGAGGTCGCGCGCGCCAACGGCGTCGACCACATCGTCAAGCTGACGAACAACAAGGGGCTCGCGGCCGGCTTCCAGGCGGGGCTCGACGCGGCGCTCAAGCTCGGCGCGGACGTGATCGTCAACACCGACGCCGACAACCAGTACGACGGCCGCGACATCCCCAAGCTCGTCGCGCCGATCGTCGCCGGCGAGGCCGACATGGTCGTCGGCGACCGCCAGGTCGAGCAGATCGCGCACTTCTCGCCGCTGAAGAAGTCGCTGCAGAAGCTCGGCTCGTGGGTCGTGCGCCAGGCCTCCGAGACGACCGTGCCGGACACGACCTCCGGCTTCCGCGCCTACAACCGCGAGGCCGCGCTGCAGATGCAGGTCGTCTCCAGATTCACCTACACGCTGGAGACGATCATCCAGGCCGGCAAGCTGCTCGTGGCGACGGACCACGTCCCGATCCGGACGAACCCGAAGACGCGCGAGTCGCGCCTGTTCCCGTCGATGGGCGCGTACGTGCGCCGCAACGCGATCTCGATCTTCCGCATCTACGCGCAGTACGAGCCGCTGAAGGTCTTCTGGGGCGGCGCGGTGCTGATGGGACTCGCCGCGCTCGCCGTGTGGGGGCGCTTCCTCGTCGCGTGGATCGGCGGCGAGGGCGCCGGCCACGTGCAGTCGCTGATCCTCGGCGCGGTGCTGTTCATCGGCGCGATGCTGCTCGGCGCGCTCGGCGTGATCGGCGACCTGCTGGCCGCCCAGCGCACGCTCACGCAGCGGACGTTCGAGCGCGTGCGGCGGATCGAGCTGGCGCTGGGGATCGCGCCGTCGCACTACGAGCCGGGCGCGCAGCGGGACGATGCCGACAAGCCCAAGCGGGAGACGATCGAGGTATGAGCACGACTGCCGAAGCAGTTCCGACCGGGAACACGTACGACAAGTACGGCTCGACGAACCCGGTCGTGCGGCGGCTGATGGCGAACTTCGAGGGCACGCTCGCGCAGCTGTTCGCGCAGGCGGCGCCCGAGTCCGTGCTCGACGTCGGCTGCGGCGAGGGGGTGCTCACGCATCAGTGGGCGACGCAGCTCGGCGAGAAGCGCATCGTCGGGATCGACCTCGACGACGAGAAGCTGAAGGCCGAGTGGGCCACGCGCCAGCGGCCGAACCTCGAGTACCGCACGATGCTCGCCGAGAACATGCCGTTCGCCGACGGCGAGTTCGACATGGCGTCTGCGATCGAGGTGCTGGAGCACGTGCCCGATCCCGAGCACACCGTCGCGGAGATGGCGCGCGTGGCGAGACGCCACCTGCTCGTCTCCGTCCCCCGCGAGCCGCTGTGGCGCATGTTGAACATGGCCCGCGGCGCGTACATCGCCGATCTCGGCAACACCCCCGGACACGTCAACCACTGGTCGAAGCGCTCCTTCGTGCGACTGCTCGCGCAGCACGGCGAGGTCGTCGAGAAGCGCTCGCCCTTCCCGTGGACGATGCTGCTTGTCCGGCTCGGCGCCTAGCCCCGAGACCGCCGAGAGAGCGGCGGCGACACAGAGAGCCGAGGTCCGCTCCTACGGCTCGGGCGCGCGCATCCTGACGGTCGGGATCGCCTCGACCGGCGTCTTCACGTTCCTCTACCTCGCGCTCGCGAGCCACCAGCTCTCCAGCACCGCCTACGGGCAGGTGAGCCTGCTGTGGTCGGTCATGTACGTGATCCTGTGCGTGATCTACCGGCCGATCGAGCAGCTGCTCTCGCGCACGATCGCCGACCGCCGCGCGCGCGGGCTCGCCGGCCATCCGCTGCGCGTGCCGGCGACGATCCAGCTGACTTTCGCGCTGCTGTTCCTCGTCGTCGCGCTCGCGCTGCGACCGCGCATCGAGGACCACCTGTTCGGCGGGCAGAGCGCGCTCTACTGGATCCTGGTGGTGGGCGTGCTCGCCTACGCGGGCAGCTACTTCGCGCGCGGCTGGCTGGCGGGCCACGAGCGCTTCGGGCTCTACGGCGGACTCGTGTTCCTGGAGTCGACCTCGCGGCTGCTGTTCGCCGTCGCCGCGGTGCTCGGCATCACCTCCGGTCAGACGGCGATCGCGACCGGCATGGCGGTGGCGCCGTTCGTCTCGCTCGTGGTCGTGCCGTTCGCGCTCGGGCACCTGAGCGGGCAGGCGCATGCGCCGTCGGTCGCCGAGCGCGAAGCGCCCGTGCTCGACGCTGCCGGCGAGGGACCGGCGCACGCCGAGATCGAGGAGGCCGTCGCCGACCTCTCGATCGGCCACGGCTCGCGCTTCGCGATGGCCGTGTTCGCGATCATGCTTGCCGAGCAGACGCTGATGAACGCGGCGGTGCTGATCGTCAACGCCAAGTCCGGCGCCGCGCTCGCCGGCTTCGTCTTCAACGTGCTGATGATCGTGCGCGCGCCGCTGCAGCTGTTCCAGGCGATCCAGACCTCGATCCTCCCCCACCTCACCGCGATGACCGCGCGCGGCAGCGAGGACGCGTTCGCCGCGGCGGTGCGCAAGACGGTGCTCGTGATCGGCGGCTTCGCCGGCGCCTGCGCGCTCGGCCTGCTGGCGATCGGACCGGCCGTGATGACGGCCGTGCTGGGCGACAAGGGCTTCACCTACGCGCGCGGCGGCTTGGCGCTCGTGGCGGTCGGGATGGGCTTCCACCTGATCGCCGGCACGCTCAACCAGGCCGCGCTCGCGCGCAACCGCGCCGCGCTCGCGGCGGTCGCGTGGCTGCTGTCGGCGGCGCTGTTCGTCGCCTGGGTGCTGGCGCCGATCGTCGACAGCGAGGTGCTGCGCGTCGAGATCGGCTACTTCGGCTCGACCTTCCTGCTCAGCGGCCTGCTGCTCGGGCTGTACCGCCGCGACTGAGCGTCACTCGTACGCGAGCGCCTGGAGGACGTCGAGCTTTGCGGCGCGGCGGGCGGGCCAGATCGCGGCGACGACGCCGAACAGCGCGGCGAGCACGAGCAGCACGATCAGCTGGATCACCGGGATCGAGATCGTGAAGCCCTCGCTCTTGAGCGGGATCGTCACGAGCACGGCGAAGATCGCGCCGAGCACGACGCCGAGCACCGCGCCGATCTGCGCCGTGATGACCGCCTCCCAGCGCACCATCGACTTGACCTGCCGGCGCGATGTGCCGATCGCGCGCAGCATCCCGAGCTCGCGCGTGCGCTCGTGGATCGTCAGGAACAGCGTGTTGAGGATCCCGAACAGCGCGATCAGCAGCGTGAGCGCGAGCAGCACGTAGACGAGCGCGAGCAGTCTGTTGACCTGGCCCTTCTGGTCGGCGACGAACTCCTCCTCCGTCTGCACCTTGATGCTCGGGTAGGCGGCTCTCATCGTCCGCTCGGCGCGCGTTCTGACCGTCTTCACGTCGAGGCCGGGATCGGTCGTCGCCATCAGGAACGCGTTGCCGGGCACGTTGAACGAGCGCGCCACGACCGCGTTCGGCAGCGTCAGGTCGCCGAGCACGTTCGCCTTGTCGTCGTAGATCCCGGTCACTCTGGCGGTCAGGCGCGCGCCGGTCGGCGAGGTGAGTGCGAGCCGCTGCCCGACGCGCACGCCGTGGCCGTCCGCCCATCTCTTCGAGACGAGCGCCTGACCCGGCGTGAGCCCGCTCAGCGTTGCCGCCGAGCCCTGCTTCCATCTGACGTTGAAGACGTCGCCGATCGTCGCCGGGTCGACGCCCGAGACGGTCGGTCTGCCCTTCCCCGCGACGATCGCCTTCGTGAAGCGGATGCCGGAGACGGTGCCGACGCCCGGGACCGCGGCGAGCGTTCTCGTGGCGGGCGCGGGGACCGGCTGGAAGTTGCTCGTCTGCACGATCAGCTGGCCCTTCAGGCCGACGTTCACGGCGTCCGCGATCGAGGCCTTCAGCCCGGCGGCGAAGATCGTCACGAAGGCGACGAAGGCGACGCCGATCATCAGCGCGGCCGACGTCGAGGCGGTGCGGCGCGGGTTGCGCGAGGCGTTCTCGCGCGCGAGCCGGCCGGCGACGCCCCGCAGGCGCTCGGCCGGCAGGCCGACCGCCAGCGACAGCGGGCGCACGATCAGCGAGGCGAGCAGCCCGACGCCGATGAAGATGACCGCGGCGCCGGCGCCGACGAGCGCCGCCGCGCTGCCGCCCTTCGCCGAGCCGAACAGCCCCAGCAGCACGAGCGCGATCCCGATCAGCGCGACCACTCCGGCGAGCGGCGTGCGCCAGCGCGCCGTGCGTCCGCGGGGGAGGCTCGCCGCCTCCTGCAGCGCCGCCATCGGCGGCACGCGCGTCGCGCGCAGTCCGGGCGCGAGCGCCGAGGCGAGCGTGATGAGCGTGCCGACGAGCAGCGAGACGACGATCGTGCGCGTCTCCAGCACCGTGCCGCTGGACGGCAGGTCGGCGCCGAGCGCCTTGAAGAGGCCCTTCAGGCCGGGCGCGATCACGAAGCCGGCGAGCAGGCCGACGACCGAGCCGGCGAGCCCGAGCAGCAGCGCCTCGCCGATCACCGCGCGCAGCACCTGGCCGCGGTTCGCGCCGATCACGCGCAGCAGCGCGAACTCGCGCACGCGCTGGGCGACCGTGATCGAGAACGTGTTGGCGATCAGGAACGCGCCGACGAACAGCGCGATCCCCGCGAACACGAACAGGAACGTGCGCAGGAACGAGAGGTTGTCCTTGATGTCCTGCGAGTCAGATCTCGCCTGCTGCTCGCCCGTCCGCACGGTCGCGACTCTCGCCGGCAGCACCGCGCGGATCGCCGCGGCGAGCTGGTTCGGCAGCGTGCCGGGCTCGGCCGCCACGTCGATCGTCGTGAACTCGTCGTGTCTCTTCAGCAGGCGCTCCGCGACCGGGCGCGTCACGAGCGAGATCGCCGCGCCGCCGAGCGAGTTCGCCTCGCCGAATCTCGCGATCCCGACGAGCCGGAAGCGCTCCTGCGGGCCCTCGCCGGACAGCCCCACCGTGTCGCCGAGCTTGTAGCCGGCCTTGTCGGCGCTGAACTTGTCGAGCGCGACCTCGCCGTCCGCGCGGGGCGCATGCCCGTCGACGTAGACGAACGGATCGAAGCGTTTCGCCGGGACGTCGAAGATGAACATCGGCGGCCCGCTCGTGATGATCGGCTTGTCGTGCTTGTCGTAGATCTGCCCGATGCCCTGGACGGCGCCGGACGCGAACGCGACGCCGGGGACGCGGCGGACCTGGCCGAGCACCGACGCGGGCAGCGGGTTGGGCGCGACCGACGCGTTGTCGTTGCCCGTCCCGAACAGTCTGGCCGGCGTGACGACGACGTCGACGCCTCTGTTGGCCGTCTGGAAGACCTCGTCGAAGGCGTGGTTGATCGTGTCGGTGAGCAGGTAGGTGCCGGACACGAGCGCGACGCCGAGCACGACGGCGAAGGCGGTGAGCGCGGTGCGCAGCTTGCGTGTGGCGATCCCGCGCAGCGACAGCGCGAGCATCTAACCCACCGTCCGCATGAGGTCGTGGACCTCGTCGGCGGAGCCCGCGGAGCCGTCGTGGACGATCTTGCCGTCGGCCAGCACGAGGATGCGGTCGGCGTTCGCCGCCGCGCTCGCCTCGTGGGTGACCATGACGACGGTCTGGCCGAGCTCGTCGACCGACTGGCGCAGCAGCCGCAGCACCTCGGCGCTCGACTGCGAGTCGAGGTTGCCGGTCGGCTCGTCGGCGAACACGACCGCCGGCTTGGAGATCAGGGCGCGCGCCACCGCGACGCGCTGCTGCTGGCCGCCCGACAGCTCCGAGGGGTGGTGCGTGAGGCGGTCCCCCAGCCCGACGGTGCCGACGAGCCGGTCGCGCCACGCGGCGTCGACGTCGCGGCCGGCGATCTTCAGCGGCAGCTCGATGTTCTCCTGCGCGGTGAGGACCGGCAGCAGGTTGAACGACTGGAAGATGAAGCCGACCTTGTCGCGCCGCAGCTCGGTGAGCTTCTTGTCGTCGAGCGTGCTGAGGTCGACGCCGTCGATCGTGACCGTCCCCGATGTCGGCGTGTCCAGCCCCGCGAGGCAGTGCATCAGCGTCGACTTGCCGGAGCCCGACGGACCCATGATCGCCGTGAAGGCGCCGGCGGGCAGCTCCAGCGAGACGCCGTCGAGCGCGTCGACGGCGGCCTCGCCCTCGCCGAAGCGGCGGTGCAGGTCGACGGCGGTGACGATCGGGGTGCCGGTCACGTGGGGGTCCTTTCGCTCTCTGCGCGACCGGCGGACGCGCGAGCGTGCGCCGGACCGTTACGTGGCGCCGGCGGCCTCGGCGATCCTCGCGTAGGCCGCGGCCGGATCTGCGGCGCCGAAGATGGCGGACCCGGCGACCAGCAGACTAGCGCCCTGCTCGGCGCACGGTCCAGCCGTCCTGGCGTCCACCCCGCCGTCGACCTCGAGCGCGACGCCATCCGGGAGCGCGGCGCGCATGGCGGCGAGCTTGCCGAGCGCGGCGGCGATGAACGGCTGACCGCCCCAGCCCGGATTGACCGACATGCAGAGCGCGAGGTCGAGCAGTTCGCCCACCTCCTGCAGCGCGTCCGGCGGCGTCGCCGGGTTGATCGCCGCGCCGGCGGCGCAGCCGGCCTCCTTGACCGCCTGCAGCGCGTAGTGCAGGTGCGGCGTCGCCTCCGCGTGGACCGTGATCAGGTCGGCGCCCGCGCGCGCGAACTCGGCGACCTGGCGCTCGGGACGCTCGATCATCAGATGGACGTCGAGCATGCCGCCGGCTTGGTGGACCCGATCGGCGAGTGCGGAGACGATCAGCGGGCCGATCGTGATCGGCGGGACGAAGTGGCCGTCCATCACGTCGACGTGGATCACGCGCGCGCCCGCCTCGATCACGGCGTCGACCTGCGCGCCGAGGTGCGCGAAGTCGGCCGACAGGATCGACGGCGCGACGCGGCGCGCGCGCAGGAGGTCGGGGGCGCTCATGCGCGGAAGTGTCGCCGATCGCCCGGCGGGACGGCAGCCGCCGTCAGAGCTGCGTGAGCATCGAGCTTCTGCAGTGGTTGCAGGTGAGGATCGCCGTGCTCGACATGCGCACGATCGTCGAGTGCTCGCCGCAGTTCGGGCACACCGACGACAGCTCGTAGCGGCGCAGGCAGAAGACGCAGCGATAGCGCCCGGGGATCGTCGTCGGGCGCAGCCACGGCTCGTGGCAGCCCGGGCACTCGGGGCCCAGGTCGACCGGGTCCTGCTCTCTCTGCATCGGCTCGGTGATATCAAACCGCGCGGCGCAGGCGGGCGTAGAAGAAGCCGTCCGTCGCGTCGCGGTGCGGCAGCGTCTGGTGGGTGCGTTCGAGCCCGAACTGCGGCGAACGCGCCAGGAAGCGCTCCACCACCTGCTCGTTCTCGCGCGGCGAGATCGTGCAGGTGGAGTAGACGAGCGCCCCGCCGGGCTTGAGCGCATGTGCGCCGGCGCTCAGGATCTCCAGCTGCAGCTCCGCCAGCCGCTCGATCGCCTGTGGAGCAACGCGCCAGCGCAGGTCAGGTCGTCCCTGGAGGGTGCCGAGCCCGCTGCACGGGGGATCGACGAGCACCGCGTCGAACGGGCCGTCGCTGCGCGGCTCGGCCGCGTCGGCGGTCTCGACGCGGACGATCGACTGGGCGCGCAGGCGCTCGACGGCGCGGCGCAGCTGCTCCGCGCGTCTGGCGTTGCGCTCGACCGCGACGACCTCGCCGTCCGGGCCGACGAGCGCCGCGAGGTGCGTCGCCTTGCCGCCCGGCGCGGCGCACAGGTCGAGCACGCGCATGCCCGGCTGCGGATCGAGCAGGCGCGCCGCGCTCATCGCCGCGCGCGACTGCGCCACGAGCGCGCCCGTCTCCCACAGCGGGTCGGTGCTCGGGTCGAACGGCGCGTCGAGCACGACGCCCTCGGGCAGCCCGACGCCGTCGAGCACGGCCGGCGCCGTGCGCAGCTCCACCCCGTGCTCGGCCAGCTGCGCCCGCACCGCGTCCGGCTCCGCGACGAGCGCGTTGACGCGCAGCGCGCTCTCGGCCGGCGCGTTGACGACGGCGAGGAGGGCACGTGCCTCCTCGGCGCCAAGCGCCTCCCACCACAGCTCGGCGAGCCAGTCCGGCACCGAGTGGCGCAGCGCCGCGCCGCGCGGCGTCGCGTCCTCGAGGGCGGCGAGCTGTCTCGCGCCCTCGCGGCCCGCGCGCCGCAGGACGGCGTTGACGAGCTTGAAGCCCGGTCCGCCGGACGCCTTCGCCAGCTCGACGCTCTGGTCGACCGCGGCGTGCGGCGCGACGCCGTCGAGGAACAGCAGCTGCAGCACGCCGAGGCGCAGCGCGTCGCGCACCGGCGCGTCGAGCCGTTCGACGGGGCGCCCGGCACACGCGGCGATCACGTGGTCGAGCGTGCGGCGGCGCTGGACCGCGCCGTACGCCAGCTGGGTGGCGAAGGCGCGCTCGCGCGCGTCGAGGCCGGCGCGGGTCGCCTCCGCGGCGAGCGCGCGGTCGGCGTAGGCGCCGTCCTGCTCGACGCGCCGCAGCACCGCCGCCGCGACGCGGCGAGCGGGCGAGACGCCTGAGGCGGTCGTAGTGTGGGCAGACATGGCGCAGATGGTGGCAGCGATGGCAGCCGCGCTCGCACCGGTCCAGCAGGAGTACCTGTCGCAGGCGCGGCAGATGCAGGCGATGTCGTTCGCCGTGCACA
This sequence comes from Conexibacter sp., assembly GCA_051953595.1. GTDB lineage: Bacteria > Actinomycetota > Thermoleophilia > Solirubrobacterales > Solirubrobacteraceae > Conexibacter. The sequence goes on along the minus strand of JBQCIQ010000145.1, from coordinate 10,691 downwards.
TCCCGCTGGTGTGCTTCGGCGTCGCGTTCCCGGCGCTCGTCCTGTTCGTCGAGTGGCTGTCGACGCGGACCGGCGATCCGCTGCATCGCACGCTCGCGCGCCGCTGGACGCGCGTGATGGTGGCGCTGTTCGCGGTCGGCGTGGTGACGGGGACGATCCTCTCGTTCGAGCTGGGGATGCTGTGGCCCGACTTCATGGCGACGTTCGGCTCGGTGTTCGGGCTCGCGTTCGCGCTGGAGGGCTTCTCCTTCTTCCTGGAGGCGATCTTCATCGCGATCTACGTCTACGGCTGGGACCGTCTCTCGCCACGCGTCCATCTGCTGTGCGGGCTGCCGATCGTCGCGACCGGCCTGACCGGCTCGGCGATGGTGATCGCGGTGAACGGCTGGATGAACCACCCGGAGGGGTTCAGGCTCGCGGCGGACGGGCGCGTGACCGACGTGCACCCGTGGAGCGCCCTGTTCGGCAACAGCTTCTTCTGGCACGAGCTGGTGCACATGTACGTGGCGGCGTACATCGTCGTCGGCTTCGTGGTGGCGGGCGCGTACGCGTGGGGTCGGCTGCGGCATGGCCGGTGGGGCCGCTACGAGCGCACCGCGCTGGCGATCCCGCTGACGATCGCCGCGCTGGCGGCGCCGGCGCAGCTGCTCGTCGGCGACTGGGCGGCGCGCGAGGTGGCGAACCAGCAGCCGGTGAAGCTGGCCGCGTTCGAGGGCTTGCAGCAGACGACGCAGGGCGCCGCGGAGCACATCGGCGGCTGGTACCAGGCGGGCACCGGGAACGTCGTCGGCGGGATCGCGATCCCGGATCTGCTGTCGCTGCTCGCCTACCACGACCCGAACGCGACGGTCAGAGGGCTCGACGCGGTCCCGCCCGACGACCGCCCGCCGGCGATCAACGTGATCCGCTTCGCGTTCCAGACGATGGTCGGGATCGGCACGCTGCTCGCCGTCGTCGGCGTCGTCGTGCTGTGGGTGCGCTGGCGGAGGCGGCGCCTGCCCGCGTCGAAGTGGTTCTTCCGCGTGCTCGTCGCCTGCGGGCCGCTGTCGTTGGTGGCGCTGCTGTGCGGTTGGGTCGTGACGGAGGTCGGGCGCCAGCCGTTCGTCGTCTACGGCGTGATGCGCACCTCGCAGGCGGTGACGGGCGCGGGCGGGATCCCGGTCGGCTACGCGACGCTCGCGTTCGTGTACCTGGGGCTGGCCGGCGCGGTGTGGTGGATCCTGCGGCGGCTCGCGCGCGCGCCGGTGGGCGGCTCCGGCGATCCACAGCCGACCCGCGTGGTCACCGAGGAGCCGCGCTGATGCTGGACGCCGCGCCGCTCGTGCTCGCGCTCGCCGGATTGACGCTCTACGTCGTGCTCGGCGGGGCCGACTTCGGGGCGGGCTTCTGGCAGCTGCTCGCAGGACGCGGCGCGCGCGGGGAGCGGATCCGCGAGCACGCCCACGCGGCGATGGCGCCGGTGTGGGAGGCGAACCACGTGTGGCTCATCTTCGTGCTCGTCGTGATGTGGACCGCGTATCCGGTCGCGTTCGGCTCGATCGTCTCGACGCTCGCGGTCCCGCTGTTCATCGCCGCCGTGGGGATCATCTTCCGCGGCACGGCGTACGCGCTGCGCGCTGGGACTTCGCGCGTGCGCGAGCAGCGCACGATCGACACGGTCTTCGGCGTCGCGTCGGTGCTGACGCCGTTCGCGCTGGGGACCGTCGTCGGCGCGATCGCCGACGGCGCCGTGCCGGTCGGCAACGCCGCCGGGGACCTGTGGACGAGCTGGACCGGCGCGGTGCCGCTGACGATCGGGGTGCTGGCGGTCGCGCTCGGCGCCTACCTGGCTGCCGTCTATCTGGCGGCCGATGCGGTGCGGCGGGGGTCGGAGGAGCTGGAGCAGGCGTTCCGCGGACGGGCGCTGGCGGCGGGCGTCGTGGCGGGAGCGCTGGCGGTTCTCGGATTGTTCGTGGTGCGGTCCGAGGCCCGCGCGCTGTTCGACGACCTCGTCGGCGACGGCCTGCCGGCGTTGATCGTGTCGGGCGCGGCCGGCGTGGGCACGCTCGCGCTCGTGTGGGCGCGGCGCTACGAGGCGGCGCGCTACTCCGCCGCGCTGGCCGTCGCCGCAGTGGTCGCGGGCTGGGCGGTGGCTCAGGCGCCCGACCTGCTCCCCGGGTTGACCGTCTCGCAGGCGGCGGCGGGGCATGACGTGCTCGTCGCCGTGCTGGTGTCCGTGGCCGGCGGCGCCGTGCTGCTGGCGCCATCGCTGGTGTTCCTGTTCGCGCTGACGTTGCGGGGGCGGTTGGGCTACGAGGACAGCAACGCGGGCGGTGCTCCGGCCGCGCCGGTCGGCCCCGCGCAGGCATTGAGCGCCGCGCGGTCCGGGCTGCTGGCGCGCGTGGCGCTCGCCTGCCTCGTCCTGACGCTCGGCTTCCTCACCCTGGCCGACGCCGGCTGGGCCCACGCGATCGGCGTCCTCACGCTCCTCACCGCCGTCGCCACCGGCTTCCGCGCGGCGCTGCCGGTGGACGAACCGGCCGGCGCGGACTGAGGTGTGTGCATCTGAGACGGGAAACCGACTCAGATGCACACAGGTCAGAGCTGGTGGCCGCGCAGGTAGTCGGCGGCGGGCATGGCTCTCTTGCCGGGGGGTTGGACCGTCAGCAGCTCCAGGGCGCTGCCGCCCGCGCAGGACAACAGCAACCTTCCCCCCTCGCTGCCCAGCCAGCCGGGCTCGTGCTCGATGGGCGCCGCGAGCTGAGCGCCCCAGACGCCGAGAAAGGAGCCATCGGGCAGCGCCAAGCGGGCGCCCACGTGAGGGCTGAGTGCACGCACGATCCGATCCAGCTCGGCGGCGGGCCGCGCCACCGGATCGAGCACCCGATCGTCGGCGGTGATCTTCTCGGCATACGTCACGCCGTCGTCGGACTGCTCCACGAACACCGGCCGCTCGTCCAGCGCCCGCACCAACAGGTCTCCGCCCAGCGCCGCGAGCCGCGCCGAGAGCGTCCCGAAGGTGTCCTCCGGAAGGATCGGCTCCCGCTCCAGCAGGCAGACCGGCCCGCTGTCCAGGCCCGCCGTCACGCGCATGATCGCGACGCCCGTCTCGGGATCGCCCGCCATCATCGCCCGCTCGATCGGCGCCGCCCCGCGCCAGCGCGGCAGCAGCGAGGGATGCACGTTGAGCATGTCGTGCGCGGCCAGCAGCTCCTCGCGGATCAGCGCGCCGAACGCGCAGACCACGACGACGTCCGGAGCGACCGCGGCGATCTGGGCGCGGGCACAGTCCTCGTTGACGTCGTCGGGCTGCGCCAAGGGCAGCCCGAGCGCCTGAGCGGCGCTCGCCACCGGCGGCGGCGTCAGCTTGCGCCCCCGCCCCGCCGGCCGATCCGGCCGCGTCACCACCAGCGCCGGTCGGTGCGGCGAGTCGGCCAGCCGCTTCAGCACCTCGGCTGCGAAGTCCGAGGTGCCGAGGTAAACCGTCCTCACGCCGCCTGCTCGGCCGCCTCGCGCAGCGCCCGCAGCGCCGCCTTGCGCTGGTCGCGCGAGGTGCGGTCGAGGATCAGGACGCCGTCGAGGTGATCGATCTCGTGCTGGAGCACGCGCGCCTCCAGGCCGGACGCCTCGATCGTGATCGCCGCGCCGTGCTCGTCCTGCGCTCTGACCCGAACGTGCACGGGCCGCTCGACGTCGACGAGCACCCCCTGGAGCGAGAGGCAGCCCTCCTCCATCGTCTCCAGCTCGTTCCCGGACCACTCGATCACGGGGTTCACGACGGCGTTGACGGGCGAGTCCGGCTCGACGCGGTAGACGAGCACGCGCTGAAGCTTGCCGACCTGCGTCGCGGCGAGCCCGATCCCGAGCGCGTCCTCCATGATCTGGCCCATCGTGGCGATCTGCGTGCGCAGCTCGTCGTCGAAGCGCTCGATCTCGCGCGCGCGGCTCTTGAGCACCGGATCGCCCCACTGGCGCACGAAGCGCAGGGCAGCCTGGCGGCGCGCGGCGACCTCGGGGTCGACCCGCTCCTCCTGCTCCTCGTCGGTGACGGTCTGCTCGTCGGCCATCGCGTGCTGAAGGGTAGTGGGCCCTACTGCGGATCGACGTCCGCGCTGAGCTGCACGCGCCGGCCAAGCGCCGTTCTCGCGACCGCGTCGACCGCCGCCGCGACCGACGCGATCGCCGCCCGCCGCCGCGGCGCCTTCACGACGAGCTGGCTGCGCTCGCGTCCGCGCAGGCGGAACAGCGGCGCCGGTCCGAGCACGAGCGCGTCCGGCGCGGAGATCCGCGCTCCCACCGCCTGCGCGGCGGCCGCCGCGTCCTCGGCGCGCTCGGCCGAGGTCGTGACGCGGATCAGCGACGCGAACGGCGGATACGCGAGCGCGCGGCGGCGCTCCAGCTCGCCGGCGAGGAAGCCGTCGGCGTCGTGCTTGGCCGCCGCGGCGATCGACGGCGCGTCGGGCGAGAGCGTCTGCACGAGCACGCGGCCGTGCCCGTCGCCACCACGGCCCGCGCGGCCCGCGAGCTGCGCGACGAGCGCGAACGTGCGCTCCTCGGCGCGGAAGTCGGGGAAGCGCAGCGTCTGGTCGGCGTCGAGCACGACGCCGAGCGTCACGTCGGGGAAGTCGTGGCCCTTCGCGACCATCTGCGTGCCGACGAGCACGCCCGCGCGCGCGCGGTCGAAGCGCTCCAGCACGCGCGACACCGCGCCCTTCCCCCCGCGCGCGGTGTCGGCGTCGAGCCGCAGGATCGGGAAGTCCGGATCGCCGGTACCGAGCGCCTCCCTCAATTCGGTCTCGATCCGCTCGGTGCCGGCGCCGTGGCGCGCGACGGACGCCGAGTGGCACTGCGTGCAGCTCGTCGGGATCCGCTCGCGGTGGCCGCAGTGGTGGCAGGCGAGCGCGCCTTCGCGCTGATGCAGCACGAGCGCGACGTCGCACTGCGGGCAGGCCCACACGTGGCCGCAGTGGCGGCAGGAGAGGAAGTTCGACCAGCCACGGCGGTTCACGAGCACGATCGCCTTGCGCTCCGCGCGCCGCACGTCGCCAAGCGCCTCGCGGGTCGTCGGGTGCAGCGGGTGGCGCGCGTCGCGCATGTCCAGCACCTCCACCGGCGGCAGCGGGCGGCCGTCGACGCGTCTCGTGAGCCGCAGGCGTCTGAACGCCTGGACGGACTCCGGCCGCGGCGTCGCGGAGCCGGCGAGCAGGAGCGCGCCGGCGTCGGCGGCGCGCTTGGCGGCGACGCGGCGCGCGTCGTAGCGCGGGTCGCCCTCGTGCTTGTAGGCCGGCTCGTGCTCCTCGTCGACGATCACCAGCCCGAGCTGGCGCAGCGGCGCGAAGACGGCCGAGCGCGGCCCGACGGCGATGCGCGCCTCCCCGCTCGCGAGGCGCAGCCACTCGTCGTAGCGCTCACCCTGGCCGAGCTGCGAGTGCAGGACCGCGACCGTGTCGCCGAAGCGCGCCTGGAAGCGCGCGACCGTCTGCGGCGCGAGCGCGATCTCCGGCACGAGCACGAGCACGGATCTGCCGGCGTTCAAGGCGGCCTCCGCCGCCTGCAGGTAGACCTCCGTCTTGCCCGAGCCGGTGACGCCGTGGAGGAGGAAGCGGCCGGCGCCGGGGTCGCCGTCGGCGTCCGCGGCCAGCGCCGCGAGGATCGGCTCCAGCGCGGCCTGCTGCTCGGCGGTGAGCGCGGGCGCGTGCGGCGAGCGGGCGCCGACGGCCGTGACGAGCGGGCGGCGCTGCTGCGCACGCGGCTCCAGCGTGAGCAGGCCGCGCGCGGAGAGCCGGCGCAGGGACCCATGGTCCGCTCCACTCGCGGACGCCGTCAGCGGGCCTTCGTCCGCGAGCCGCGCCAGGACGGCGCGCTGGCGGTCGGTCAGACGAGTCCCGTCGGCCAGCGCCGCGCGGCCGGCCTCGCTGACCTCCGCCACGAGCACCTCCCGCACCCGTACGCGCGGAGCGACCCCGCGCCCGGCCCCCGGCGGCAGCACAAGCCCCAGCGCGCGCGAGAAGGTCGAGCAGTACTCCTCGCCGATCCAGCGCGCGAGCGCGACCAGCTCGGCGGGGATCGCCGGCTCGACGCGGCCGTGCGGCTCGGCGAGCCGTTCGTCGGGGACCTCAGACTTCGTCGCGCGTTCCACCACGACGCCCAGCAGCTCGCGGCCCGCGAACGGCACGCTCAGCAGCGTCCCGACCTGCACGTCCGCGAGCGCCGCCGGCAGGCGGTAGTCGAACGGCCCGCGCAGGGCGCGGGTCGTCGTCAGCGGCTCGACGCGGGCGATCGGGGGCATGGCCGCGCCCCACAGTAGATGGCGTCGGCGTCGTGACGTAGGCTCCGTCCGTGACGCTCGAACTGCACCAAGGCGAGCAGGTCATCTTCGACGGTCACCCCTCCTGGCGCGGGACCCTCGGTCTCTACGTGAAGGGGATCCTGCTCGCCGCGCTCGGAGCGGCGATCGCGGCGGCCGTCACCGCGATCGGCAGCGGCTTCTCGGCCGGCTGGACGATCGCCGTCTTCGCGATCCTCGTCGTGCTCGTGCTCGTCGCGCTGCTGCTGTGGCGGATGACGACGACCTACACGATCACGAACCAGCGCCTCACGATCCGCCGCGGCGTGCTGTCGCGCCACGTGCAGCAGACGCGCGTCGAGCGCGTGCAGAACGTCAACGTCGACCAGCGGCTGATCGACCGGATGCTGCGCGTCGGCGCGGTCGACTTCGACACCGCCGGCACGGACGACTCCGACTTCACCTTCCGCGGCGTCGCCAATCCGGACCGCGTCGTCCGCGCCGTGGACGACGCGCACCGCCGACGCGAGGCGGCGGTGCGCAGCGAGTCCTCGGAAAGCGGGCTCTAGCCGAGCCGGCTAGGAGACCGAGGCGGCGTCGAGGCCGGCGGCCTCGCGCAGCGCGTCCGCCTTGTCGGTCTTCTCCCACGTGAAGTCGTGGTCCTCGCGGCCGAAGTGGCCGTAGGCCGCGGTCTTCTGGTAGATCGGGCGGTGGAGGTTGAGGTAGTCGCGGAACGCGCCCGGGCGCAGGTCGAAGTGCTCGCGCACGAGCTGCTCGAGCTTCCCGCGGCCGATCTTCTCGGTCCCGAACGTCTCGACCATCACCGACACCGGGTGCGCGACGCCGATCGCGTAGGCGACCTGCACCTCGGCGCGGTCGGCGAGGCCGGCGGCGACGATGTTCTTGGCGACGTAGCGCGCGGCGTACGCGGCCGAGCGGTCGACCTTCGACGGGTCCTTGCCGGAGAAGGCGCCGCCGCCGTGGCGCGCCATGCCGCCGTAGGTGTCGACGATGATCTTGCGCCCGGTCAGGCCGCAGTCGCCGACCGGGCCGCCGATCACGAAGCGCCCAGTCGGGTTGACGAGGAAGTTCTTGCGCAGCTTCTTCTCGTCGTAGAGGTCCTTCGGCAGGATCGGCTCAACGACGTGCTCCCACAGGTCGTCCGGGATCAGTGACTCGGCGCCCTCGGCGTGCTGCGTGGAGATCAGCAGCTTCTCGATCTCGACCGGCTTGCCGTCGAGGTAGCGGACGGAGACCTGCGTCTTGCCGTCCGGGCGCAGGTAGTTGAGCGTGTCGGCGTGGCGCACGTCGGCGAGGCGCTTCGCGAGCCGGTGCGCGAGCGAGATCGGCAGCGGCATCAGCTCGTCCGTCTCGCGCGTGGCGTAGCCGAACATCATGCCCTGATCGCCCGCGCCGGCGACGTCGAGCGAGTCGTCGTCGGCCGGGTCGGTGCGCGCCTCGAGTGCCTGGTCGACCCCTTGCGCGATGTCGGCCGACTGTCTGTCGATCGCGTTGAGGACCGCGACGGAGTCGGCGCTGAAGCCGAGGTCGCCGTCCGTGTAGCCGATCTTGCGGATCGTCTCGCGGGCGATCTCCTGGATGTCAACGTAGGTGTCGGTCGAGATCTCGCCCGAGACGACGACGAGGCCTGTGTTGACAAGCGTCTCGCAGGCGACGCGGCCGGTCGGGTCGTCGCGCAGAACGGCGTCGAGCACGCCGTCGGAGATCTGGTCGGCGACCTTGTCCGGGTGACCCTCGGTCACCGACTCGGACGTGAACAGGAACTCGTTGTCGTTGAGCGTCGTCATGTGATTGCAGGTGCCTCGCGGTCGTTGGGCGTCGAGCAAGAGTACCGGGGTCAGCCGGCCCCGGCGCGGGAGCGACGGGGATTGCTTCGCCCCTCGCCGCGCCGCTCCTTGCGCTCGACGAAGTCGATGATCAGCGGGATCCCCTCCAGGCGATAACGCTCGCGCAGGCGGTTCTCGATGAAGTAGGCGTAGTCGCGCGTGACACGGTGGCGCGAGTTGACCTGGATCGAGAAGCGGGGCGGCCGCTCGCCCGTCTGCGTCATGTAGATCAGCTTGAGGCGGTGATTCTGCTTGGCCGGCGGCTGGCGGATCTCCTGGATCTCGGAGAGGAAGCGGTTCAGCTGCGGCGTCGGGATGCGGCCGGAGGTGCGGTCGGCGAGCGCCATCGCCTCCTGCAGGAGCCGCTGGATGTTGCGACCGGTGAGGGCGCTGGCCGTGAGGACGCGCGGGCGCAGGCGCAGCTTCTGCGCGACGCGCGCGCGCTCATGGTCGAGGTCGAACTCGTCCCCGCTGGTGAGGTCCCACTTGTTCAGGACGAGCGCCGTCGCGCAGCCGGACTGCATCGCCAGCTCGGCGATGCGCAGGTCCTGCGCGGTGACGCCGTCGGCGGCGTCGCAGATCACGAGCGCGACGTCGGCGCGCTCGGCCGCGCGGCGGGAGCGCAGCGCGGTGTAGTACTCGATCGAGTCGCCGACCTTCGCCTGGCGGCGCAGGCCGGCGGTGTCGACGAGGATCAGTCTGCGGTCCTCGTAGGTGAACGGCAGGTCGATCGCGTCGCGGGTCGTGCCGGCAACGTCGGAGACGATCACCCGCTCGTCGCCGAGCAGCTTGTTGACCATGCTCGACTTGCCGACGTTCGGGCGGCCGATCAGCGCGAGGCGAATGACCTCCTCGTCCTCCTCCTGTGCGTCCGCCTCCGGGGGGAGCGCCTGCGTGAGGCGGTCGAGCAGGTCGCCGGTGCCGAGACCCTGGCTTGCCGAGACGGGGATCGGGTCGCCGAAGCCGAGCTGGTGGAACTCGGCGGCAAGCGGGACGTCGGCGACGCTGTCGACCTTGTTGGCGGCGACGACGATCGGGCGGCCTCTCGCGGTCCGCCGCAGCAGGTCCGCCATCTCCAGGTCGCCGGGCCGCACGCCGGCGCGGGCGTCGACGACGAGCAGCGCGGCCTGCGCATCGGCGAGCGCGGCGCGCGCCTGCTCCTGGATCGAGCGCGCCATCTCGTCGCGATCGTCGAGGTCTACGCCGCCGGTGTCGATCAGCGTGATCGGCCGTCCGTTCCACTCGGTGCGCAGCTCCTTGCGGTCGCGCGTGAGGCCCGGCTGCTCGTGCACGATCGCCTCGCGCGACTGCGTGAGGCGGTTCACGAGCGAGGACTTCCCCACGTTCGGATAGCCGACGACGGCGACTTTCATGGCGCGAGTATGTCAGCGCGCCCGCTGCACGAGCGCGACGACGCGGGCGATGACCTCGTCCTGGGTCAGGCCCGTGGTGTCGAGCGCGACGGCGTCGGGGGCGGCGGTGAGCGGGGAGTGCTCGCGGGTGATGTCGCGCTCGTCGCGGATCGCCTGCTCTCTGCGGACCGTCTCGACGTCGGCGCCGATCTGGGCGGCGCGGCGGCGGGCGCGCTCCTCGGCGCTGGCCGTGAGGAAGACCTTCACGGCCGCGTCGGGCGCGACGACCGTGCCGATGTCGCGGCCCTCCGCGACCCAGTCGCCGTCGGCGACGATGCGGCGCTGCTGCTCCACGACGGCGGCGCGCACCGCCGGGTCGGCGGCGACCTCGGATGCCGCGGCGGACACCTCCGGCGTGCGGATCGCGTCCGTCACGTCGCGCCCGTCGCACAGGACGCGCGCTCCCAGCTCGATCCGCAGCTCCGCCGCGAGCTCGGCCGGTGGGCGCTCCGACTCGCGCGCGGCGAGCCCGACGCAGCGGTACATCGCACCGGAGTCCAGGTAGGTGAAGCCGAGTGTGGCGGCCACGGCCCGCGCGACGGTGGACTTGCCGGCCCCCGCGGGCCCGTCGATCGCGACGACCATGGCGGCGGAGGCTAGCGGCCCAGCAGGCGGGCGAGATCCGCCGTGAAGCCGGGGTAGGAGACGGCGGCGGCGTCCATGCCGGCGACCTCGACGCCGCCGCGGGAGGCGAGGCCGGCGATGGCGCCGAGCATCGCGAGGCGGTGGTCGCCGTGGGAGGCGATGCGGCCGCCGCGCAGGGCGCGCGCGCCGCGGCCCTGGACGACGAAGCCGTCGTCGGTCGCCTCGATCGCCGCGCCGAGCCCGCGCAGGCCGGTGACGACGGTCTCGATGCGGTCGGACTCCTTGACCTTCAGCTCGGCGGCGCCGCGCACGACCGTCTCCCCATCGGCGAAGCAGCCGAGCAGCGCCACGAGCGGCAGCTCGTCGATCGCGAGCGGGACCTCGTCGGCGTCGACCGTCGTGCCGTGCAGCGGGCCGTGCGCGATCTCCAGGTCGCTGACCGGCTCCGCCGCGACCTGCGCCCCGGCCGGCTCTCGTTCGCCGAGCACCGCGCCGCCCATCCGCTCCACGATCCGCAGGAAGCCGGTGCGCGTCCAGTTCACGTTGACGTCGCGCAGGACCACGCGCGAGCCCGGCACGAGC
>JBQCIQ010000144.1:0-9099 GCA_051953595.1 Conexibacter sp. | reverse complement strand
GCGGGGGGGGGGCGGGAGGCGGCGTCACCGCCCCCCGCGCCCGCCCCCGCAGCGCCCCCGCCGCGCGAGCCGCGCTCCGGCGAGGCCGGCGGGCCGACCGGCCCCCGCCCCTCCCGTCTCGGCGGGGCGATCCTGATCGCCGGCGCGCTCGCGCTCGCCGTCGTGCTCGCGATCGTCCTCATCGGCGGCGGCGGTGACAACGGCGGCGGCTCCACCTCGACGAGCGCCGCGCAGACGCAGACCACGGCGCGCACGCGGACCTCGACCACCGGCGCGCAGGTCAGAACGGTCGGCGGCGCCGTGCTGAGACCGTCGGCGGGCGGCAGCGGGCTCGGCGCCGCGCTCGTGCAGCAGGCGGCGAACGGCGGACGGCTGCTCGCGATCGAGGCGGCGAGACTGCCCGGCAACGCGGCACAGGACTTCTACGGCATCTGGCTGCAGGGCGCCGCCGGCAGCCGCTTCCTCGGCTTCGTCCCCAGACAGGTGAGAGCGAACGGCACCTTCACGGTCAGCTCCCCGCTGCCGAGAAGCCTCGACCTGTCGACCTACTCGACCGTGCTCGTGACGACGGAGGGGTCGAGCGCCGTGCCGAAGACGCCCGGCGCCACGGTCCTCAGCGGGCCGCTCAGACTGGCGGGCTGACCGCCGCCTCCAAGCCCGCGAGCGCGTCGGACAGCTGCCGCCGCGCCGCGCGCCTGAACAGGAACGGCGTCAGCCGCGACCAGCCGAGCAGGCGCTGGCGCAGCTCGATCGTCACCGTCGTGGCCGCGCCGTCCGTCGGCTCCAGTGCGATCGCCGTCGTCGCCTCCGCCAGCAGCCGCTGGAACGGCGTCCCGGCCAGCTCCTGCTCCCAGCGCAGCAGCCGCGGCTCGACCGCCTCGACGACGCGGAAGTCGGCGCGCACGCCTCTGCCTCTCGCGGTCCCCAGCACCTGCGTGAAGTGGCCGTCCCCAACACCCTCCATGCGCACGACGCGCGGCCACCAGCGCACCTGGTGCCATGGGTCGGCGACGACCTCCCAGACGGCCTGCGGCGGGGCCGCGAGCGTGCGGCTGACGCGCGTCGTCGGCACGCCGCGCAGGCTACGACTCAGCCCGCGATGTTGCGCAGGTCGCGTATCAGCAGCAGGTGCTTAAGGTACGTCGCGACCGCGGCCAGGTTCTCCAGCGTCTCGACCGCCTCTCTGCGCCGTTCGGGATTGCGCGAGCGCAGCGCCGGGGCGAGGATCTGCTGCAGCAGCGCTGCCTCGCGGTCGGCGCTGGTGCGGAAGACGCGCAGGTTGCGCCCCGCGACGCCGTACCGCGCCAGCTCGGCGACCGCGCGCACGATCTCGCGCTCGGTCTCGTCGTAGTAGCGCACGCCCGCGCGCTGCTCGCCTCTGATGACGCCGAACTCCTCCAGCTCGTGCACGAGTCTCGCCTCGGCGCCCGTCTCCTCGACGACGTCGTCGAGCGAGTATACCGCGCCCGGGCCCATCACCGCCACCGCCGTGCGGCGCAGGTGGCGGAGGTCCGGTCTCTTCGCGCCTGCGTCGGCGTCGGCTCCGCCGCTCATCTCGCCCTCGGCGCGACCGCCCGCCAGCTCCTGGCGGATCACGCGCAGCGGCAGGAACTCGTCGCGCTGGAGGCGCAGGATCGTGCGCAGCCGCTGCACGTCGTTCTGCGTGTAGAGGCGATAACCGCCCTGCGTGCGGCGCGGCGTCAGCAGCTTCTGATCCTCGAGGTAGCGGATCTTCGAGATCGAGATGTCGGGGAACTCCTGCTTGAGCGCCTTGCAGACGGCCCCGATCGTCAGCGACTTGCGGCGCGGGGCCGCGACGGCCTCGTCGGCGGGCGCGGGCGGGCGGGACGGGTGCTGCTGCGAGGTGTCGGCGGTCGTGCTCATCGCGCGAGGTAGGCGAGCTTGTACTTGCCGACCTGCAGCTCGTCGCCGTCCTGCAGCCGGTGCGACTCGATCCGCGTGCGGTTCACGTAAGTGCCGTTGAGCGAGCCGCAGTCGTCGAGGTACCAGTCGTCGCCGCGGCGCACGAGCAGCGCGGGGTCGCGCGAGACGGTGACGTCATCGAGGAACACGTCGCTGTCGGGGCGGCGACCGATCGTCAGCCGCTCGCCGTCGATCGCGAAGCTCTCACCCGCGCGCCCCCCGCCGGCGCGGATCACGAGCGCAGCGCCGCGCGCGACGACGTCCTCGAGCTGGACGGGCTCGATCTCGCCCGTCTCGCCGATGCGGTACGTCGCGGTCGACTGATGGTTCGCGCCGCCTTCGGCGACGGCGAGGAACGCGCCGCACTTCTGGCAGTAGTTGGCTCCGACCGCATTGGCGAAGCCGCACTCGGGACAGTGGAGCGCCACGGGATCCTCCGGCCGGTGGGCGCGAGGCGCCGGCCGCTACTCCTCGTCGTCCAGCTTCGGGCCCCGGCCGGCGAGGATGTTCGTCAGCTTCTCGACGTCGGCGCCCGAGAAGACGTCCTCCCCGCCTTCGTGCTTCTTGCGCAGGCGGTTGACCAGCTCCGCGCGCAGGATGTCGATCTTGCCGTGGAGGATGCGGCGCTTGTAGCTGATCTCCAGCTCCTCCTCGGTCAGCTGCTGAATCAGTTCCTTCAGCTCCTGATCGCTCAGGGAGCCAAGGTCCGGGAAGGTGTCCATCGTCACGCTGGGTCTCCGATCCTCACTGGCGGGACGGGCGAGTATAGCCGCGCGCCACCGCAACCTCAACGTCAGCTTGAGGGTCTGGTGGCGCGCAGCGCCCGCAGCCCGTCGCGCACGTACAGCGCGGTCGCGGTCAGCGCGAGCGCGAGACCGACGTAGAGCAGGACCTCGCCCAGCGTCTGCAAGCCGCACAGCGGGAAGAAGAGGCCGCCCATCACCGGCGCGACCGCGAGCCGGCCGGGCCAGTTGATGCGGATGTCGACCCCGCGACGCAACCCTGCTTGTGCCAGCAGCAGCATCAGCAGCTCGCGCGCGACGAGCACCGCGAGCGCCCAGCGCGGCAGCAGGCAGAAGTGCCAGTTGACGACGACGCCGCTGATCACGAGCAGGCGGTCGGTGATCGGGTCCATCAGCGCGCCGAGGCGGCTGTACTGGCGCGTGACGCGGGCGGCCATCCCGTCGGCGTAGTCGCCCCAGCCGATGACGGCGAACAGGATCGCCTGCGGCGCGCCGACGCCGTCGTCGCTGGAGAGCGCGACGACGAGGAACACGGGGATCAACAGCAGGCGCGCGAAGCCGATCGCGTTCGGGATCGTCCACGGGTTGAGCGGCGCGCCGGCGACGGTGGCGGCCGGCGGCGGGCCGGAGCGGTCGAGGCCGAGCAGACGGCGGACCGTGAGCCGGCGTCTCTCTACGGGAGCGTCCGCCACAGCTCGAGCACCGCCTCGGCAGCGCCGTCGAGCGGGACGCTGCGGGTCTCGCGGCCGCGGCGCACCTGCAGCTCCAGCTCGCCGCCGGAGAGCGTGCGCTTGCCGACGGTGATCCGCAGCGGGCAGCCCAGCAGCTCGGCGTCGGCGAACTTCTGGCCGGGTGCCAGCTCGCGGTCGTCGTAGAGCACGTCGGCGCCGAGCGCGCGCAGCCGGTCGTAGAGCCGGTCGGCGAACGCCAGCTCCTCGCTGCCGGCTCTGCCGAGGCAGACCAGCTCGACGTCGAAGGGACTCAGGGCGCGCGGCCACGCGATGCCGGCCTCGTCGGCCGTCTGCTCGACGGCGGCGGCGACGATGCGCGCCGGGCCGATCCCGTAGGAGCCCATCACGACCGGCCGGGCGGTGCCCGACTCGTCGAGGTACGTCGCGCCAAGCGGCTCGGAGTAGCGCGTGCCGAGCTTGAAGATGTTGCCGACCTCGATCGCCGTCTCGATGCGGATCGCGTTGCCGTTGACCGTGTCCCCCGCCTCGACCGTGCGCACGTCGGCGCGCTCGAAGGCGAAGTCGCGGCCCGGCTCGACGCCGCGCAGGTGGAAGTCGGGGCGGTTGGCGCCGGTCACGTAGCCGCCGTCGGTCACGGCGTCGTCGAGCAGCACGGGCGCGTTCGCGCCGACCGGTCCGATGAAGCCGGCGGGGCCGATCTTCTGCGCGAACTCGTCCGGCTGTGCGGGACGGCACGGCGCGCCGAGCGCGTTGCGCAGCTTGATCTCGTTGACGCGGTGGTCGCCGCGCACGACGACGAGCACGAGCCCGCGCCCCTCGACCACCACCGGATACGCCTTCAGCAGCGCGCCGTGCGGGACGCCGAGGTTGCCGGCGACGTCCTCGACGGTCGTCAGGCCCGGGGTGTGGACCTCTTCGGGCGCGTCGAGCGGCGCCGGCAGCGCGACCGGCTGCGGGTCGGCGCTGGCGATCTCGACGTTGGCGGCGTAGCCGGGCGCGAGCGCGACGGCGTCCTCGCCGGCCGCGCACGGCGCCATGTACTCGTGCGCGCCGGAGCCGCCCATCATGCCGACGTCGGACTCGACGCGGTACCACTCCAGCCCGGTCCGCTCGAAGATGCGGTCGTACGCGCTGACGTGCTTGTCGTAGGAGGCGGCCAGCCCCTCCTCGTCGCGGTCGAACGTGTACGAGTCCTTCATGATGAACTCGCGCGTGCGCAGGACGCCGGCGCGCGGGCGCGGCTCGTCGCGCTCCTTGACCTGGAAGTGGTAGAGGATCAGCGGCAGGTCGCGGTAGGAGCGCACGAGCTGGGCGACGTGCGTCGTGACGATCTCCTCGTGCGTCATCGCGAGCACCATGTCGGTGCCCTTGCGGTCCTGCAGCTTGAACAGCTCGTCGATGCCGTAGCGGCCGGTGCGCTTCCAGATCTCGGCCGGGTTGAGGACGGGCATCAGCAGCTCCTGGCCGCCGATCGCGTTCAGCTCCTCGCGGATGATCTCCACGACCTTCTCGTGCGCCCGCCAGCCGGCCGGCAACCACGTCCACAGGCCGGCGCCGAGCTGGCGCACGAGCCCGGCGCGGACCATCAGCTTGTGCGAGATCGCCTCCGCGTCGGCGGGGGCCTGCTTCTCCGTCGGCAGCAGGTACGAACTGAGGCGCGTCATCGCGCGCGAAGCCTAGAGGGTCCGCCCGGCGCCGCGCTCAGCGGAACGCCGTGCGGTGCGCGAGCAGCACGTCGTACACGGGCCGCGGGAGGCCGTGGGCGTCGAGCACGGCCGAGTCCCAGCGGTTCCACGACGGCGAGGCGAACCACTGGTAGAGGTAGATGCGGTCGATCTTGCGGCGGTAGTGGTCCGCCTGCTTGAAGATCGCCGCCATCGCGCGCTTCTGGCGCGCGAGGTCGGGACGGAAGGACTGGCGCGCGTTCTGCGGCTGGAAGCGGTAGAGGCCGGCGGTCTCCGTCAGCCAGATCTTGCCCGGCAGGATTCTCGCCGCTCTGCGCATCGAGCTGTTCTTGTCCTTCACGAAGCGGTTCGTGTCGGTGTAGTTGTGCAGGCCCCAGACCCTCGGCGTCGGCACGTGCTGCGCCCGGAACCCTCTCAGCAGCGCGTTCGAGTACGACGCCATGTTCGGCAGGTCCTGGATGTCCGCGCCGAGCACGATGCAGCCGCGGCAGCCCGCCTTGACGATCTTGTAATAGGTGACGACCGCCTGCGGATAGCGCGCGGTCGGCTGCGTGAGGTTGTTGACCTCGTTCCACGGCTGGTAGATCCGCACGAACGGATAGCGCGCGCGGAAGGCCCGGAAGTCGCGTCTGAAGGCGGCGGCGCCGATCGGCTTGCAGCCCTTCGCGCGGCCGATGTTCGGGCATCTCATGCCGACCGGCGGGTTGAACGCGACGACGATCTCCATGCCGGCCGCCTGCGCCGCGGCCATCCACGCGTCGACCGTGTCGCGCTGCTTGAAGACCGAGTCGATCGGCGTGATGTAGCGCGTGCGCGTCGGCGCGATCTGCTGGAAGTAGGTGTCCGTGAACACTGCCGGGTTCTGATCGGCGACGCCGACCACGTACGCGCCGCTCGTCGCGGGCAGCGCGAGCGCCAGCGCGCAGACGAGGGCGAGCAGGGAGACGATCAGGGAGCGGCGGGGGAGCACGGAGGTCGGACTGTAGCGAGGGCACCGGCGGGCGGGTGTCAGAGCTGTGAACCCGGCCTTGCCGGTCGAGTTGCGGCGCGCCAGGCCGGCGGGTCAGCCGCTGCCCGCCAGCAGCAGCGCCGCCACGCCCTCGGGATCGTCGCTCATCGGGATGTGACCGCAGCCGGGCAGCGGCACGTGCCGCGCGCGCGGCAGCGCCGCCCGCGCGCGCTGTGCCTGACGCGGGATCAGCAGCCGGTCGCGCGTCCCCCAGCCGATCGTCACGGGGACGCGCAGCTCCTCCCCGTGCCCGAAGGCGTACTCGCGCGAGATCGGCAGCGTCGCCTCCCAGCCCGGCGCACGAGCGAGCTGGTCGAGGTCTTCGACGACCTCGTCGGCGTCGCGCTTGCGCGGACGGCCGTACATCAGCCCGATCGTCGCCTGACGGCCCGCCGGCGAGCGCACGACGCGGCGCGTCAGCGACCCGATCCGCCCCGTCGCGGAGAGGTGCGTGACCCGCAGCATCACGCGGCCGTAGCGCGCCTCGACGTCGTTCCAGAAGCCGATCGGGGAGAGCGCCGTCGCGCTCGCCACGGCGCCCATGCGCGCCAGCTCCAGCGCGATCCCGCCGCCGAGCGAGTTGCCGCCGACGTGGGGCCGTTCCAGGCCCAGCTCCGTCCACCAGTCGCACACCGCCCGCGCGAGCGCCTGCACCGTCGGCTTCTCGCCGCCCGGCAGCAGCGGCGAGTCGCCGAAGCCCGGCAGGTCGACGCACAGCACGTCGCGCTCGGCCGCCAGCAGCGGCACGACCGGCTTCCACACGCCGCGGCGGGAGCCGATCCCGTGGATCAGCACGAGCGGCGGGGCGGATCCGGTGCCGGTGCGGTCGTAGGCCAGCCTCATCGCGGCGAGGCTAGCGCCGCCGCACCGCGTCCGCGCCGCTCAGCCGCTGCGCGTAAAGCGCCGGCCGGCCGTCGGGGAGACGGCCTCGTCGAGGCGCGTGCGCTCGGCGGCCGTCTGCAGCAGCGCGCCGGACATCTCGTCCGCCTCCTCGGCCTGCTTGGCCTTCTCCAGCGCGGCAAGGCGCTCGGGGGTCATCTCCCCCGCGTTCTCGTCCTCGATCGCCTGCAGCCAGGCCGCGCCCTCGGCCGCCTCGCGCGCGTCGACGTCGATCCGCTTCGCGCCCGAGCCGACGTACTTGTCGATCTCCTCGAACAGCGTGTCGACCAACTGCTCGGTCGGCACCTTGCGCAGCGCTCTGCCGCGGCTGAAGATCAGCCCCTCGTTCTTCGCGCCGGTGATGCCGAAGTCGGCGTGGGATGCCTCGCCAATCCCGTTCACCGCACACCCAAGCACGGCGACCTCGATCGGCTCCTCGTAGGCCTCCAGGCGCTTCTCGATGTCGGCCACGACGGTGTCCATGTCGAACTGGAGACGGCCGCAGGTCGGGCAGGCGATCAGCACCGGCCCGCGCTCGCGCAGTTGGAGCGCCTTCAGGATCTCCCAGGCGACCTTGACCTCCTCCTCCGCGTGGAAGGTGGAGAGCGAGATGCGGATCGTGTCGCCGATCCCGTCGGCGAGCAGCGTGCCGAGCCCGACGGCGCTCTTCAGCGAGCCCGACCACTTCGTCCCCGCCTCGGTGATGCCGAGGTGCAGCGGATACGGGATCCGCTCGGACAGCAGCCGGTTCGAGGCGATCGTGTTCGGCACGTTCGTCGACTTGATCGAGACCTTGAAGCTCTCGAACTCCAGCCGCTCCATCAGCTCGACGAACTCGACGGCGGCCGTCACCAGCGCCTCGACGCTGTTCTCGCGCTCCAGCGCGTGCAGGTGCTTCGGCAGCGAGCCGGAGTTGACGCCGATCCGCAGCGGGGTCCCCAGCTCTCTCGCGCGCGCAACCACCTGCGCGACCTTGTCGGGACCGCCGATGTTGCCGGGATTCAGCCGCACGCAGTGCGCGCCGGCGTCCAGCGCCTTCAGCGCCAGCGTGTGGTTGAAGTGGATGTCGGCGATGATCGGGATCGGCGACTCGCGCACGATCGTCTTCAGCGCCTCGACGTCCTGCTCGCGCGGGACCGCGCAGCGCACGATGTCGGCGCCCGCCTCGGCCACACGGCGGATCTGCGCCATCGTCGCGGCGAGGTCCGCCGTCTCCGTCTTCGTCATCGTCTGCACCGCGACCGGCGCGCCGCCGCCGATCGGCACGGAGCCGACGTGGATCTGCCGCTGCGAGGCCATCTGCCTTGGAGTGTACGGCGCTCAGCGCGCGTTCAGCGTGCCGTCTTGCAGCCGCCCGATGTCGTTCGTGAGCCCGATCACGAACAGCATCAGCACGAGCACGAAGCCGACGGCGCTCGCGCGCTCCATGATCGAGAAGGGGATCGCGCGCCCGCGCACCTTCTCGGCCAGCGCCCAGAAGATGTGGCCGCCGTCGAGCGGCAGGAACGGGAACAGGTTGATGATCGCCAGCGAGAGGGAGATGATCGCCAGCAGCTCGAACGCGCGCGCGGCGTCGGACTGGATCGACTGGCGCGTCGCCTCGTAGGCGCCGACCGCGCTGCCGAGCTGCTTGCGCTCTCTCGCCTCGAACAGGCGCGCGAACGTCGACAGCGAGCGCTTCGTGACGAACCACATCGCCCCCACGCTGCGGTCGGCCGCGTCGGCCGGTCCGACGCTGCTCGTGCCGACGGCGTACGTGAAGCCCAGGCGCGTGCCGCCGGCAGCTGGGTCGTAGCGCGGGCGCATGTCGAACGCTCGCAGGCGGCCGTCCCGCTCGACCACCACGTGCGCGGGCGTCATCGCGACGCAGCCGGCGACCGCTCTGCCGGCGCATCTGTGACTCGCGACCGCCTTGCGGATCGCCGCGTAGTCGCCGTGCACCCCGTCGACCGAGACGATCCGGTCGCCCGGCTGCAGGTAGCGCGCGGCCGGCTGGATCAGCCCCTGCGAATCGACGCGCTTCGTGCTCGTGTCGATCCCGTGCACCATCAGCAGGCCCCACAGGATCAGGAACGCCAGCACGACGTTGACCGCCGGTCCCGCGCTGATGACGACGACCCGCTTCCACACCGGCTGGCGGTAGTACGCGCGCACGGCGACGTCGTCGG
>JBQCIQ010000143.1:0-3102 GCA_051953595.1 Conexibacter sp. | reverse complement strand
GCCACTGCTCCGCCGTCGCGGTCACGATCCACCCGGACAACTCGATCACCGTCGTCGACGACGGCCGCGGCATCCCCGTGGCGATCATGGAGAAGGAGAGAAAGCCGGCGGTCGAGGTCGTGCTGACCGTCCTTCACGCCGGCGGCAAGTTCGGCGACGGCGGCGGCTACAAGGTCTCCGGCGGTCTGCACGGCGTCGGCGTGTCGGTCGTCAACGCGCTGTCCGAGAGACTGCAGATCGAGGTCAAGCGCGACGGCTACGCGTGGACGCAGGAGTACGAGCGCGGCAAGCCGCAGGGTCCGCTGGCGAGAGGCGCCGCGACGGAGGAGACCGGCACCGCGATCACGTTCCTGCCGGACGACGAGGTGATGGAGACGCTCGAATTCGAGTTCTCCACGCTCGAGGAGCGCCTGCGCGAGACCGCCTTCCTGACGCGCGGCCTGAAGATCTCGCTGACGGACGAGCGCGGCGAGGGCAGACAGGTCTCGTTCCAGTACGAAGGCGGGATCGAGGACTTCGTCAGATACCTGAACGAGAACAAGGAGCCCGTGCAGAGAAAGATCGTCTACTTCTCCGGCGAGTCGGAGGAAGGCGCGGTCGAGGTCGCGATGCAGTGGAACGGCTCCTACCAGGAGTCGGTCTTCTCGTTCGCCAACAACATCAACACGCACGAGGGCGGCTCCCACCTGTCCGGCTTCCGCTCGGCGCTGACCCGCACGCTCAACAAGTACGCGCGCGAGAAGGGCCTGCTGAAGGAGAAGGACGACAACCTCGCCGGCGAGGACGTGCGCGAGGGGCTGACGGCCGTCATCTCCGCCAAGCTCAGCGACCCGCAGTTCGAGGGTCAGACGAAGACCAAGCTCGGCAACCCAGGCATGCAGGGCTTCGTCGAGTCGGTCGTCAACCGCGGCCTCGACGAGTTCCTCGAGGAGAACCCGCAGGACGCGCGGTCGGTGATCCAGAAGGCGGTCCAGGCCGCGCAGGCGCGCAACGCGGCGCGCAAGGCGCGCGACCTGACGCGTCGCAAGTCGGCGCTGGAGAACTCGCGTCTGCCCGGCAAGCTCGCCGACTGCTCGGTGAAGGACCCGGCGCTGTCGGAGATCTTCATCGTCGAGGGCGACTCCGCCGGCGGCTCCGCCAAGCAGGGGCGCGACCGCTCGACGCAGGCGGTGCTGCCGCTGCGCGGCAAGATCCTCAACGTCGAGCGCGCGCGCATCGACAAGGTGCTCGCGAACAACGAGATCCAGGCGCTGATCACGGCGATCGGCACGGGCGTGCGCGACGAGTTCGACATCGAGAAGGCGCGCTACCACAAGATCATCCTGATGACGGACGCCGACGTCGACGGCGCCCACATCCGCACGCTCGCGCTGACGCTGATCTTCCGCGAGATGCAGGAGCTGATCGAGGCCGGCTACGTCTACATCGCCAAGCCGCCGCTCTATCGCATGAAGGCGGGCAAGACGGAGCGCTACATCGAGAAGGAGTCGGAGCTGGAGGAGATCCTGCTGTCCGACAAGCTGGAGAAGTTCGAGATCCGCGACCGCTCCGGCGACGTCCAGGCGAGACTCACGGAGACGCGCTGGAAGACCTACACGCGCCTGCTCAAGCAGTACGCCGGCTGGGCGAGTGCGCTGCGCGCGATGGCGCGCCACGACTTCGTCGACTTCCTCGAGGAGGCCGGCATTCTGGAGGAGGCCGTCACCGACGAGGCGAAGCTGGTCGAGCTGCTGAAGCGCCCGGCGGTCGACGGCGCGCCGTACACGACCGAGCTGGTCTCCGAGGACCCGCTCGAGCTGGTCGTGCGCTCGGTCGAGGCGAGAACCGGCCACGCGCGCGTGCGCCACGTCCGCCGCGCGCTGCTGCAGGCGAACGAGTACCGCCAGTTGATCCGCGTCTACGAGCAGCTTGTCAGAGCGGTCGGCACGCCCCCGTTCGACGTGCGGCTCGGCGAGCACGGCGCGGAGGCGGCGACGTTCGAGCAGCTGCGCCAGGTCGTGATGGACCTCGCCGGCCGCGGCGTCAGAATCAACCGCTTCAAGGGCCTCGGCGAGATGAACCCCGAGCAGCTGCGCGAGACGACGATGGACCCGGCGTCGCGCACGCTGGCGCGCGTGACGATGGAGGACGCGACCGCCGCCGATCGCGTCTTCTCGATGCTGATGGGCGACCAGGTCGAGCCACGCCGCGACTTCATCGAGGAGAACGCCCGCCTCGTGACCAACCTCGACGTGTGAGTGACTGAATGAGCGCGACCGATCAATTGAGCGGCGGCAACTTCGAGCTGCGCGCGCTCGAGGAGGAGATGCGATCGGCGTATCTCGACTACGCGATGTCCGTCATCGTCGGGCGCGCGCTGCCCGACGTGCGCGATGGCTTGAAGCCCGTCCACCGCCGCGTCCTGTTCGCGATGAACGAGGCCGGCCTGCAGCCGACCCGCACGCGCGCGAAGTCCTCCCGCATCGTCGGCGACGTGATGGGCAAGTACCACCCGCACGGCGACTCGGCGATCTACGACACGCTCGTGCGCATGGCGCAGGACTTCTCGATGCGCCACCCGCTCGTCGACGGCCAGGGCAACTTTGGCTCGGTCGACGACGACCCCGCCGCCGCCATGCGCTACACGGAGGCCCGCCTCGCCCGCATCGCGACGGAGATGCTGCGCGACATCGACGCCGACACCGTCGACTTCGGGCCCAACTACGACGGGCAGAACCAGGAGCCGCTGGTGCTCCCGGCGCGCTTCCCGAACCTGCTCGTCAACGGCGCGACCGGCATCGCCGTCGGCATGGCGACGAACATCCCGCCACACGCGCTGAGAGAGGCCGTCGCCGCGACGATCGCCTACATCGACGATCCCGAGATCTCGGTCGAAGGTTTGATGAGACATATCCCCGGCCCCGACTTCCCGACCGGCGGGATCATCCTCGGCACCAAGGGGATCCGCGACGCCTACGAGACCGGGCGCGGCCGGGTCGTGATGCGGGCGAAGGTGCACACCGAGGACGTCCGCGGCGGCAAGACCGCGCTGATCGTCACCCAGCTCCCCTACATGGTCAAGAAGGGCGGCGACGAGGGCGTGATCGCCAAGATCGCGGAGCT
>JBQCIQ010000142.1:0-7741 GCA_051953595.1 Conexibacter sp. | reverse complement strand
GATCTTTATTGCCGCACCTATCGCGCGTTGTATATTGTGGTTAGCTCGGTGCTGCGCTTGGGCATCCCGTCCGGCCCGCGCGCGCGCCCGGCGGCGGTGATCCCGATCTTCGTGCGCAAGGCGCTCACGGGCGAGCCGCTGACGCTCGCCGGCGGCGGCTTGCAGACGCGCCGCTTCGTCTACGTCGAGGACCTTGCCGACGGCGTCGTCGCGGGCCTCGCGCCGCAGGCGGCCGACCGCACCTACAACCTCGTCGGCGACGAGGAGGTCACGATCCGCGAGATCGCGGAGCGCGTGCGCGACGAGGTCGGCGACGTCGAGCTGGTGATGACGGAGGGGCGCGCGGGCGACTTCAGAGGCGCCGAGGTGTCGGGCGCGCGGGCTGCCGCCGAGCTGGGCTGGACGGCTTCGACGCCGTTCGCCGAGGGGCTGCGGCGGTATGTGGCTTGGCATCGGGAGGCGTACGCGGTCGAGGAGGCTCCGGCCGCGGCGACCGTCCCTGCGCCTGAGGCTGCGCCTGCGCCGGTCGCGGTGGCGCGCGCTCCCCGCCGCGTTCCCGTGCGGCGTATGCTGCGCGACGTCGCGTTGGTCGTCGTCGGCGCGGTCTGCGCGCTGCTCGCCGCGCTCGCCGGCTCGGCGCTGCTCGACGGGACCGTCGACGTGTCGCACTACGCGCGCGAGCACCTGTTCTGGACGATCGTGGTGCTGGGCGTGGTCGCCGTCACGACCACGCGAGCCGTCGGGGCGTGGCGGCGGGCGGTCGAACGGGCCTAGCTAGAGCTTCGCGGTGGTCAGGCCCCGGCGCGCGATCGCGTCGAGCACCTGCGGCAGCGCGCGGGCCGTGCGTTGCCAGCACCCGGGCTGGCTGTAATCGTCCGCGTCGTGGAGCAGCAGCACGTCCCCCGGCGCGAGCCGGTCGGTCAGCTCGGCGGCGATCTGGCCGGGCGTGCGGTGCAGGCGCCAGTCGTGCCCCCAACGCGACCACAGCAGTGGCGCCCAGCCGCGGCGGCGCACCAGCGCCAGGCCGGCGGGGCTGAAGATCCCGAGCGGCGGACGGTAGAGCCAGGGCGCGACGCCCGTCGCCTCGGCGATCGTCGCGTGGCCGCGGTCGAGGTCGGCGGCCAGCGTGCGCGGGGAGAGGCGCAGCTGCACGCGGTGACGGTCGCCGTGCAGCGCGAGCGCGTGCCCGGCGGCGACGATCTCGGCAGCGAGCGCAGGGTGGCGGCGGACCTGCTCGCCGACGAGGAAGAACGTCGCGCGCGCGCCCGCCGCCGCAAGCGCCTCCAGCACCGCGGGCGTGCCGTGCGGATGCGGGCCGTCGTCGAACGTCAGCGCCACCCGCGCGACGTCGCCGTCCGCCGGCAGCGTGCGCGGGATTCTGAGCGAGCGGCACAGCGCCGGGGCGAGCGGCGCGAGCGCGGGCAGCGACCACGCGGCGCCGGCCGCGAGCGCGGCGCCGGTCGCGGTGGCTGCGGGGCGGCGCATGCGGCGGATCGTGTCACAGCGCGCGCGCCGCGCACCCCGCGACGGCGGAGGTCCGGGCCGTGATCGCCGGGATCGGCGTCGCGCTCGCCGCGGCCTGCTGCTACGAGGGCGCGTACGTGCTGCAGGCGCTCGAGACGCGCCGCGCCGGCGGCGGCGAGCGGCTGCACGCCGGGCTGCTCGGGCGGCTGATCAAGCGGCCGCGCTGGGTGGGGGGGACGGCGCTGTCCGGTGCCGGCGCGCTGCTGCAGACGTGGGCGCTGACGCTCGCGCCGCTGACGATCGTCCAGCCGGTGCTCGCGCTCGGGCTCGTGCTGCTGCTGGCGCTGTCGCGCCTCGTGCTGCACGAGCGCGCCGGCCGCAAGGAGCTGGTCGGCGTCGCGGCCGTCGTCTGCGGCGTGGCGGTCGTGGCGCTGGTCGCCGATCCCGGCGTCGGCGGCGCGGGCGACGCGGTCGGCGTGGCGGTGCTCCTGCTCCTGCTCGGCACGCTCACCGCGCTGCCGTTCGCGCTGCGCCGGCACGTCTCCGACGCGCGCCTGCGCGTCCTCGCCGCCGCCTCCGGCGACGCGTGGGCGGCGATCGGGCTCAAGCTCGTCGCCGACGCGCTCGACCGCGGCGCGTGGCTGCCGGCCCTGCTGTGGGTCGCGAGCGCCGGGCTCGCCGGCTTCCTCGCGCTGACCGCCGAGATGAGCGCGCTCCAGCGGATCGCCGCCACCCGCGTCGCGCCGGTCGTCGTCTCCGCGCAGGTGCTCGTGCCGGTGATCGCCGGGCCGCTCGTGTTCGACGAGCCGTGGGCCGACTCGGTGCCCGAGCGGATCGTGCTCGGCGCGGCGATCCTCGCGGTCGCCGCGGGCGCGGCGCTGCTCGCCGCCTCACCCGCCGTCGCCGACGTGATCGCCGGCGAGGAGGGCCAGCACGACGTCGGCGGCGAGCGGCAGCCGCGCGAACGCCTCGACGGGTGAGCCGCGCCGCGCGAGCGCCTGTCGCAGCGCACCCGCCAGCTCGTCGCGCGAGCGCGCCACGGCGGCGATCCCGAAGCGCGCGAACGCGCGGTTGTTCGCGCGGATGTGGCCGCGGCCCCAGCCGTACGAGATCACTGGGCAGCCGACCGACCACGCCTCCAGCACGGTCAGGCCGGCGGTCGAGTGGACCAGCGCGTCGGCGCCCGCGAACAGCGCCGGCACCTCGGTCGTGAAGCCGAGCAGCGTCACGCGCGCCACGCGCCCGAAGCGCACCGCCAGCGCGCGCCGCAGCGCCTCGTTGCGCCCGCACATCACGACGACGTGCGTCCCGTCGAGCGCCAGCGCCGCGGCGACCGCGCCCTCCACGTCGCCGACGCCCCAGCCGCCGCCGGAGACGACGACGAGCTTCCCCTCGGCGGGCAGCCCGAGCGTTCGTCGCCCCTCCGCACGGGATGGCGGCGCCGCGAAGCGCGGGTCGTTCATGCCCCGCGCGGCGACGATCCGCGTCCGCGGGCCGGCGATCGCGCGCACCTCCTCCTCCGACTCCGGATGCGTGATCAGGTGCAGGTCGACGCCGGGATGCGACCACCAGCGCAGCGCGGAGAGGTCGGTGATCGCCGAGACGAGCGGCACGCCGAGGCGGCCCTGCAGGCGCAGG
This sequence comes from Conexibacter sp., assembly GCA_051953595.1. Classification (GTDB taxonomy): domain Bacteria; phylum Actinomycetota; class Thermoleophilia; order Solirubrobacterales; family Solirubrobacteraceae; genus Conexibacter. The sequence goes on along the minus strand of JBQCIQ010000142.1, from coordinate 4,639 downwards.
CGGCCGTACACCTCGGTGGCGCCGGGATAGGTCGAGACGACCACGTCGGCGCGATGCGCCTCGACCAGCCGCAGCAGGCCGCGCGCGGCAAGCGCCTCGCCGAGACGGCTGACGCCCCGGCGCACCGGGGGGACGTAGGTCATCAGCGCGTACTCGGCGTCGTAGAGCACGTTGCCGAGCCGCGAGTGGAACGTCGAGCCGCCCATGATGATCCGCTCGGGGATCCGGCCGGCGGCGCGCAGCCCGTCCTCGATCGGGGCGACCGCGTCCGGCCGGCGTGCGAGCAGGTCGGCGACGAAGAAGCGCGCGGGCAGATCGTGGCCCTCGCCGATCGATGCGCTCACCACGAGCACGCGAGGCGCGGACAGGGCGGTCATCGCGCCGCTTTCTATCGGACCGGCGCAGTTTCCGGCGGCGCGGGTAAGCTCCCGGCGGCATGGCCGAGCAGCTCTCCTCGATGAAGGCGCAGGTCTACAAGGATCCGCGCCCGGCCGAGTTCTTCGACAGATTCCACAGGCGCGTGCGCGAGCACGAGCCGAACTGGGTCTACGAGCTGGTGCGCGTCGTGACGGTCCTGTACGGGCTGATCTTCTTCCGCATGCGCTGCATCGGCTCGGACAACGTGCCGGCGGGCGGCAGAGTGATCCTCGCGCCCAACCACTTCTCGTTCATGGACCACTTCTTCACCGGCGCGTTCATCCGCCGCCGCGTGAACTTCATGGCGAAGTCGCAGCTGTTCGCGAAGCCGATGCAGTGGATCTACTCGCCCGGCGGCGTCTTCCCGGTGCGGCGCGGCCACTACGACGAGGACGCGTTCATCACCGCGAACGCCGTGCTCGACCGCGGCGGCGCGATCGTCATGTACTGCGAGGGCGGCCGCTCGCGCAGCGGCAAGGTCGGCGACAAGGCGCGGCCCGGCATCGGCCGCCTCGCGCTGCAGTCGGGCGCGCCGGTCGTGCCGATCGCGATCTACGGCTCGCAGCGGGTGCGCAACTGGAAGAAGCTGCAGTTCCCGAAGGTGCTCGTGCAGTACGGCGAGCCGCTGACGTTCCCGCTCGTCGCGCAGCCGACGCGCGAGCAGCAGCAGGCCGCCTCCGACGAGATCCTTGGCGCGATCAGGGCGCTCTACGGCGACCTCGAGCAGCACGGCGAGAAGCAGGTCCGCGAGCGCGTGCGCGCGGCGCGCCGACGCGGCGCGGCCAGCCCTGCCGGCGCCGGCTCGTAACGGCGCCATCGGCGCGCGCGAGCCGTAGCCTGCCGTCCGATGGACGCCACGGAGCTGCTCCGCCCGCACCTGCTGGACGGCCGCCTCGTCGCGCTCGGCGGTGGCGGCGATGCGTTCGCCGCGTCGCTCGAAGCCCTCGGCGCGCGCACGGCGGCCCTGCCCCTGGCGCTCGACGAGGAGGCGATGGCCGCCGCCGTCGACCCGGCCACGGACGTGCTCGTGCACGACCTGCGACCGGCGTTCGCGGACGGGTTGCGCGCGACGCTGGACCTCGCGTGGGTGACGGTGCGCGCAGTTGCGAACGCCGCCTTGATCCCGGGAGGCGGCAAGGTCACGCTGATCGCGCCGGCGCCGGACCCCGCGCGGCCGGCCGTCGCGGGCGTCCGCGCGGCCGCCGAGAACCTTGCCCGCACGCTCTCGATCGAGTGGGCGCGCCACGGCATCGTGACCGTCGCGATCGCGCCCGGCGCCGACACGAGCGACGCCGAGCTGGCCGCCCTCGCCGCCTACCTCGCCTCGCCCGCTGGCGACTACTTCTCCGGCTGCCGCCTCGCGCTCGGGCCGAGCGGTCCGGGCGCCGCATAATTCGATACCGGTTCCCTCTCGACACTTCATCTTCAGGGGGATAGGCTCGCCGGTTTAATGGCAACTGATTTTCCCACGGAGAACGCACTGGACGCGGTCACGGATGCCGTCCGAGCAGGCCAGTGCATCCTGTTCCTCGGCGCGGCCGTCCATGCGCCGCCGCCGCCCGGCTCGGACTTTCTTTACGCGCCTGAGCATCGGCCCCCGATGGGGTCGGCCCTGAGCCGCGCCCTGGCCGACCACTGCCGGCTCAAGAAGCACTACGAGCAAGAGGACGAGTCGAACCTGCAGCGCGTCGCCCTCTTCTATGAGATCGGACGCTCGCGTAAGGACCTCGTCAAGGCGATCGCCCAGCAGGTCGAGGACGGCAAGCGCCCCTCGTCCGCGCTTCAGGCGCTGGCCGAGCTCGACTTGCCGCTCGTCATCACCACCAACTACGACACGCTGCTCGAGCAGGCGCTGAGGCAGGCGGGGAAGGAGCCGCGCGTCTCGATACGGTCGATGCACGGCAACCTCGACGCGTACCTCGCCGACCTCGATCCCAAGCGGCCGATCGTCGTCAAGCTCCACGGCGACATCGGTCATGGTGACACGCTTGTCGTCACCGACGAGGACTACATCGACTTCGTGCGCGAGATGACGGAGAAGGAACCGGCGCACCCCTTCCCGCTGGCGCTCAGAGAGATGCTGATGGAGTGGACGACGCTGTTCATCGGCTACAGCCTCGCCGACTACAACCTGCGCCTGCTGTTCCGCACGTTGCGCTGGAGAATCGACCGTGCCTACCTGTCGGTCATGTACTCGGTCGACCGCAACCCGGACGTGCTGATCCGCGAGGTCTGGGAGCGCGAGCGACGCTATCTGCGCTACGTCGTCGAGGACGTCTGGGACTTCGTACCCAAGCTTTATCACCAGACGGTCGGCAAGGAGCTTCTGCCGGCGTGATCGGTGACCGACGCGTCGCCGCGCCGCCGGCGACGCCGTTTCGCGGCATTAGTCCGTTCCGCTACGCCGACCACGCGATCTTCTGCGCGCGCGAGGCGGAGACGCGCCGCCTCGGTCAGCTCGTGACTGTCTACCGTGGCGTGCTGCTCTACGGCGATTCCGGGGCGGGCAAGTCCTCACTCGTCAACGCCGGGCTGATCTCGCACATGACTGAGCGCGGATTGCTCGCGCAGCGGCTGCGGGTCCAGCCACGCCGCGGAGAGGAGCTGGTGCTCGAGCCGCTTGCCATCAGCGACCGCGGATCGGAGACGCTGCCGATGCTCGGTGGCGGCGACGGCGAGAACGGCGCGGTCTGCTCGGCGGCGGGCTTCGCGCGTCTGGTCGAGGATGCCTGCGACCACGTGCGACCGCTGCTGATCTTCGACCAGTTCGAGGAGATCGTGACGCTGTTCGAGGAGGCGGGTGCAGAGGACCTTCAGCGGGATGTCCTCAGGTTGATCGTCGAGCTGATCCACAGCTCGCTGCCGGTCAAGGTCCTGCTGGTCTTCCGTGAGGACTACCTCGGCCGGATCAAGGAGCTGCTGACTGACTGCCCGGACCTCGTGGACCAGGCGCTGCGGCTGGCCGCCCCCCAGCGCGACGCGCTCGACACGATCATTCGCGGCCCGTTCGAGCGCAATCCCGGCTGCTTCTCGCACGAGCTCTCCCCATCGCTGGCCGCCCGCTTGCGCGAGCTGCTCGGCGAGCGCTTCGGCAGCGGCGAGGTGAGCCTCTCGGAGGTCCAGACCGTCTGCCTCCGGCTGTGGCAGTCCAGCGATCCCGACAGACTGCTGGAGGAACGCGGCATCCAGGGCCTGCTCGAGGACTACCTGGGCGAGGAGCTCGACGCCTTCCAGCCCGACCTGCGACGCGCGGCCATCGCGCTGCTGTCGCAGATGGTCACCTCCGCCGGAACGCGCAACGTCATCACCGCCGAGGATCTGCTCGACCGTGTGCAGGCCGAGGAGGAGATCCCGCGGCCGCGGCTGGAGCTGGCGCTCGCTCAGCTCGAGGGCACGTCGCGGCTCGTGCGGCGAGAGCGGCGCCGCCACCTCGACCTGTACGAGATCACGAGCGAGTTCCTCGTCCCCTGGATCAGCGAACGGCGCGAGCTGCAGCGCCGCCAGCAGGAGCGGCGGCGCCTGCGAGTCCTCGCCGGCCTCCTCGGCGTCGGCCTGCTGGTGCTCGTGATCGTCGGTGCGCTCGCGCTGTGGGCGCTCTCGCAGCGCAACGCCGCCCGCCGCTCGGCGACCGCCGCGACCGCGCTCGACCTCAGCGTCGCCTCGCGGGCGCAACTCGACGGCCGTCTCGACGTGGCTCTGCTGCTGGCGCTCGACGCGTACCTGACGAGCCCGCGCTTCGAGACGTGGAGCAGCCTCGTCGGAGCGCTGGAGACCGCCCGCGAGTCCGGTGCGCTTGCGATCCTGCACGGCCACGAGGACTTCGTCCGCAGCGTCGCCGTCAGTCCTGACGGGAAGACGATCGCCTCCGGCGGCAACGACGGCACCGTGCGGGTGTGGAGCGTCGCAGCGCACCGTCAGGTCGCGCTGCTCGCCCGGGCGCACCGGAGCGTGATCGCGTCGATCGACTACAGCCCCGATGGGCGGCTGCTCGCCGCCGGCGGCGGCGACGGCGTCGTGTCGCTCTGGGATGTGGCAAGACGGCGGCTGGCGGGCCGGCAGCCGCCGCGCCAGCCGCACGACGTCACCGCACTCGCGTTCAGTCCCGGCGGTCACATGCTCGCGACGGCCGCGAGCGACGGCACGCTGCGGCTGTGGGACGTCGCCGGGCGCCAACCGATTGGCCAGCCGTTCGGCTACGTCCACGGCGCGCTCACCAGCGTCG
>JBQCIQ010000141.1:0-6904 GCA_051953595.1 Conexibacter sp. | reverse complement strand
GCGGGGCCGCGGGGGCGCGGGTGGGGGGCGGGCCGCGCCCCCGGCCCCGGGGCGGTGGGGCGGGCGGGGGGGCCCGCGCGGGGCGGCGCGGGCGGGCGCGCGGGCCCGCGCCGACCAGCCCTCCGAGCCGCGCGCGACGCGCTCGATCTCCCCCGGGGGCAGTCCGAGCGCCTTGCCCAGCTCGCGGATCGCGCCGCGCGCGCGGTACGTCGGGAAGGCGGCGACGAGCGCGGAGCGGTCCTTGCCGTAGCGCTCGTGGATGCGCGGGATCAGCGCGGCGCGCACGTCGCGCGGGAAGTCGAGGTCGATGTCGGGCAGCGCGGTCAGCTCGTCGTTGAGGAAGCGCCCGAGGAAGAGGTCGTTCGCGATCGGGTCGACGTGCGAGAGCCCGGTGAGGTAGCAGACGATCGAGGAGACCGAGGAGCCGCGCCCGCGGCCGGGCGGCAGCAGCGCGCGGGCGGTGTCCGGCCCGCGCACCTCGAGCGCGACCTCGCGCGCCAGCTCGAGCATGTCGCGGTGCAGCAGGAAGAAGCCTGAGAGGCCGAGGTGGGCGATGATGCGCAGCTCCTCGTCGAGGCGGCTCTGCGCTTCGGCGCGCAGCGGATGCGCCCGCTCCCCACGGCCGGCTCCCGCCGGGTAGCGCTCCTCCAGCTTCGCTCGCGCCAGCTCGGCGAGCTTCCGGTCGGCGGCGGCGTCCTCTTCGCCCGGGTAGCGGTAGCCGTGATGCTCGGTCAGGTCGAAGCGCAGGCGCTCGGCGATGCGCGCGGTCTCTCGCACCGCCTCGGGATGGTCGGCGGCGAAGCGCGCGGCCATCGCGTGCGGGCTCGCGAGCACGTGGCTGAAGTTGCCGCGCCGCAGCGGCTCGGAGGCCTCGAGCGTCGTGTGGTGGCGGATCGTGACGAGCGCGTCCTGCAAGGGCGCGCGGGCGCGCGCGTGCGCGTGGACGTCGCCGGTCGCAACGGTCGTCAGGCGCAGCTCGCGCGCGAGGGACGCGAGGCGCCGGTTGCGCGCGCGGTCGTCGCGCAGATAGGGGCGCTGCAGCTCCACGCGCAGGCAGTCGGGGCCGAACGCCTCCCGCAGCGTTTCCAGGCTCGCGCGGTCGTGGATCCCGCGCGTCGCGCAGCCGCTCAGGCAGACCAGCCCGTCCGCGTGCTCGAGGACCGCGGCGAGCGGGACGTGCGGATCGCTCGCCGAGCGGAGGCGCGTGCGCGTGGGCAGGCGCACGCCGGGAGCGGACCCCCCGCCCGCTCCCGGCTCCCCCATCGCGTGCGCCCCTGCCGGAGCCCCGTCCCCCGACGGGCTCCCTTGCAGGTCCGCCGGCTCGTCCCCGCGCGTGTGAGCATGCGCGCGAGTGATGAGCCGACAGAGGTTGCGCCACCCGCGCTCGTCCTCGACGAGCAGCGTCAGGTGGCGGCCGTCGTCGAGCGTCTGCTCGGCGCCGTGCAGCGCGCGCAGCCCGACCGCCTTGCACGCCTGCGCGTGCTCCATCGCACCGCAGACGTTGTCGTGGTCGGTGAGCGCAAGCGCCTCGTGCCCCAGCTCGGCGGCCGCGCACGCCTGCTCGTCCGGCAGCGAAGCGCCGTCCAGGAACGAGAAGGCCGAATGCGCGTGCAGCTCCACATAGGACACGAACACATGTTCGTCTGCCACATCTATGTTGGCTACCGCCCGGAGGTTGAATCACCGCTCTTTCAACGCTGCGCGAACCACCCCCCGCCGCGCAGGTCGTGGAAGACGACGACGTTGCGACCGCAGGTCGTGACGACCTCCCAGTAGCGGCGGCGGATCGGGCTGCCGTTCCACCAGCGGTCCTCGACCAGCCACGACTCGCGCACCGCGTCGACGGCGCGACCGTCGACGGCGCGCGGACGGCCGTCGAGCGGTTCGGCCTCGACGCGCGCGCGGCGCGGCTGCGCGAGACGGTGCGCGCGGCCGGCCGCGGTCGATCCGACAGCGCGAGCGGCGCGGTGCGTCGACACGACCCGCCTCACTCGAACGGCGTCAGCACGACGCGGCGCTCGGGCACGCGGGACTCCGCCTCGATCGCCAGTACGCGCAGCGCGGCGTCGGGCCCCGCCGCCGCGCGCGCCTGCCGGACCGCCTCGCGCAGGCGCGAGCGGCGCACGGCGGCGGCTTCGTCGAGCAGCGAGCGCTGATCGCTCGCAGGCGGTCCGAAGCGCTCGACGGCGAGCCGCAGCCGCTCCGCCGGCGCGGGCAGCAGCTGCAGCCGCTGCGCGAGCGCGAGCCGCATCCGCTGGGCGTCGGCGAGCGCTTCGCGGAACGGGACGCGATCCCGCCACGTGCCGCCCTCCACGAGCGTGGCCGACAGCACGACCGTGCGCAGCGTGCGTCCGCGCCGCTCGCGCCGCGCGAGCAGGCGGTCGACGAGCAGCTGCAGCGCGCGATCGAGCTGGACGCCGGAAAGCGCCTCCGGCAGCTCCAGCTCCTCCGCCAGGCGCTCCGGCGGCCGGCGCGGCGCGAGCCTCCCGTCGCGCCCGCAAGCCAGCTCGTGTGCCAGCAGTCCGGCGGCGCCGAAGCGGTCGGCCACCGCCGCCCGCGGCAGCGCGGCCAGCTCGCCGAGCGTTGCGATCCCAAGCCGCTCAAGCGACTCCGGCAGCACGGCCGTCTCGTGCCGTCCGCGCAGCAGCGCAACCGGCTGCGTCGCGAGGTAGGCGGCCGCCTCGGCCTCGCCGCCGGGGACGACCTGCGGCCGGCGCACGCGGGCGCGCGACGCCGCGGCGAGGGCGCAGAAGCGCGAGGGCCCGACGCCGAGCCTCGCCGGCTGGCGCAGCGCATGGCGGGCGGCCGCCAGCACGCGCTCGAGCGAGCCGCCGTGCATGCGCAGCAGGCCGCGCGCCGCGAAGCACGCGAGCCCGGGGCGCTCCGGCTCGACCCCGGCGCCGATCGCCTCCAGCCGCACCAGCAGCCGCTCCCAGCGGTCCGCCACTCCCGCGGGGTCGGGCGGGACGAGCCGCAGCGACGGACAGCGGGAGAGCGCTTCGCCGAGCGTCATCCCGGCATGGATGCCGAACGCCTCCGCCGCCGGAGAGGCCTCGCCCACGCGGGCCTCCCGACCGGGCTCGGGTGCCAGCACGGCAGGCTCGCGCAGCAGCTCCTCGCGGTCGCCGGCGGCGACGGTGAGCTCGAAGCGGGGAAGCAGGACGCAGACGATCAAGGCGAACAGATGTTCGCCCCACGCTCCGCACCGCTCCACCGTCCACGGACGGAAGACCACCATCTGCAGATGGAAAGCAACGCCCGGCCCCCGCACGCGCAGGGGCCGGGCGATGGATCACGCCTCGGATCGAGTTAGGGCAGCCCGAGCGCGACGTCGTTGACGATGGACATCGTGTTGTTGCCGGCGGCGGAGGGCAGCTGGAGCCTCAGGTTGACGAGCGAGTTGATGAGGCCGAGCCCGAGCCCACATTCGGTCGCGCCGGGGATCGCGAACGAGTTTTCGACGTTCACGTTCCCTCTGAAGATGATCGCTCTTTCCGTGAACGATATTTCTCCGCGTCTCCCCGTGATCGGCGTATTCGGCGGCGGCGGGCTCGTCGTGCCCGTGATGAGCCTGAGCCTGACGGGGTTGCTGTTCGTGCCGATGTGACAGTCCATCCCGAGCAGCACGTTCACGAGGCGAACCTTTATCGGGAGGGTGATTTCCAGCGTTTCTATGTTGATCCCGATCTGCGACGACGAGCCGGCGAGCTCGGTGATCGCTAGGACGCTGTTCCCCGGCAGCCATTCTATGCCGAAGATCCCGCCGGGCACGGGGACCGCTCTGGCGAAGAAGCCGTTCGTACCCGTCGGCGGCGTGAACGTGATCGCCCCGGTGGTGGGGTTCTGGGTGATCATGCCGCGGATCTCGAGCGATTCGCCGAGCGGGACGTTGAAGCCCTTTATGTTGAAGTTCGCGCTGCGGTTCTGGATGTCGATGCAACGCGACGTCGATTCTTCCGTGGCGGTGCAGCCGCTGAAGTTGGGGAACGCCGCCTGCGCGCCCGCCGCTGCGGCGAGCGCTGCCATCGCGGCGAGCACCCCGACCAACGCAAGGGTGAGCTTGCGTGACCTCATGTCTCTCTGCCTTTCTCCGCGCCACGCGCGGACGCTTGACGATCGGCGCGTCCAGCCCGCCCACGATGCGAGCGCGTCAACGCGCGTGTGTCGCCGGCGACGACGCGCGCAGCACCTCCCCCATCGGCGGTAAAGGAACCCGCCTGCGTACGACCCTAGGGATCGCACACGCTGACACTAGAAAATAGTGTGTCGTGATGTCAAGTCGCTGCGTGGAGAAGAGGCGACGGGCAGCGGCCCCCTCTGGGAGCCGCTGCATCTGTCGAGACCTACGGCTTGAAGAGCCCGATGTCGTTTGTGATCGTGATCGAGTTGTTGCCGCTCGCCGACGGCAGTTGCAGCCTGGCATTGACGAGCGAGTTGATCAGCCCGAGGCCGAGACCGCATTCAGTCGCGCCCGGGACGGCGAACGTGCTTTCAGCGTTCACATTGCCCGTGATGAATATTTCGTCTTCCTGGGGGAATGAAGGCGTGCCGAGTCTCGTGGTGTTGAGCGTCAGCACGACGGGGTTCCTGTTCGTGCCGATGTGGCAGTCCATGCCGAGCAGCAGGTTCACGAGCCGCACCTTGATCGGGAGCCTGATCGTCGGCGGTATCAGGTTGATTCTGATGTCCGACGCCGACCCGGCCAGCTCGGTGATCGCTAGGACGCTGTTCCCCGGCAGCCATTCTATGCCGAAGATCCCGCCCGGCACGGGGACCGCTCTGGCGAAGAAGCCGTTCGTGCCGGCCGCAGGTATGAACGTGAGCGGTTCTGTTCTGGTGTCTATCGTGCCGCGGATCTCAAGCGATTCGTGCAACGGCACGTCGAAGCCCTTTATGTCGAGGTTGCCGCTGCGTGCCTGGATGTCGAGGCATGCCTGTTCGAGGACTGCCGGATCCTGCGTGCACCCCGAGGCGTTCGGAAATGCGGCCTGAGCGCTTCCCGCCCAGCCGAGCACGGCCAACGTGACGAGCAGCACAGCTCCCGCAAGGGTGAGCTTGCGTGATCTCATGGTCTCTCTGCCTTTCTCCGCGCGCGAGCGCGCGGACATCGAACTGGCGACGGGTGCAACACCCTCACGCAAGGGCAGCGACGCAGTGGCGCTCGGCGGACCGGTCCAAGGCCCGAGACGTGCCGCGTTCTCTCCCCCGTGCTTCAGGCGAACACTCGCCCAAGCGCAAACACCCAGCTTGCACTCGCTTGTGACACTAGAAACTTGTATGGCTCCGTGTCAAGCGGATGCGCGCCATGCTGCTACGGCCGATCGGCGCCCGCCGCCCACAAGCGCCACGTCCCCGGCACGCCCTTGAGCGCGTGCTCGCCGCGGTCGGCGAAGTCGATGCCGGAGCCGACGACGAGGTCCTTGACGGTGTTCGAGACGAGCACCTCGCGCGGCGCGGCAAGCGCCCCGACGCGCGCGCCGATGTGCACCGCGAGGCCGCCGACGTCGTCGCCGATCGCCTCGCACTCGCCCGTGTGCAGACCGGCGCGCAGCTCGACGCCCAGCTCGCGCACCGCTTCGCGCAGCTCCAGCGCGCAGCGGATCGCGCGCGCCGGCCCGTCGAAGGTCGCCAGCCAGCCGTCCCCGAGCGACTTGACCGCGCGTCCGCGGAAGCGGGCGAGCTGCGCCCGGCTCAGCTCGTCGTGACGCGCGAGCAGGTCGCGCCAGGCGCGATCGCCGAGGCGCGCAGCCGTCTCGGTCGAGCCGACGATGTCGGTGAACATGACGGTCGCCAGGACGCGGTCGGGCTCCGGCGGCGTGTGCGTACCGGTCAGGAAGCGCTCGACCTCGGCGAGGATGCGGTCGCCGTCGCCGACGACCAGCAGGTTGTCGCGCCCCTCCAGCTCGACGTACTGCGCACCGGGGATGTGGGCGGCGATGTAGCGCGAGTGGCGCACGTCGATGATCGGATCCTCGCGCCGGTGCAGCACCAGCGTTGGCGCGGCGATCGACGGCAGCACGTCGCGCACGTCCATCTCGCCGGCGATGTCGATCAGCAGCCGCAGCTGCCCCGGGCTCGCCGCCAGCCGCTCAAGCCGCGCGAACCACCTGCGCAGCGCCGCGTCGTCGGCGACGCTCGGAGCGATCAGCGCAAGCCGCTCGCCGGTGCCCCAGGCGGCGAAGATCTCCTCCAGCCGCCGCTCGCGCTCCTGCGGCGTGCCGGGCCACTCGTATCCGGGCGCGGCGGTGACGCGCGCCATCCCGGCGTACAGCACGAGCGCCCGCGTGCGCTCGGGATGCGTCGCCGCGTACAGCGCCGCCATCGCCGCGCCCTCCGACTGCGCGAACAGCGCGGCCTGCTCGGAGCCGACCGCGTCGAGCACGGCGCTGACGTCCTCCATCTGATCCTCGAGCGTCGTGGTCGAGGCGATCGGATCGGACAGGCCGGTGCCGCGGCGGTCGAACAGGATCAGGCGGCTGAAGCGCGCCAGCCGCTCGAAGAAGGCGGCGATGCGCGGCTCGGCCCACAGGTGCTCGACCTGCTGGAGCTGCGGCGGGACGTAGACGAGGTCGACCGGGCCGCTGCCGGCAACCTGGTAGGCGATGTGGACGTCGCCGGCGCGGGCGTAGCGGGTCTCGGGCGTCACGGGTCGGGAGCCTCCGCGTGGAGCGTACCCACGTCGCTACCGTGTCCGGCCGTGCCGCAGCGCCCCATCACCGACGCCTACGTCCTCGATGCGATCCGCACGCCGTTCGGCCGCTACGGCGGCGCGCTCGCGGGCGTGCGGCCGGATGATCTCGCGGCCCATGTCGTCAAGACGCTGCAGGAGCGCGGTCTCGACCCAGACCGCGTCGACGAGGTCGCCTTCGGCGATGCCAACCAGGCCGGCGAGGACAACCGCAAC
>JBQCIQ010000140.1:0-3919 GCA_051953595.1 Conexibacter sp. | reverse complement strand
GTGCGCCGTGGCGGCGCGGGCCGCGGGAACGGTCGCGAAGAGGCAGACGAGGGCCAGCAGAACCGCCGCGAAACTGCCTGCGACGGAACGAATCGGGGGGCTGGACGTCGTGCCGAACGGGGGCAGGCTCGCCGTCATCGGGGCGGCACCCTACGCGATGCGTCGGAGGTCACGGCGCGCCGCGCGCCGACCCATCTCCGCTCTTTGCGGAAATCCGTCTGGGCGTCGTCCGATCGCGGACGCGCCACGAAGCCCGGCCCGTCGGCGCGTCACGCAGCCGCCGGTTGCGCGACGATGCCGGGCGATGCGGCTGCTCGCGTTCGACACGGCGACGCCCGCGACGACCGTCGCGCTGGCGCTCGCGGATGAGAACCTGCTCACACGGCGTCACGAACCGGCCCCCGGCGAGCGCCCCGGTCACGTCGGCGAGCTGCTGCCGCTGGCGCTGGCGCTGCTCGACGAGGCGGGGATCGGCTTCGCGCAGCTCGACCGCATCGCGGTCGGCGTCGGACCGGGGACGTTCACCGGCCTGCGCATCGGCGTGGCGACGGCCCGCGCCCTCGCACACGCCCACGCGCTGCCGCTCGTCGGCGTCTCGACGCTGCGCTCGCTCGCGGCCGGCGCGGCGGCCGCAGCCACCGCCGCCCCGCCCGCCGTCCTCGCCGTGCTCGACGCCCGCCGCGGCGAGGCATTCGCGGCCGCCTGGGCCGGCGAGGAGGAGCTGCTGGCGCCCGCCGCGCTCGCGCCAGACGCGCTCGTGACGGCGGCCGCAGCGCTGCCTGCAGGCACGCTGGCCGTCGGAGATGGGGCGGTACAGTTCAGGGCCGTGCTGGAGGCGGCCGGCGTCGGCGTTCCGACGGACGATTCCGCGGCCCATCGCGTCGATGCGGCGGTGCACGCGCGGCTCGCGGCGGGTATGGAACCCACGGCCCCGGACGCAGTCCTCCCGGCCTACCTGCGCCTGCCGGACGCCGAGCTGGCGCTCCGCAGACGGCGCGCTGAGGAATCGTGACCGCTTCGACGACGCTCCAGATCCGCCGTCTCTCCTACTCGGACCTGCCGCAGGTGATCGCGGTCGAGCGGCGCGCCTTCCCGACGCCCTGGTCGCTGGCGATGTTCGTGCTGGAGCTGTCGAAGCCCTCCGGCGTCTGCCTCGCGGCCGTGCGCGACGGGACCGTCGTCGGCCACCTGATCTGCTCGCGCTACGACACCGTCTGGCACCTGATGAACATCGCTGTCGACCCGAATCTGCGCCGGCAGGGGATCGCGACGGCGCTGCTGAACGGGCTGCTTGAGCGGATCGACGACGGCAGCGGCGACTGTCAGCTGACGCTGGAGGTGCGCCCGACGAACCGCGACGCGATCAGGCTCTACGAGCAGTTCGGCTTCCGCTCGGCGGGCACACGGCCGCGCTACTACCAGGACAACGGCGAGGACGCCCTGATCATGTGGCGCACGCGTGCGACGCTGAACGGCAGCCTCGACGACGTCCCGAACGTGGGCAGCGGCGCCGCGTGATCCTCGCGATCGAGACGAGCTGCGACGACACCTGCGCCGCGGTCGTCACGCAGGACGGCGAGATCCGCTCAAACGTGATCTCCTCGCAGGGGATCCACGACCGCTACGGCGGCGTCGTGCCGGAGGTCGCCTCGCGCCACCACCTGGAGCTGGTCGGCGCGGTCGTCGACGACGCGCTCGCGCAGGCGGGGGCGTCGCTGCCGGAGCTGGACGCGATCGCCGTCACGCAGGGGCCCGGCCTCGTCGGCGCGCTGCTGGTGGGCGTCAGCACCGCGAAGGCGCTGGCTGCGGCGCATCGGCTGCCGCTGATCCCCGTCGACCACCTGCACGGCCACGTCGCCGCGTCGTTCCTCAAGCCGAGCGAGTTCGAGCCGCCGTTCCTGATCCTGATCGCCTCCGGCGGCCACACGCTGCTCGCGCACGTGCGCGACCACGGCCGGGACTGGGAGGTGCTGGGGGCGACGCACGACGACGCGGCGGGGGAGGCGTTCGACAAGGGCGCGCGCATGCTCGGGCTCGGCTACCCGGGCGGGCCGGCGCTGCAGCGGCTGGCCGAGGACGGCGATCCGGAGGCGTTCGCGTTCCCGACCGCACAGCAGGTCCCCGGCCTCGACTTCTCCTTCAGCGGGCTGAAGACCGCGCTGCTCTACAAGCTCAGAGAGCTGGGGGAGGAGGAGGCGCAGCGCCGCCGCGCGGATCTCGCCGCCGCCTACCAGCGCGCGATCGTCGAGACGCTGGCGCGGCGGGTCGAGCGCGCGCTGGAGAAGACAGGCGTGGCGCGGCTCGCGCTCGGCGGGGGCGTCGCCGCCAACGGCCCGCTGCGGGAGCGGATGCGCGGCCTCGGCGTCGAGATCGACGTGCCACCGATCAAGCTCTGCACCGACAACGCCGCGATGATCGCCTCCGCGGCGCGCCACCTGCCCGCGCTGCCGTTCCCCGACTACGCCGCGCTCGATGCGTATGCGTCGGGCGAGCGGGGCCTGTGACGCCAGCCTGACGCGTCGGCTGGACTCGCGTGTTTGTCGACAGCGGCCGTGCGCCGAGCCGCTTGACAGGACGCTGGAAACGATTACGGTGACACTTGTGAAAACGATTCCAGCTCCCAGCACCCTGAACTGGCTCGTTCCGCTCGTCGAAGAGCTCGCTGACGCGCACGAGGACACCGTCCGGATGGCGACCGCTCCGGCCACTGCGCCGGAGTGGGAGGTCCACTTGGACTACCTCCGCGCCCTCCAGCGGCTCGCGCGCGAGACGATCGCGCACGCCTGAAGCTACGCTGGGGCGCGATGCCCCAGGTCGTCGTCTACGGCAAGCCGGGCTGCCACCTGTGCGACGACGCCCGTGCGGTGCTCGAACGGGTGCGGGCCGAGATCCCGTTCGAGCTCGTCGAGCGCGACATCGAGCAGGACGACGCGCTCTTCAAGGCGTATCTGGAGCGGATTCCGGTGATCGCGCTCGACGGCGAGGAGCTGTTCGACTTCTTCGTCGACGAGGGGGAGCTGCGACGCCGCCTGCGCGGCGAGGGCCGAGGTACAGTGGGGGCGGGATGAGCTCCACGATCGAGCACGACGCCGAGACCGGCCTGGAGAAGGTCGGGGACCGCCTCACCCTCGGCGTCGCCGCGCGGCTGTCGCGCTACCTGCAGGTGCTCACGCAGGCGAAGAAAATGGGCAAGGAGACGATCTCCTCCCAGGAGCTGTCGGACTACACGCACGTCAACTCGACGCAGATCCGCCGCGACCTGTCCGGCTTCGGCAAGTTCGGCAAGCGCGGCGTCGGCTACAACGTCGACTCGCTCGTCTCGCAGATCCGCAAGATCCTGCGCACGAGCGGTCAGCACAACATCGCGCTGTTCGGCGCCGGCCACCTCGGCCGCGCGATCGCCTCCTCGGACATCTTCGCCGACCACGGCTTCCGCGTCGTCGCGATCTTCGACAAGGATCCGGCGAAGGTCGGCGAGCAGGTCGGATCGCAGGCGGTCCGCAGCACCGACGACCTCGCGCAGGTCGTCGACGAGGCGGACATCGTCGTCGGCGTCCTCGCCGTCCCGACGGCCGCCGCGCAGGCGCTCGCGGACGACCTCGTCGCCGCGGGGGTGAAGATCATCTTCAACTACTCCGAGGCGCTGCTGCAGGTCCCGCCGGAGGTCACCGTCCACACCTCCAGCCCCGCGGTCGATCTGCTCTACGCGCTGTACTTCTACCTCACGTGAGCTTCGACGACGCGCACGAGCGGTTCGCCGGCGCCGCCGACGGCACGGTCGGCCTCGAGGAGGAGTTCGCGCTGCTCGATCCAGCCTCGCTGAGCATGGGGCCCCGGTTCGAGGAGCTCCGAGAAGCGGCTGAGGCCGACCCCGTGCTGGCGGGGTCGATTGCCGGTGAGCTGATCTCTTCGGAGATCG